>NC_019907.1:698750-1067500 GCF_000325745.1 Liberibacter crescens BT-1 | reverse complement strand
TGTCGGGTAAGTTCCGACCTGCACGAATGGCGTAACGACTTCCCCGCTGTCTCCAACGCAGACTCAGTGAAATTGAATTCCCCGTGAAGATGCGGGGTTCCTGCGGTCAGACGGAAAGACCCCGTGCACCTTTACTATAACTTTACACTGGCATTTGTGTAGGTATGTGTAGGATAGGTGGTAGGCTTTGAAGCAAGGGCGCCAGCTTTTGTGGAGCCATCCTTGAAATACCACCCTTATCCACATGGATGTCTAACCGCGGTCCGTTATCCGGATCCGAGACAGTGTATGGTGGGTAGTTTGACTGGGGCGGTCGCCTCCGAAAGAGTAACGGAGGCGCGCGATGGTGGGCTCAGAGCGGTCGGAAATCGCTTGTTGAGTGCAATGGCATAAGCCCGCCTGACTGTAAGACAAACAAGTCGAGCAGAGACGAAAGTCGGTCATAGTGATCCGGTGGTCCCGTGTGGAAGGGCCATCGCTCAACGGATAAAAGGTACGCCGGGGATAACAGGCTGATGACCCCCAAGAGTCCATATCGACGGGGTTGTTTGGCACCTCGATGTCGGCTCATCGCATCCTGGGGCTGAAGCAGGTCCCAAGGGTTTGGCTGTTCGCCAATTAAAGCGGTACGTGAGCTGGGTTCAGAACGTCGTGAGACAGTTCGGTCCCTATCTGCCGTGGGTGCAGGAATATTGACAGGATCTTTCCCTAGTACGAGAGGACCGGGATGGACGTATCTCTGGTGGACCTGTTGTCCTGCCAAGGGCATAGCAGGGTAGCTACATACGGAATGGATAACCGCTGAAAGCATCTAAGCGGGAAACCAACCTGAAAACGAGTATTCCCTATCAGAGCCGTGGAAGACTACCACGTTGATAGGCTGGGTGTGGAAGTTGGGTAACCAGTGAAGCTTACCAGTACTAATAGCTCGATTGGCTTGATCGTTCTCATTGACTATTATCATCTTTTTTGCCCTTTATAGACCTGGTGGCTTTTGCGGAGTGACTGCACCCGTTCCCATTCCGAACACGGCCGTGAAACGCTCCAGCGCCTATGGTACTTCGTCTTAAGACGCGGAAGAGTCGGTCGTTGCCAGGTCTATAAAAGGCAATCCATGAAAACTTGTAATCATGGTTCATTTAAAAAACTCAATCTATATCGCGGGGTGGAGCAGCCCGGTAGCTCGTCAGGCTCATAACCTGAAGGTCGCGGGTTCAAATCCCGCCCCCGCAACCAAGGTCCAAGTATAAAAAATAAAAATCACCCAACATATCAAAATATATAAAATCACTAAAAGTAATTGAATTGATATGAATGATATAAAAGAAGAAAAAATCCTCCAAGTTCTCGAAACTCTTTATATTCCCGAAAGTCAAAAAAATATTGTCGATATGAATCTCGTATCTGAAATTTTTATCGTTCAAAAAAAGGTGTATTTTTCAATAACGGTACCGATGCATCTTGCTAAAAATCTTGAACCTTTGCGTTTAAAGGCTCAAGAACTTGTCATTGCTTTACCAGAAGTAAAAGATGCTATTGTTACTCTTACATCAGACCAAAAAATAAATAAAAAAACAGTATATAACCCAAAACCTCTTCCAGGAGTTTGTTCAGTTATCGCTGTAGCATCTGGGAAAGGCGGCGTAGGAAAATCTACTACAGCAGTTAATTTGGCATTAGCATTACAAAACCTGGATTTAAAGGTTGCTATTCTTGATGCTGATATTTATGGACCATCTTTACCAAGACTCCTCAATATTCAGGGAAAACCAGAAATATTAGAAGGAGAAATTCTTAAACCTATGGAAAATTATAACATAAAAGTTATGTCAATAGGTTTTCTTGTAGATGAAGAAGCTGCATTGATTTGGCGTGGTCCTATGGTTCAATCTGCTTTGATTAAGATGCTTAAAAAAGTTAATTGGGGTCAATTAGATATTCTTATAGTAGATATGCCTCCAGGAACAGGAGATGCTCAATTAACAATAGTGCAGCAAATTTCTCTTTCTGGTGTAGTTATAGTTTCTACACCACAAGATTTAGCTTTGATTGATGCACGCAGAGCAGTTACTATGTTTAATAAAGTACAAGTTCCTGTTCTTGGAATAGTTGAGAATATGAGTTATTTTATAGCTGATGATACTGGCTTATATTATGATATATATGGTCGTGGTGGGGCTTCTGATGAAGCTAAACGTCTAGGTGTAGAATTTTTAGGCGCCTTGCCTTTTGATATTGATATTAGGATTTCTTCAGATATTGGGATGCCAATTTTTCTTTATAAGCCAGAAAAAGATATAGTCATTACATATCAGCAGATTGCTTCACAGATATGGGAAAAAATTTCCAGTGGAATTTCTAATAAGATATAGAATAGTTATCTTGATATGTTGTAAATAGGTCCTTAAGTAAATTAAAATTTTTGTAACGTAAATTGTGAATAAATGATGCTTATCATGGTTTATATTTCATGTTTGACTTTAGTATGGAGGAGTTAATATTAATATATTATTTTTTTACTTATTCATATCAACAATAAGTTCTAATTCCTTAGCTTAAAGTTAAAACATTTGATAAGTAAAGGATAAAATAATATTTCTATTATCTAGAAGGTCATTTGGAATAAATTAAGGCTGATATTTGTAATGATTGATACTTACCGAACTCATTCTAAAATTGATAAATATCAATTGTTTTATCTTACGTTAGAATCTATAGGTGTCGTTTATGGAGATATAGGTACCAGTGTTTTATATGCTTTTAGAGGTGCAGTGAAACCTTTAGAAGCTAATGGTTCTTTAGATAGGACAGAAATTATTGGTGTAACGTCAATAATGATATGGATTCTTACAATTATTGTAACAATAAAATATGTATTGTTATTCTTAAGAGCTGATAATGATGGTGAAGGGGGAACGTTATCGTTACTTGCCTTATTATTAAAAAAAGATTGCATTAAAAAAACAATATTAATTTTTCTTGGGTTAGCAGGCGCTTCTTTGTTTGTAGGCGATACCATGGTAACTCCAGCGCTTTCTGTGCTTTCTGCTATAGAAGGTTTAAAGCATGTTGCTCCAGGGCTAGAAGATTTTATTATGCCTATTTCTATAGGTATATTGGTGCTGTTATTTGCTGTTCAGTCACATGGAACTGGAGCAATGGCGCGTTTTTTCTTTCCTGTAATGATAGTTTGGTTTACAATTCTGGCTATTTCAGGAATTTTAAATATTGTTAATGATTGGAGTATTTTAGCTGCTTTAAATCCTATTTATGCTATAAAATTAATTATGAAAGAAAACCATCTTATTTTTTTCATACTTGGTTCTGCGTTTTTAACAGTTACAGGAGCTGAAGCTCTTTATACAGATCTTGGACATTTTGGACGTCGTCCAATCCAGTATGCTTGGATGGTTGTTGTATTTCCTGCTTTGACCCTTAATTATTTAGGGCAGGGAGCTCTAGTTCTTGCAAAGCCTGAAGCAATAATTGATCCTTTTTATTTAATGTTTCCAAGCTGGTTTTTGCCATTTGCAATTTTTATGGCAACATGTGCAACTGTTATTGCCAGTCAGGCTGTAATAACAGGGATGTTTTCATTAATACGACAAGCAATCAATTTAGGTTTTTTCCCCCGTATGCAAATTCTTTTTACATCAGAGAAATTTAAGGGACAAGTATTTTTGCCAAGTGTTAATACATTTTTGTTTTTAGGAGTGATTGCATTTGTAATTAATTTTAGAAGCTCTGACGCGCTTACCACTGCTTATGGTATTTCTGTAAGTGGTACTATGCTTATTTCTACTATGATGTTTTCTATATTCACCCAAGTATATTGGCATTGGTCATTACTAAAAACTATTGTGATTGTGTTTCCTATTTTATTAGTTGAAATTATATTTTTTGGAGCAAATATACTTAAAATTTTTGAAGGTGGTTATATACCTTTATTAATTGCATGTATCTGTATGATAATTATGTGGACATGGAGACGTGGCACAAATCTTTTATCTACTCTTACACGTCATACAGATATTCCTTTAACATCTTTTATTAGTTCGATTGAACAATCTACAGAGCAGCATGCTCCTGTGAAGGTTCCAGGAACAGCAATTTTTTTTACGAGTGACCCTCATTCTGTTCCTACTGCGTTACTTCAAAATATAAAACATAACCACGTTATACATGAACAGAATATTATTTTAACAATAAATACGGCTAATAAGCCGCGTATTTCACAAGAAAAACGCTTTATAGTTGAACGAATATCTGAACGATTTTCACGTGTAGAAATGATATTTGGGTACATGGAGGTACAGAATGTTTCTCAGGCACTTGCAATGCTTAGAAAAAATTCTCTAAAGTTTGAAATTATGACAACTTCATTTTATTTAGGACGTCGCAAATTAGTGCCGAATTCATGTTCTGGAATGCCATCTTGGCAAGATCATCTCTTTATTATGCTACTTAGTCTTTCTGAAAATCCTTCTGATTATTTCTATTTACCTGCGAATCGAGTAGTAGAACTCGGTTCGCATATTTGTATATAGATTTGTTATACTGGGAAGGACTTATTAATTTAAAAAATTATATGTCTTTATTACATAGGATAAAGGGATCTTAGATTGTAATTTTTAAATTAATGCGTTCTATGAGTTTATAGTGAAAGAAAAATATATAGCTCAGTGTAAAAAAATAAAGCGAAAGTTATATTGAGGAATAGATTTTTTGTTTTATGTTTGTTCTTTTAAATTTTATGAAATTACAATAATCCATAATTATGAGAAGCTTGTTTCTATTTCTTAGGAAGAAGTTTATCGGTTTAGCGTGATTGTAGAGGTTTTGTGTTCGTTTGTTACACTCATTTTTACAAAAAGAAGAGTAGAGGAGATTGTTAAGGAGTTGCAAAAAAGTTTCATATAAGTTTTATTCATGTATTAGATTTGAAATTACTAAAATAGAACATGATGATAGTTCTGTTTATGTCAGAAATACATGTTAAGAAGTATGAATTATTGATGATCGAAGTGATAATATTATCAATATAGAGCTGCAAATTCCTGTAATAACTTCTGGAATATGTATGATAGTTTGTAAAAACATGATAACAGATAGTAATGCTATAGCATAGAATGCTCCATGCTCTAAATAGCGATATTCATTGAGTACATTTTTTCTAAGCAATGTCATGGTCATAGAACGAACGTATATAGCGCCGATAGAAAGACCTATTACTATTATAGGTAGGTTTCGTGTTAGCGCAAAGGCACTCACGACACCATCAAAAGAAAGACTTGCATCAAGAACTTCAAGATATATAAAAGTTGCTAAACCTTGCTTTGTTTTGTTAGAAATATTTTCTGAAGAATTATTAAATAGTAATAGTAATCTTTCCAAGAAAGCAATAGCAAGGAAAATGAGGATACTGCATAGAGAAGAATACACAAATATCATTTGTTTTTTTTGAGTTAAGGTGTAAGAAAATGATAGAGTTGCAATTAATACGCAAGCAATTTCTAAGTATTTAATTTTTCCTAAACGGGACATAGGAATTTCTATAGATTTAATCCAATGTATCTTTTTTTTACTATCAAAAAAGAAACTCAAACTGACTAACATTAAAAATGTACCGCCAAATCCTGCAAGTGGTAAATATGCTTTATTGATAATTTCTAAATATTCTTGAGGATAAAAGATAGCAATTTCAATAGCTTTAATTGGTGTAATCTGGGCGATTATACAGATAATAGCTATAGGGAATATAATACGCATTCCAAAAACAGCTATTATTATTCCCCATGTTAAGAAACGTTCTTGCCAAACAGGAGATATTCCTTTCAATTTTTTTGAATTCAGTATAGCGTTATCAAAAGAAAGAGAAATTTCCATAATTGCCAAGAAACTACAAATTAGCAAAGTTTTTCCTGCACCAAATATCGTTCCAGTTGTTTTCCATCCAATGCAGATGCTTAAAAAAATACCAACTATAGTAATCACAAAAGGCCAGTAAAAACCTTGAAAAATGCTTTTATCTATTTTTTTCATATAAATTTCAGTAAAACCTTTATGTATAATTTTTTGAACTCAATAAAAATATTAACAATACAATTAATTATAAAGATGCTATGGTTAATCTAATTCATATAATGAAGACTTCTTGCTGGGATTAAGTTGAATTAAGTTTTTGTTGTCGTCAATAAAAAAATTCTATCTAACGCAGTTTGTAAAATTAAGGTTGCAGCAATCGAATCAATTTTTTCTGATTGTTTTTTCCTTGAGATATCCATGTTAATGAGCATTCGTTTGGCAGCTACAGTAGAAAGTCTTTCATCCCAAAATATGAAAGGAATATCTGTTTTTTCATTCATATTTTTTACAAAATCGCGTGTAGCTTGGGCTCGTGGACCTTCTGAACCGTTCATATTAATTGGAAGTCCAATAATAAAGGCACTAATTTTTTCTATTTTTGCAAAAGCCAGTAATATATCGGCATCTTGAGTAAATTTCTTTCTTTTAATAAAAGGACGAGGGCTTGCAATCCGTTGGCTAAGATCAGAAATAGACATACCAATAGTTTTTGTTCCCAGATCAATTCCTGCTATAGGTTGTTTTGGCTTTAGAATTTTAGAAAGTTCTTCAATAAAGATAGTAGTCATTGTAATTTTTCTTGTCAAAGACAACGATAGTGTGTTTAAGAGAATGTATGTTAATTGATCATATAGAACTAAATTAGATTTTTAGTATAAAAGATTGATATATGTTTTTGAATATATAATTTAAATGGAGTTTGAAAAATGAAAGTAGTCTGGCTTGGACACTCTGCTTTTTTTGTTGAAAATAGTAAATCACGAATTCTTATAGATCCATTCCTTTCTGGCAATCCAAGCTTTTCATGTATTAATAAAAGTGATGTTGTAAAAGATTTAACGCATATTCTTTTAACACATGGACATGCTGATCATGTTGGAGATACGATAAGTATTGCTAAGGATACTGACGCCGTTGTATTAGCTAATGCAGATTTAGCTTCTTGGTTAAAGCTTCAAGGAGTGGATAAAATTGAAATGGGTAATACAGGTGGTACTATCGATTTTGGAGATTTTACAGTGACGTTTGTCAATGCTTTGCATTCTTCCGCGCATATAACCTCTGATGGTGTATCGCATTCTTTAGGGAATGCCAATGGTTTGGTCCTTCATTTTAACGATGAACCAACGCTGTATCATATGGGAGATACTGATATCTTTTCTGATATGAAACTTATTGAAGAGCTTCATCAACCAGTTATTGGTTTGGTTCCAATTGGAGATCGGTTTACAATGGGTGGAGGAGTTGCCGCATTAGCTTGTCAGCGTTTTTTTAACTTTTCAAAGGTTATACCTTGTCATTATGGTTCATTCTCAAGTATTGATGCAACTCCTGATAAGTTTGTAGCAGCTATGCATGGGAGTATAGAAAAAGTAGAATTGTTAACACCTGGAAGCATTTTGTCAGTTTAGAGACAAACCATGAATAAAAATTTGGAGTAAGAAATTAATGTCTATAGATAGACATACTATAAAACATATTGCACGTCTTGCTCGTATAGGTATGACGAATGATGATATTGATTATATGGCAATACAACTTGAAAATATTGTTAAGTTTTTAGATCAGATTTCTGAAGTGGATGTTGAAAATGTGGAGCCGATGGTATCTGTAATGCCTATGAAGATGAAAAAACGGGATGATATTATTACTGATGGCAAAAAAGAAAAGGAGGTTATTTTTAATGCCCCCGCAGTACAAAATAATTTTTTTCTTGTTCCAAAAGTGGTTGAATAAATTATTATATCAGAGATTTATCGAATTTAATTTAAAATAGAAGGGTTGTTGCTGTGTCAGAACTTAATCTCATGAGTATATCAGAGATTCGAGATAAGTTGAGGTTAAAAGAATTTTCTTCTGTAGAACTCACTGAGTCATATCTTAAGTCTATAGAATCTTCTGATTCAAAGATTAATGCTTATGTTGAGGTAACAGCAGAAAAAGCTCATGATATGGCTAAAGAATCTGATAATCGTATTATTGCTGGTAAAGCAGGTAATCTAGAGGGAATACCTCTCGGTGTTAAAGATCTTTTTGCTACTAAAGGAGTTCATACACAGGCTTGTAGTCATATTCTTGATGGCTTTAAGCCTTTTTATGAGTCGACAGTAACTCAAAAATTATGGGATGATGGGGCTGTGATGCTTGGCAAACTGAATATGGATGAGTTTGCTATGGGATCTTCTAATGAAACTTCTTATTATGGTCCTGTTGTAAATCCGTGGAAACAGAAAGATTCTGAAGCCAATCTTACACCTGGGGGTTCTTCAGGGGGTTCAGCAGCTGCGGTGGCTAGCTTTTTATGCGCTGGTGCGACAGCTACTGATACAGGAGGTTCTATTCGTCAACCTGCATCTTTTACTGGGACCGTTGGTATAAAACCTACTTATGGTAGGTGTTCTCGTTGGGGAATGATTGCTTTTGCATCATCTTTAGACCAAGCTGGGCCAATTGCACGTAGTGTACGTGATTGTGCTATTCTGTTAAACTCTATGGCTGGTCCTGATGATAAGGATGCAACTTGTGTTGATCTTCCTGTTCCAGATTACGAGAGTTCTATTGGTAAATCTCTTAAAGGTATTAAAGTCGGTATTCCAAAAGAATATCGAGTAGATAATATGTTTAATGAAGCTGAAATTTTATGGCATAAAGGAATAGACTGGCTGAAAGATGCTGGAGCAGAAATTGTTGATATATCTCTTCCGCATACTAAATATGCATTACCCGCCTATTATGTTATTGCTTCAGCAGAAGCTTCTTCAA
This sequence comes from Liberibacter crescens BT-1, assembly GCF_000325745.1. Taxonomy (NCBI): domain Bacteria; kingdom Pseudomonadati; phylum Pseudomonadota; class Alphaproteobacteria; order Hyphomicrobiales; family Rhizobiaceae; genus Liberibacter; species Liberibacter crescens. Next base: position 1,058,653 of record NC_019907.1, on the reverse strand, counting down.
ACCTTTCTCGTTACGATGGAGTTCGTTATGGTTTGCGAGTTGAGGGTGATGATCTTATTGATATGTATGAGAAAACACGTTCTGCTGGTTTTGGTAAGCAAGTTAAATGTCGTATAATGATAGGTACATATGTGCTTTCATCTGCTCATTATGATGCCTATTATCTGCGTGCACGTAAGATTCGTACTCTTATAAAACATGATTTTGATCAAGCATTTGGAGATGGTATAGATACTATTTTGACTCCAGTAACGCCTTCATCAGCCTTTATGCTTGGTGAAAAGGAACAGCCTGTTGACTTAATAAAAAATTATTATACTGATATTTTTACAGTTACTGTTAATATGGCTGGCTTACCTGCTATATCAGTTCCTGCAGGTTTATGTAATAAAGGCCTACCTCTTGGTTTGCAGTTAATTGGTAAGCCATTCCATGAAGAAACATTGTTTACTACTGCATATGCTATTGAACAAGCTGCGGGGGTTTTTCGTCCTGAGAAATGGTGGTAGTTTTTTATATTTGTAATCTTGAGTTGTGTAAAATTTCTAACAGCTTAGGTTTAATATTGGTATAATTTAAGATATGTATTGAGTATCTCAATAATATTTATTTTTAAGGCTTGTCTATTCTATGATCTTTATTGATACGCGTTTTCCTGAACCAAAGCGGTTCATTGCTGGTAAAACAGGTAATTGGGAAGTTGTTATAGGAATGGAGGTTCATGCACAAATAACGAGTGCATCAAAATTGTTTTCTGGTGCGTCAGCAGATTTTGGAAATGAACCTAATAGCAATGTAAGCTATTTTGATGCTGCTATGCCAGGTACGTTGCCTGTTATTAATTCGTATTGTGTCTGTCAAGCAATCATTACCGGGCTGGGTTTAAATGCTTGTATAAACAATTATTCTGTTTTCGATCGTAAAAATTATTTTTATCCGGATTTACCTCAAGGATATCAAATTTCACAACACAAGCAGCCAATTGTTGGAGAGGGGAAGGTTCTTATTTCAATTCCTCAAAATGATTGTGGTGATTTTGAAACTATAGAAATTGGGATTGAGCGTTTACATTTAGAGCAAGATGCAGGTAAATCTATTCATGATCAGCATGTAACAATGTCTTGTATTGATCTTAATCGTTCTGGAATAGCGTTAATGGAGATAGTCTCTAAGCCTGATTTGCGTTCTTCTGTCGAAGCAAAGGCTTATATAAGTAAATTAAGAAATATTTTGCGTTATCTTGGGACCTGTGATGGTAATATGGAGAAAGGTTCTCTACGTGCAGATGTTAATGTTTCTGTTCGCCGTCCAGGAGAAAAAATTGGTACCCGTTGTGAGATAAAGAATGTTAATTCTATTCGCTTTTTAGGGTATGCTATTGAATATGAATCTCGTCGGCAGATTGAAATTCTTGAAGAAGGTGGTATTGTTGAGCAGGAAACACGTCTTTTTGATCCTTCTAAGAATGAGACACGTTCTATGCGTACTAAGGAAGATGCGCATGATTATCGTTATTTTGCAGATCCAGACTTGCTACCCTTGGAGTTTGATGATGATTTTGTGAATAGCTTAAAAGCTAAACTACCAGAATTACCTGATCAAAAAAAAGATCGTTTTGTTTCTCAATTTGGTCTTTCATCGTATGATGCTTCAATTATAGTAATGGATAAGTCCATTGCAGATTATTTTGAATGTTTGGTTATTGGTCGTGATGCTAAAGTTTGTGCGAATTGGGTTATTAATGACTTATTGGGTGCTTTGAATAGGACAGGAAAAGATATTAATTCATCTCCAGTTTCTCCAGATCAATTAGGAACTGTTATTGATTTGATTAAGGATGGGACAATATCTGGGAAGATCGCTAAAGATCTTTTTGAAAAATTATGGAATACAGGTGGGGATCCCAAACAGATCGTTGAAGAATTTGGTATGAAGCAGGTTACTGATATATCGAGTATCGAGCAAGCAATTGATAAAGTTATTCAAGATAATCCTGATCAGGTTTCTCGAGTGAAAATCAAGCCCAATCTTGTTGGTTGGTTTGTTGGTCAAACAATAAAATCTACTGGAGGTAAGGCTAGTCCGCAAGTAGTTCAAGAATTAATTAAAAGAAAGCTTGGATTGGAAAGCTGATTATTTAAATTTATGTGGTGCAGTAAAGGTGATTGTGTAGTATTTATACAATAACAATGAAGTATATTTAATGGTTGTAAGTTAAAAAAATATTTCCTAGGTTCTAAATTTTGTTTATAAGTCAAAAGATAAATAGAAAAACAATTGGTATTTCTATTATACTTTTATGTTAATATAAAGGATTAAATTATGATAAAGGTATTGGTGTGGTTTCAATTTTTGATAAAGTAGCTGATATAATAGCTGATACTACGGAGATTGATCGATCTAAAATAACGCCTGAAAGCCATGCGATTAATGATTTGGGTATAGATAGCCTTGATTTTTTAGATATAGTATTCGCTATAGATAAAGAATTCGGAATTAAAATTCCGCTTGAGAAATGGACGCAAGATATTAATGCAGGAAATAATGATACTGAAGAGTATTTTGTGTTAAAAAACTTTTGTGTCAAGATTGAAGAATTATGTAATGAGAAAAATTCTTCTATTAATTAATGAGAGTTTAGAAAATATGAAGCAGTATCTTTATAAGATGTAAAGAGTTGCGTTTAAAAATGAATATTTTATGCATTTAGAATACTTCCAAATGATAGATCGTGTAATTGAGGTATCTCCTAGTCGTGATATTTTGCGGGCACGTTCTATAGTTCCAGATACAAGTCCTGTTTTTGAAGGACATTTTCCTGGTTATCCTCTTGTTCCAGGTGTTTTATTAATTGAGACTATGGCACAGGCTTCTGGATTTCTTATTTTGGTTGCGACAAATTTTATTTATATGCCATTTCTTATGTCTGTAGATTATGCGAAGATGCGTTCTTTTGTAAGGCCTAAAGCAGTGCTTGATATTGAAGTAAAGTTAGAGCATGAAGGGTCTGGGTTTGCAGTGACTAAATCTAAAATTTTATTTGAAGGAAAAAAAATTGCTGATACTCAATTAAAATTTCGTAATGTTTCTTTTAACGAAGTTCCTTTGAGTAAGGTTATTCGGTCTCGATGTGAAGATTTAGGTTTGATGTCTTTTTCTGATTTATGTTTTAAAAATGATTGTAAATCATGAATTCTGAAAATAATAATGTTGTTATTACAGGGATTGGTATTGTTACATCTCAAGGTATAGGGGTGGATATTCACTCTATGCTTTTAAGTAATGATTCTATGCCAGTTCCATGTGTTGAAAAAGAGAAATTTTCTCCGTACCCTATACACCCTTTTCCAGAGATTGATTGGTCTGAGCAAATTCCTAAGCGTACTGATCAACGTCAGATGGGCAACTGGCAACGTTCAGGTGTTTATGCTGCTGGATTGGCGCTTGAGGATGCAGGTTTAAAAGGAAATATCGCGGCATGTGATACAATGGATTTAATTGTTGCTGCTGGTGGTGGTGAGCGTGATATTGAAGTAGATACTTTAATTGTAGAAGAAGCTCTTAAAGTTTCTGATAGAGAGTCTCTTCTTAATAAAAAGCTTATGACTGAGCTACGTCCAACATTGTTTCTTTCCCAGCTTTCTAATCTTTTAGCTGGTAATATATCTATTATTCACAAAGTCACAGGTTCTTCTGATACATTTATGGGTGAAGAGGGAGCAGCTATTTCTGCAATAAAGACCGCCTCTATGCGGATAATGTCTGGACAGTCAAGGCATGTATTGGTTGGTAGTGCATTTTTTGCAGAGCGTATGGATATTATATTATCTGTTGAGGGAATAGGGGCACATGCTCTTGGAGATTGGCAGCCAGTGTGGTCTCGTAACGAATCGGCAGGTGGCGGTATCATTCTCGGTTCTGCAGCAGTTTTTTTGCTCCTTGAATCTTTTGAATATGCACAACAGCGTGGGGCGTATATTTATGCCAGACTCAATTATGTCGAAGGTGATCGTGGTTCTCGTGATGCAGGTTTTTTTGAAGATCGATTTAAAAAATTAATTGAAAATGCAAAAATAAATATTGATGATTATCCTTTGCTTATGTCAGGAGCGAGCGGTATGATAGATTTAACGCTTAGAGAAATGACTGTATTGCAGAATATTTTTCGAAATTCTCCTATCCGTGGTTACAGCAGTATTTTTGGACATACTATTGAAAGCCAATTCGTATTAGGAGTAGCTTTAGCTGCTATTTCTCTTGGTTCCTGTTGTAAAGTTCCTATTTTTCATTCAAAATTTGAGAAACCCATGTTAACTCCTGCGTATAGTGCCATTGTTACAACTGTTGGTCATCAGCGTGGTGAAGGAGTTGCGGCTTTGACGGTTATTTAAAGAGACACGAATGATTTCTTCTGGTTATAAAGATCATTTTGGACGCCCTATAGTAGCTGTTACTGGTATAGGAGTTTTAACATCATTAGGGCAGGGATTATATGATAACTGGCAAGCTTTGATTTCTGGGAAGTCAGGAATTCATGAAATTACAAGATTTTCAACAGAAGGCCTTTCTACAAGAATAGCAGGGAGTATCGATTTTATAGCAAGTAATGCTTCTAACCCTGTAGAACGTTCCTATATCTTTGCTCATCAAACCATAGTTGAGGCTTTGGCGCAAGCAGGGTTTTCTGGTGATTTTAAAGGGCCACTTTTTTTGGCTGCGCCTCCTATAGAACCAGAATGGAATTCTCGTTTTTTTCTTGCTGATCGTGCTGAGGCTCTTTCAATTAAATTTGAAAATGTTTACGAGCGGTTTCTTGCTGTTATGCGTAAGCAAAATAATCCAGATTTTTATGAATCAGTTTTGTTTGGTTCAATATCAGAACGTATTGCAGATAAATTTTGCACTACTGGACTACCAGTGACTGTTTCAACGGCTTGTGCTTCTGGAGCAACAGCAATAAAGTTGGGAGTTGAATCTATTCGACAAAAACAGAACGAGCGTGCTCTTGTAGTAGCAACGGATGGTTCGTTAAGCGTTGAAGCTCTCGTTCGATTTTCACTTCTTTCAACTCTTTCAACTCAAAATGAGTTTCCAGAAAAAGCTTCAAAACCTTTTAGTAAGGATCGAGATGGATTTGTTATTGCTGAAGGTGCAGCAACGCTAGTTCTTGAAACATTAGAAAGCGCGGTTGCGCGTGGTGCCAAGGTGCTTTCTATTATTAAGGGATGGGGTGAAAAGACAGATCATTTTCATCGGACACGCTCTTCTCCAGATGGAGGGCCTGCTGTTTCCACTATTTGTGCAGCGCTTATTGATGCTAATGTAAGAAATGATGAAGTAGGGTATATTAATGCTCATGGAACATCAACACCAGAAAATGATAAGACAGAATATATTGCTATGTCTAAAATTTTTGGTGATAACCTTGCTTCCATACCAGTTTCTTCTAATAAGTCAATGATAGGTCACACATTGACAGCAGCTGGAGCAATTGAAGCTGTTTTTGCTATACAAAGTATGATTAGTGGTGTGTTACCACCAACAATTAATTATATACGTCCTGATCCTGCCATTGTTCTTGATTGTGTTCCTAATATAAAAAGGAATACAAGTGTTGAAGTTGTAATGTCGAATTCATTTGGTTTTGGAGGACAAAATATTAGTCTTATTATGACACGTGAACCCATGTAAATATTTTAAAAAGGTAAATTTATGCGTGCTTTACAGCGAGTTGATAATCGTAAGTTAGAAGTTTTACAAGTTCCTGATCCAGGCCCTTTAAAATCAGGAGAGGTAAATGTACGGATAAAGGTTGTTTCTCTTAATCATATAGATGTTTGGGGGTGGCGTGGAATGGCATTTGCTAAGCGCAAAATGCCTATTACTATTGGAGCTGAAGCGTCTGCAGTTGTTCAAAGTATTGGCCCAGGAGTATCAAATGTTCTTCCAGGTCAATTGGTATCAATTTATGGTGCAAACATTTGTGGTTTATGCAAGCCTTGTTCTCAATCGCAAGATAATCTTTGTGAAAACAGTAGCGGTGTTTATGGTTTTCATATAGATGGTTTTGCTTGTGATTTTATGAATCTTCCAGCTCGGATATTGGTTCCGGCTCCTCCAGGCATAGATGCTATTGGTGCCGCGCTTTCTCCAATTACTTTTGGAACAGCAGAGCATATGCTTTTTGATAATGCTAAGATAACTTCAGGAGAAACTGTATTAATTCAGGCAGGTGGTTCTGGTATTGGTATTGCGGCGATTCAACTTGCTAAAAATATAGGTTGTACAGTTATAACGACTGTTGGTTCTCAGGAAAAAGTAGAAAAAGCAAAGGCTTTGGGAGCTGATTATGTTATCAATTATTCTGTTGATCGTTTTGAAGGAGTTGTCCGTAGGTTAACGAAGAAGAGAGGTGTAGATGTAGTATTTGAACATGTTGGTGCAGATACTTGGTCAGGTTCGATGCTTTCGTTAAAGCGTGGTGGACGTTTGGTTATTTGTGGCTCAACTTCTGGCATATCCGCTCAGATTAATTTAATGATGTTATTTCAACAGCAGCTCAAGGTATTCGGATCATTTGGTTGTCGTATGGAAAATATGAAAAGTGTTATGCATAAAATGGCAAGTGGATTAATTAAACCTGTAATTGATATGACTGTAGGGATTGATGATATTGATTATGCCTTAAAAAGGATGGAAGAGCGAAAAGTATTCGGTAAAATCATCTTAGTTTTGGATTAATAGGTTGATATTTTTGTTCAAGCGTTCTGTATTTAACATGAAAAATTTTCGTTATTGGTTGGTAGCAAAGATAGCTATTTTTATTATCCGGGTTTTAAAAATTTTACCTATAAATTTTGCACTAAAGGTAGCGAGTTCTATAATAAGATTTATAGGTCCTAAGCTTAAACGTCATAAATTAATTTTAAGAAATTTACAAAATGCATTTCCGGAAAAAACAAGAGATGAGATTCATAGAATTGCTATTGATAGTTGGGAGCATATGAGTCGGTTAGCGGTTGAGTGTTTTTTCCTGGATCGTTTGTTTGATTTCGATGTAAAGAATCTAGATGATAGTCGTATCGAAGTTTCAGGCCTATCAATTTTTTTGGACTTGCGTGATAATCCACGGCCATTTATAATTTTTACGGGACATACTGGAAATTTTGAGTTGCTTTCTATAGTAGGGGCGGCATATTTATTGCCGATCAGTGTATTATTTCGTCCTCCAAATAATAAATATCTTGCAGAAGAGATTTTCAAGTTCCGAAGTTCTTATATGAGTTTATTAATTCCCTCGCAGTTTGGATCCTATTTTGAATTAATGCGTCAACTTGAAAAAGGTTTTGGCATTGGTCTTCTTGTAGATCAAAAGATTAATAAAGGATTAACAACAACTTTTTTTGGACAACCTGTTAAGACAAATCCACTTTTACCTAAGCTTGTGAATCAATTTAATTGTGATGTTTATCCAGCACGTTGTATACGTTTGCCTAATAATCGATTTAGATTAGAAATCGAGCCAAAGTTAGATATATATAGGGATAAAAATGGAAACTTTGATATGACAGCTATAGCACAATTACTTAATGATACGGTAGAACGTTGGGTTAGAGAATATCCTGAACAATGGTTATGGTATCATGATAGATGGAATATAAAACATATGATCTAAAATTTTAAAATACCTTATGTTTTCTTAAAATTTATATAAAAAATCTGTTTTATTGTTAAAGCTTTCTTGCAATAAAGATTATATCGCTTTAGAAAGTATTTGTAGGCTTTTAAAAGCACTCGTAGCTCAGCTGGATAGAGCACCAGACTACGAATCTGGGGGTCAGGAGTTCGAATCTCTTCGAGTGCGCCACTTTTCATGTATTTATTTTCAGAAAATTAAATCATTAATTTTCTTTGTATGTCTTAGATATTTTAGAATTTAAGTGATTTACCCTAGAGTATAAGTTTTTTGGAGTTCAAAACACTACAATAGTAAAAAGATTGCTTTCCAAGATTAAAAAATGTTAATGAGTTAAAAACATTTCCTGTTGTTTTTATCTTTCTGATTTAAATCATTTATTTATCAAGGGAGTTTGGTGTACTGATAACATATAAGATCAGTCTATATTATCAACGTATACATCAGGGTCTATTTCTAGAAATAATAAATCATTATACTTTTTTTTAAAAAACTCAATAAAATTATAGAAACCTCTATTAATATATGAAGTATTTTTGGCTCCCCGGGCCGGATTCGAACCGGCGACCTGTCGATTAACAGTCGAATGCTCTACCGCTGAGCTACCAGGGAAAATAAAATATACGGCTTATATCCTATCAATACAAAAATCAGAATAATTTGCCAATAGATTTTTACATTTCTTTGAAAATTAATTACTAACTCTCGATTAAATAACTTTAAGAATTAATTACAAAGAATGCAATATCAGTATAATATATAATTATACTGATGCAGGTTAATTTAATAATAAATCCTTAAAAAGGATATTTTTTTCATTCTTGAATAATTTTCATGAGGTTCAGTATTCATCATAATAACCCCTTGGTTAAGTTTTTAAAAGCAGTAATTTTTTACACTAATCATTTTTATAAAACGATAGATATAAGCAAATTGGTATTAATGAATGGGAAAGACAGAGCAAAATTTAAATAATAAAGCAGCAGATATCTAGTCTTAAGGTTTCTACATGGAGGCCTCGCCCGGAATCGAACCGGGGTACAAGGATTTGCAATCCTCTGCGTAACCATTCTGCCACGAGGCCTCATAAAAATCTGAAAAAACAAAGCTTTTTATGAAAGTCAATCAAAAAAGTAGTTGAGATTTTATAAAAAATATCACTTTACTTTAACAATAAAAATTTTTAGCTGCAAGGAGAATTTTATGATAAGAATCAGGGAGATAACTGATTATTTAAACTTTAAAATTATTTGGTAGCTGATTATATAGGATTATATCGCATATTAAGTCTGTAATTTAGGATTATAAAATAAAATGATAACATATGAAGCCGCTCGTGTACAAATGGTGAATACACAGCTTAGGACTTCTGATGTTACTTCTTATCCGATACTTAGTGCGTTTTTAGAAATACCTCGTGAAGCTTTTGTTCCTCAAGAATTAAAACAATTTGCTTATTTTGATGAGCATTTGCAGATTAAACCATCATCACATACTTCTCCAGCACGTTATCTTATGGCACCAATGCCTATTGCTAAACTTCTTCAGCTTGCAAAGGTGGATAAAAAAAGTAAAGTTTTAGAAATTGGTGCTGCATCGGGATATGTAACGGCTTTGTTATCCCAGTTGGCTTCATCAGTTGTTGCGCTTGAAAGTGATTCTTATCTTTTTAAATCTGCTTCAGAAACGTTATCTTCACTAGGTTATAGAAACGTTACTATAATCAACGCTCCATTAGAAGCAGGCTATCAACCTTCTTCACCATATGATGTTATATTTTTAAATGGTTCTGTTGAAACAATTCCTCTGGCGCTCATTGAGCAACTGAATGAAAATGGGCGTTTAATAGCTGTTAAAGGATATGATCAGGCTGCAAAGTCTTGGGTATATATAAAAAGATTTGGCAAGGTTTCTAGTTATCCAAGTTTTAATGTAAACTTAAAACCGCTTCCTGGATTTTGTAAGGACGATGAATTTATTTTTTGATTATAATAACTTTTTTATTACTGATAATAGAGACAATTTTCTTAAACAAAAAGTTTTAAACTTAAGATATTTTTTGTTGATCGCTAGAGTAAATTTGAGTTTGTTTTATGTAGTGTCAGCATATTAAAAATTGTTGTTTTAAAAGAGCTTTATATTTATTAAATATTTTTTTTAAGTATCGACTCACTAATCTATGGGTTGTATTGTCATAGAGGATTTTTTCTCATTTTTCCTTAAGTTTAGAAGATTCGTAGAAAAAAAGCGAAAGAAGGTCTAGATAGTGATAATCTATGCACTGTTAGCTTATAGCTTAGCAAAATATGTTTAAAGGATCACAGTCCTTTCTTCTTATAGTATTGAGTTTTTTATAGAAAATTGATTATTTTCGTGTTATTTATTTAAAAGATTATATATTTTTTATGAGATATTTTGGTATCTAGTTAAAGACTAGTAGTTGCTATGATTTATTTTCGACGTAATAATTAAGTGTTGTAAAATTAGATCGAGTTAATAATTAATTAAGAATTAAACTAAACAGAGGTTTTTAAAAGCTTGAGTTTGTTGTAAAGTAAGCATTAGAATCAGGCACCTCAGTGGGTTGGATTTTTATTATACATAGTGGGGAGTGAAATGGCCCAATCAAATCTTGCGCTTGAGCCGTCTATGGAAGAGATACTTGCTTCTATTCGTCGGATAATTGAAAATAATGAGCAAGGAGCAGGTGTAGAAAAAGATCCCGATGTTCTTTCAAGTAATCAAGAAAGTTCATATGAAGGGGATAGTTCTTCTGGATTAGAAGAGCAGCCATCTAGTTTGTTTTCTCCAAGCAATTCAGTTTCATTTGAAGATAACAATGATGTGTCTTCTAAAACTGGCAACCTTTCTCTTGCTGATGTTGCAGCACGTGTACGTGCTGAGGCGCGGCGCGATGTTTCTTTTTCATCACGTCGGCAATCGTCAGTTTCTCCTGGTCAATCTTCTTCTGGTTCTAAAGAAAAAGAATACGATATGTTGAATTCAGGGTCCTTTTCGTCTTCAAGATCTCCTTCTAAGCAAGATATCCAATCAGATAAGCAAGGAGAAGGAGCTTTATCTTCTTCTAGTTCAGAGTATTATTCTAATTCTAGTAATGGTTTAAATAAAAAAGTTCCGCCTTTACAGTCATCAATTGTTAAGTTTGGTATGGAGCCATCAGTTTCTAAGTCTATGCCAGAGCCATCGGTTTCTAGATCTGTTTCAGAACCATCGGTTTCTAGATCTGTTTCGGAGCTATCGGTTTCTAGATCTGTTTCAGAGCCATCGGTTTCTAGATCTGTTTCGGAGCCATCGGTTTCTAGATCTGTTTCGGAGCCATCGGTTTCTAGATCTGTTTCAGAGCCATCGGTTTCTAGATCTGTTTCAGAGCCATCGGTTTCTAGATCTGTTTCAGAGCCATCGGTTTCTGAGAGTTCTTTTTCGGAGCCATCGGTTTCTAGATCTGTTTCAGAGCCATCGGTTTCTAGATCTGTTTCGGAGCCATCGGTTTCTAGATCTGTTTCGGAGCCATCGGTTTCTAGATCTGTTTCAGAGCCATCGGTTTCTAGATCTGTTTCGGAGCCATCGGTTTCTAGATCTGTTTCAGAGCCATCGGTTTCTAGATCTGTTTCAGAGCCATCGGTTTCTAGATCTGTTTCAGAGCCATCGGTTTCTAGATCTGTTTCAGAGCCATCGGTTTCTAGATCTGTTTCAGAGCCATCGGTTTCTAGATCTGTTTCAGAGCCATCGGTTTATGAGAGTTCTTTTAAAAAAGAAGAAGATGCTGATTCATTGCTATTATCTCCTGATGTGGGAGATAAAGTTTCTTCTTCGTTTAATGAGCTCATGCATGCATTAAAAGAGGCTAGCTATCGTTCATTAGATGAAATTTCCGAAGAAATTTTGCGTCCGATGTTGCGTGAATGGTTAGATGATAATCTTCCAAAAATGGTGGAAAGACTTGTGCGTGAAGAGATAGAGCGTGTTGCGCGTGGTTCTCGTCGTTAATGAGAATTGTTCTTTAATGCTTTAATAGATAAGGTTTATTTTAGTTTTGCTTAATAAAACGTATGATTGTTCTTCTATTGAGCAAAGAATCGCTTGTAAGTGGGAAAAAGCTGAAGCATTTCGTGCTGGAGTAAATTCAAGTCCAGAAGCAGAAAGTTTTTCTATTGTCATTCCTCCTCCAAATGTTACGGGTTCTTTGCATATGGGGCATGCTCTTAATAGTGTGCTACAAGATATTTTGGTTCGTTTCGAGCGGATGAGGGGTAAAAATGTTCTTTGGCAGCCTGGTACAGATCATGCTGGTATTGCTACTCAGATTGTTGTCGAACGTCATATGTCTTCCCAGAACTTGCCAAGTCGACTACAAATAGGTCGTGAAGCCTTTATTAAAAAAGTTTGGGAATGGAAAGAAGAGTCAGGTAGTAGTATTCTGACACAATTAAGACGCCTTGGGGCATCATGTGATTGGTCACGTGAGCGATTTACGATGGACCAAGGAATGTCTGAGGCTGTTATTGAAGCTTTTGTAACTCTTTATAAACAAGGATTTATTTATAAAGATAACCGACTTGTTAACTGGGACCCTAAACTTGAGACTTCTATTTCTGATCTTGAAGTTGATCAAGTTGAGGTTAATGGTAATTTATGGTATTTTAGATATTTTTTTGATAGTGAGCTATCTTATCGTTTTCCCACTAACTTGGATGAAAAAGGTAACCCTATAGCGTGGGATACTCGAAATTATATTACTATTGCAACAACACGTCCTGAAACGATATTTGGTGATACAGCAATTGTAGTGAATCCTAATGATAAACGGTATAAAGATCTTATTGGAAAATTTGTCAATGTCCCAATTATTGGCCGTCGTATTCCTATTTTAGCTGATCATTATCCTGATCCTAATTTTGGAGCTGGAGCTGTTAAGGTAACGCCTGCCCATGATTTTAATGATTTTGAGATTGCTAAACGTCTCGGATTGGGTTTAATAAATGTCTTTACTATTCAAGGAAAGCTTGATCTTCTAAACAATAAAGATTTTTTACATGGTCTTCAATTATCTGACGAACAGAGGCATCTTCTTGAAGAGTTAGATGGTTTAGATAGGTTTGAAGCTCGTTTAAAAGTTTTGAACATTCTTGAGAAACAGAATTTTCTTGATAAGATTGAGCCTTATAAGCATACGGTCCCTCATTGTGAAAGGACCGGTATTCCTGTTGAACCCCGTATGACAGAACAGTGGTATGTAGATGCTAAGAGGTTGGCTGAACCTGCGATTGATTGTGTTAAGAATTCTGAAACTGTATTTTTCCCAAAGCATTGGGAGAAAAATTATTATGAATGGCTTAATAATATACAGCCTTGGTGTATCTCCCGACAGCTTTGGTGGGGGCATCAGATTCCTGCATGGTATGGTCCTGATGGAAAAATTTTTGTTGAAAAAACAAAATCTGAGGTATTGTCTTCAGCAATAGAATATTATCTTGCCCATGGTGATAGGGAGGTAAAATCTTACGTAGAGGACCTTATTCAAAATAATTCCACTCAGGATCTTTTAAAGCAAGATGAAGATGTACTTGATACGTGGTTTTCTTCAGCTCTTTGGCCTTTTGCATCGCTTGGTTGGCCAAAAAAAACTGTTGATTTAGAAACATATTATCCAACGAGGGTTTTGATAACAGCCTTTGACATATTGTTTTTCTGGGTTGCTCGGATGATGATGATGGGCGTGCATTTTATTAAGGATAGTACAGGTAAGGGTATTGTACCTTTTCATGTTGTATATATACATGCATTAGTCCGTGATAAGAGTGGACAGAAGATGTCTAAATCTAAAGGTAATGTTATTGATCCAGTTGGATTGATAGATCAATATGGTTCTGATGCTTTACGATTTACCCTTGCAATAATGGCAATTCAGGGCCGTGATATTAAATTAGATTCTAATCGTATTGTTGGATATCGTAATTTTGCAACAAAAATTTGGAATGCTTTTCGTTTCGCTGAGCTCAATGATATAAAAGGTAGTAATCATTTTGATCCGGATAGTATTAGTTTTATGATTAATAAATGGATTATTTCACGGTTATCGTGTATTATCAAAGAAGTTACTACATCTATAGAAAATCAACATTTTAATGAAGCAGCGAGTGTTCTTTATCGTTTTATTTGGAGTGAAGTATGTGATTGGTATTTAGAATTTCTTAAGCCTCTTCTTAAGATTGAAGATGTTGAATTAAAATCTGAGACTGCTTCTTGTTTTTATTATACATTACAGCAAATTTGTAAATTGTTACATCCATTTATGCCTTTTATTACTGAAGAACTTTATTCTAATTTCTTTTTTGAAAAAGAAGAGAAGGATTTATTGTGTCATGCAGAATGGCCTTCGCTCATTTATGGGGATGATATAGCTGTTAAAGAAATTAATTGGCTTATTCATTTGATTTCTGAGATTCGTTCTGTGCGTAAAGAGATGAATGTTCCATCGAAAGCTATTACTTCCTTAGTCGTTGTTGGTGAAAATCAGTCGATTAAAGAGCGTTTAATGCGCCACCAAGCTTTAATATGTCGTTTAGCCCAAGTTCAGGATTTAATATTTTCTAAGGAAATTCCAAAATATTCTGCACAGATTATCCTTGATGAAGCAATTTTTTTCTTGCCTCTTAAAGGTTTGGTTGATTTTATTGTTGAAAAAGATCGACTTCATAAAGCCTTGTTAAAAGTTAATTCTAATTTTGATCGTATCAAAGATAAATTATCTAATCAGAAATTTATAGAAAATGCTCAAACTGAAATTGTTGAAGCAGAATATGAAAAGCTTTCTGAAATTGAAAAAAGAAAGTTATCTTTAGAGCTTGCGATTTCGAGAATTAAGAATTTATAAAACAACAAAAAGATTAAAGTAAGAGTATATTTGTAAAGAATATATTGAATTAAATATTCAATATATTCTTAAAGTTGTTTAAAAAAGCTTTTGAATATTTTTTAAAAGTAAATTCATAATAGTGTATGATGCACTATATTTCTTGTTGTTAAAGATGTGGATCGTACTGTTCTATTTTAAACACACCTTTTAAAGGAGTTTGATTATCCTCAAACGGTGTACGATTTGTCTATTTGTTGCCATAAAATAAGAAGACTTAACTGTGAAACATAATAATAGACTCAAATTCTGATAGAATTAGATAATATCTTTAAGTCTAAAAACATAGATTTAATATATTCTTTTTAAGAAGTAAGGGTTTTTTATTCGTGAAACATAGAAACACGGCGGTTTGCTATTAGTATTTATGAGTTTATAATTGTTAGAGAATAAAAATGCAATGCATTAATGGTATATTGAGGTTTAAGTCATTTTTTCTTATTTTCTCTGTGATAGCGTTATGTGTCTATAGTGGTTTATTTATTAACTTTGATATGAATTTTTCTAAAAATTCTGCGCAGGTTAATTGGGTGAGGTCGGTATTTGATTACTATGGAGAGAAAAGTTCACTGACTTCATCATATGATAATAGTAATACCAGTAAACAAGGATATATTGCTTCTCGTTGGGCAATAGCAAATATGTATGCCCTTGGTGATGGGGCTCCAAAAAATTCTTTTCAGGCTTTTAAAATATACATTGAAATTGCTAACCAAGGAATTGAGCCAGGGTCAAGTGATACAGTTTTTTTTATAGATTCTTTGCTTGCTCTTGCTGATTACTATCGACATGGTATTAAAAATAGTCCAGTGGGTATTGATTTATTCCGAGCGCGTCAAATTTATTTCCAACTTGCTTCCGTGTTTGGTGTTCCAGAAGCACAGTTTCAATTTTCTAAGATGCTTCTTTCTGGGGAAGGAGGCGATGTTGATATACAACAGGCAAAAAAATGGCTTTATCAGGCGCGTAAAAGAGGTCATATTAAAGCGATCGCATTATTTGGAAATATTTTGTTTCAGGAAGGTCAAATATCTCGGGGTCTTGCATATATGACAGCTGCTGTTGTTCGCTGTCGATCTGAAAGTTGTTTATGGATACAGTCATTGCAAAAGCATGCTTTAGCTACTGCGAATGAGGAAGATCGTCGTATTGCTATGGTTTTAGCTAATGATGTTAATATAGAATATAAAGAAAAGTAAATTTATTTTGGAGAAGGTATAGTTAATTGTATATTAACAGGTACGTGATCGGATGGCTTTTCAGAATTTCTTAATTCTTTATCTATCCACGCTGAATGGAGATAACTGGCTGCTTCTGGAGATAACATGAGATGGTCAATGCGTATACCTTTGTTTTTATTCCAAGAATTGTTTTTATAATCCCAAAAAGAATACTCTAAAACAGAATCAGTTGTAGCACGTATTGCGTCTATGAAGCCAAGATTTTTAAGTTTTTTAAAGGATTGCCGTATTGGTAAAACAAATAATGCATCGTTTTCCCAAGCTTCTGGATCATAGCAATCATGAGGTTCTGGAATAATATTGTAGTCACCTGCAAGGATAAAGGGTTCTTCTAGAGAGAGGCGTTCTTCTGCAAAAGATAGCAAACGTTCAATCCAGGCAAGCTTATAGTTATATTTTGGAGAAAGGAAAGGATTCCCATTAGGAAGATAGAGGTTTCCTATCCGCAGTATTTGAGAATTTATTGAAAAAACAGCTTCAATAAATCTTGCTTGTGTATCCTGTGGATCTCCAGGAAGTCCCTTAAGGACTTCTTCAGGCATGAACTTTGATATAATGGCTACACCATTAAAAGCTTTCTGTCCATAAGTTTCGATATGGTATCCTAGAGATTCAATACGATCAACAGGAAAACTCTCCTCTAGAGTTTTTATTTCTTGGAGACAGACAATATCTGGATGGTTTGTTTCTAACCATTCCATAAAATCATTAATATGTGCTCGTATACTATTTATGTTCCAAGTTGCAATTTTTAGTAGCAGCATCTTATTATTTCGTCTATATAGAAAAACTTGTTCCACATCCACAGCCAGAAACAGCATTTGGATTTTTTATTTGAAAAGATTTACTGATGATATCATCAACGAAATCAATTTCTGAGCCTACTAGATATGTAAGAGAGATTTTATCTATGTATATTTTTGCTTGGTTTTGTTCGAAGACAATATCTTCGTCAGAGCATGTTGAGACTAAATCAAATTTATATGAGAAGCCTGCACAACCTCCGCCTTCTACAGAAATACGCAAAGCTTTTTTATCAACTTCAGTTGTTAGGAGAGTTCTTATTCTTGTGGCAGCATTATCAGAAATTTTTATGATCGATTCCATATATATTTACCTCTGACGATTTGATATTAAAAAATAAATGGTAAATGGTAAATGCAAACTACAATTATATTTATTATAATATGCTATACGTACAATTAATATAAAATCAATGGATTTTAATTGGGTTGAACAATAAGAGTGATATATTATGGATATTAACATCGACTTATTAGGTTTTGGTTATGAGAAAAACGCTGTCTATGCCGTAAACCCATGGAAAAGTCGTGGCAGGATTTATCCTGAAGAGAAAAGCCTTACACGTTCTGAGTTTCAACGTGATCGTGATCGTATTATTCATACAACGGCATTCAGACGCCTTAAACATAAAACACAGGTTTTTTTCCCGCAAGCACAAGATGGGGATCATTATCGTACTCGTCTTGTTCACACTGTTGAAGTATCTCAAATTGCTAGATCGCTGGCACGTGCCTTGAAACTTAATGAAGATTTATCTGAGAGTGTAGCGCTTGTGCATGATTTTGGTCATCCTCCTTTCGGACATACTGGAGAGGAAGTTTTACACGACTTACTGGAGTCTTATGGAGGTTTTGATCATAATGTTCAGTCTTTTCGTATTGTTACTAAACTTGAACGTAGTTATGCTGATTTTGATGGCATTAACCTTACTTGGGAAACCCTGGAGGGTTTAATAAAACATAATGGGCCTTTTTTAAATCCTAAAGGTGAAGAGATAAATAAATCTATTCCGAAAGTTTTCTTGGAATATTGCCAAAATTATGATTTACAACTTTTTACGTTTCCTAGTCTTGAAGCGCAAGTTGCATCTATTGCTGATGATATAGCATATAATGCTCATGATGTTAATGATAGCTTACGTTCAGGTTTGCTTACTTTCGAGATGCTTGAAGAGGTTCCTTTCTTGAATCAGCAGGTTTTTGAATTACGTAAACGTTATCCCAATTTGAATAAAGAACGTCTTGCACATGAAATTATGCGAAGACAGATTACGGCAATGATTGAGGATGTTATTGCAATGGCACAATATAGATTGGCTATATTGAAACCACAGTCAGCAGACGATGTCCGTTTTGCAGATAACTCAATTATAGGTTTTTCAGAAAAAATGAGCGAAATAGATAAGAAAATCAAAAAAATGTTATCAACAAAAATTTATTATCATCCTAATATCATGAAAATTCGTGAAAATGCAGCACAAGTTATACGAGATCTTTTTAATGTTTATATGGATGATTGGCGGAAAATGCATACACGTTCTCAGATTCAAGACAATAGTAATGTTAGTGAATTTACTAAAGTTCGATTTGTTGGTGATTATCTTGCAGGAATGACAGATACTTATGCAGTAGAAGCACATCGTTGTTTGTTTGAGAATACTCCTGATCTTTTTTAGTGATTAGGTTATATTTTAAAGTTTTTTATTCTTTTTTGGTGGAATCGTTACATAATGCATCTGTTTACAGATTTTAGTCATCGTATTAAAACATATATTGAATCTATTGATTTGGTTAAGAAGAATATAGAAAAAATAGACTTCAAAAAGATTATAGTTGAACGCCCTCGTAATGTAGAACATGGTGATTTGTCAACTAATGCTGCTATGGTTTTAGTGCGACCTCTGGGGCTTGATTATTCATCTATTGCTAAAATGATTATTGCTGAAATAGAAAAAGATCCTGATGTTGTATCTGTTTTTGTCGCAGGATCAGGGTTTATTAATTTGCGTTTATCTGTTGACTATTTAGTACGTGTTCTTGATTCTATCATCTTGGAAGGTAAGGATTATGGTCGTTTATTAATAGGCAAAGGACGGAAAGTTAACATAGAGTATGTTTCTGCAAATCCAACAGGACCAATGCATGTTGGTCATTGTAGGTGTGCTGTTGTAGGAGATACATTCGCCAATCTTATGGAGTTTTCTGGATATGAAGTTACAAGAGAATATTATATAAATGATTATGGCGTTCAAATAGATATTTTGGCCCGTTCTACTTTTTTACGTTATTGTCAGGCTCTAGGCGAGGATATTTCTATTATCCCGGAAGGACTTTATCCAGGTGAGTATCTTGTTCCTTTAGGAGAAAAGTTGAAAGATAAATTCGGTGCCGGTTTACGTTCTCTCTCAGAAGAAGAGTGGATGCCTATAGTTAAAGAGTATGCCATTTCATCAATCATGGAAATCATAAAGTCTGATTTAGAGGCTTTAAACATTAGGCATGATGTATTTATGTCTGAACAGACACTTCATCAGGATGATGCAGTTGATATAAGAACTGCGATTAATGATCTGACATTCAAGGGATATGTATATAAAGGGATTTTGCCGCCTCCTAAAGTGAAGCTTTCAGAAGATTGGGAAAGTAATCGTGAACAGGTTCTTTTTCGTTCTACTGTTGTTGGAGACGATATTGATCGCCCACTTATTAAATCAGACGGATCATATACTTATTTTGCTGCAGATTTGGCATATTTCAAACATAAATATAAACGTGGTTTTGATGAAATGATTTATGTTTTAGGATCAGATCATAGCGGTTATATCAGGAGACTTGAAGCTGTCGCTTCTGCTATTTCAGAGGGAAATGTAAAAGTTATTTTTCTTTTATGTGAGCTTGTTAAGCTTTATAGAGGCGGTACGCTTATTAAAATGTCAAAGCGTTCAGGTACATTCATAACATTACGAGATGTTGTTGATGAGGTTGGCTGTGATGCAGTACGTTTTATGATGTTATGGAGAAAAAACTCAGAACCTTTAGATTTTGATTTTTTAAAAGTGGTCGAGCAATCCAAGGATAATCCTGTATTTTATGTGCAATATGCATATGCAAGGTGTATGTCTATATTTAGACAAGCAAAGGATGTTTTCCCGGACATTGATCTGGAACCTTTTAATATGCAAATGTCAATTAAAGGACATATTTATAATTCAAATGAATTACAAATTATTATTAAACTTGCAGAGTATCCACGTGTTATTGAAAATGCTATTAATTTTCAGGAGCCACATAGAGTTGTTTTTTATCTATATGATCTTGCGAGCATTTTTCATAGTTATTGGAATAAAGGAAAAGAGTTTCCAGAGTTACGTTTTGTGAAAGAGGATGATATGATGTTAACTTTATCAAGATTGGGATTGATATATGCTGTTGCGTCTATTCTTAACTCTGGGCTTGCTATAACAGGGATTGTAGCACCTAATGAAATGTAATGAATTATATTTGATATAAGGACGAATTATCGGGTGGTATAAGCAATGGAAGGAAAAAAATTCGTCTTTGATAAAAAGAATAAGTCTATTTTGGAAAAAAGACCAACTTATTCCAATAGACTTAATAGGAAGTCGAATTTTCAAAATCCTTTTAACAAGCGGGATGATCATCCATCAAACAATAAAGATCTTGTTTATAATCTTGAACAAGAATTATTGAAAACTTTTGATAGTTATAAACCTTCTCAAGGTACGAAACCTTTTATAAATGATAAAAAGCCTGTTAATAAGGGAGAAGGAGGTTTCTTAAATAAGCCATTGCCATCTCAGAGACCCTTAAGTGCTTTTGATGCATTGATTTCTTCTCGTGCTCGTAAAGCAGGAAAGAAAGAGCAAAAAGTTAATAGTGCTAACAGTCATTATAATAATATAAATTCTGAAACTGCTCAGAATAAAGAAACAGATCTTTCGTCACCAGCACTTCGTTTGCCGTTGGCAAATTTTCGATCTCAAAATGAAAGACCTGGTGAACCTAGATCTATAGAAAGCAATATTCATCAGAAGCAGAATAATCCTTCTGATCGGAATCATCGTGTAAATTTTTCTAATTCATTAAAAGAATCTAAAAGTGCTGATTATTTGCCTGATTCAGGGAAAGGAGTTCCTTTTTCTTCAGAAATGCCGCATCGGCATTCTACTAAAAATGGTTCTTTTTCTAAAGATATGCATGATAAACCATTCGTTAAATCTTCTAGGTTCTCTGAAGATTATGAATCTTATCCACAATCTGATCCTATAAGGGAAGCAATTTCAGAATACAATCTTAAGAATAAAATGCTTCCACTAGACACTGCTGTTAAAAGTGATAGTTTTGAGATTGATCTTGATGGAATTGAGCGAGAATTATCTGCTTTAGGAAATATACAAGAATTAGATCCGTTACAAAGGCAGGAAGTATCTTCCTCATTACATGATGATTTACATGTCCAGGATCATGATTTGGGACAAAATTCGCATTTTAAAAATTCTGATTTTTTAAGGGAAGATAACTTAGGATTTGATCCTGTTCAGATTGTTGATTCTGAAGAATATTTGGAAATGCTTGATGATCTGAGCGTTCCTTCTATGCCTATAGAAACAGATCAGCCATTTTCCAGGACTTCTGAATATGGATTGGATCTTGATACAGAAATGGCAAGTTTTATTTCTGAAAATAAGAAAGCGAGCTCTTCTCGTAGTCATCACGAGACAGCGTCAAAAGCTTTCTTAGGTAACATCAATAATGATTTTAAAAATACTTTAGATAGAGATTTTCAAAATTTTTTTCCCGATTCTGCTCAGAATTTTGCTGCATTAGAGGATTCATTTGTACATCCTTCTTCTATGCAAGCTTCTAGGGAAATTACATCCAAGAGTCGTAAATTATGGATAGGAGCAGGAGGTGTTTTGATTATCGTTATTGGATATGGCGCATATTCCTTATTAGACCTTGGATATTTTTCTGGTGCTCAAAATGGGGAGCCTCGTGTTATTGCTGCTGCTAAAGATCTTATTAAGGTTATTCCTGCGATTCCAGGAGGGAAAGCTGTTCCTAATCAGGATAAAGCAGTTTATGATCATGTTTCAGGAAATGAAGTGTCTACTCCTAATCAGAAAAAATTAGTTAATTCACAAGAAGAACCTATTGATTTTTCAAAGAATGCACCAAGGAACGACGGTTTTGTAAGTAATAAAGATGATTCTGCTGTAATACCTGAATTTTCTACTAGTAAAGTACGGACTGTCAGTATTAAGCCAAAAGAAGCTATGCCAGAGGGAAAACAAGACAGTAATTCTAGTCCTCCTCCTTCTGAAAATATACAAGAATCTCAAAAAGATTTGGATATCTCTTCTGAAGATTTTAAAAAAGGAGATGAAAATGAAATTCCTGTTCCATCTCTGCGTCCTATTGAAGATTCTGTAGTTCTTATGAGTAAAAAAGAAAATTCTGTTAATAGTAAACATTCCGTATTTCAGGATTTTCAAACTAAGGTTCCTCCAGTTCAGAAGAGTGTGGTTTCTAAAAATGGTAATGAATTTAGCAAATATGGTATGCAAATTGCATCATTGCCAACAGAAGCTGAAGCAAGAAGAAGTTGGGAGGATTCATTAAAGCGCTATAACAGTATCCTTTCTGGATTGAAAGTTGAGTTTCGTGAAACAGTAATTGCAGGGAAAGGTAAATTTTATCGTGTTCATGTTCTTACAGAAACAAAAGAGCAGGCAAGTGGATTATGTCAGCGTTATCGATCTCTTGGTGGTAGCTGCCTTGTTTCAAGGTAAAGAGTTTTAGATCTTTGAAATTAAAGTCTTGATAGTTGATTAATTTTATTTATTATTATAAATAATAATTATCTATTAGATTTTATAAGTATATTTTTTGAGCATTTTTATGGGTTATATTTTTTAAACAGTGTATAAAAATTGTAAGGTATTTGATTTGAAAAATTCTTCTTTTTTATTAGATAGATTTAAAAATCTATATATTTATGCCTATTAGGATTTTTATATTTCAAAGTAAGGTTTTGCTATCTTTCTTAGCATCTAGGTGTATTCTTTTTTTCTAATTACAAGATAAGCTTATTTTATTAAATAAAGTTAAGGATAGAAGCTACTTATAGCTTATTACCTTATAGCTATATAATCTTGTGTAAGAGAGGATTTTAATATAATGAATGCCCGCCATACCAAAGTATTAATAATTGGTTCGGGTCCTGCTGGATATACCGCTGCTATATATTCAGCACGTGCTATGCTTAATCCTATTTTAATATCTGGAATAGATCCAGGTGGTCAACTTATGATGACAGAGAGTGTAGAGAATTATCCAGGATTTGCGCATTTGATACAGGGATCTTGGCTTATGGAACAAATGCAACTTCAAGCAGAGAGTTTTGGTACGCAGATTGTTAGAGATAATGTAAAGTCAACCAATTTTAAAGATAATCCTTTTATTATAGAAACAGATTCTGGTGAAATTTTATTTTCTGATAGTTTAATTATTGCGACTGGTGCTAAGGCAAAATGGATTGGTTTGGAAGGTGAAAAGACTTTTCAGGGTTTTGGGGTATCTGCGTGCGCTACTTGTGATGGTTTCTTTTATCGAAATAAGAATGTTTTAGTTGTTGGAGGTGGGAATACAGCTGTTGAAGAAGCTTTATACCTTTCAAATCTTGCTCGAAAAGTAACAGTTGTGCATAGGCAATCATCATTAAAGGCAGAAAAGATCCTTCAGGAGAGATTATTTTCTAAGTCGAATATTGATATCATTTGGGATACAGAGCTTATTGAGATAGTCGGCTTGGTTCCAGATCGACCTCGTCTTCCCTTTGTTTCATCTGTTCGTTTATGTAATAAAATAACAAAAGAAATATCAGAAATTCCTATTGATGGTGTTTTTGTTGCAATTGGTCATAAACCAGAGACAGGGATATTTGATGGTAAGTTGAAGTTTAAAAACAACGGTTATATCTGGACTGCACCGGATTCTACAGCAACTAGCGTACCTGGAGTGTTTGCAGCTGGTGATGTAACAGATGATGTTTATCGGCAAGCAATTACAGCAGCTGCTATGGGATGTATGGCTGCATTAGAGGTAGAGCGCTATTTGTCTGGCGTAAAGATAAATGGAGAGGAGGTGAAAGGATAGTTATGTTTGATTGGGACAAACTACGGATTTTTCATGCGGCAGCAGAAGCTGGTTCATTTACGCATGCAGCTGAGGAGTTATATATTTCTCAGTCAGCTATTAGTCGTCAGGTAAGTAGCCTTGAAGATGAAGTGGGCGTCAAGTTGTTTCATCGTCATGCGCGTGGACTTATATTAACAGAACAAGGAGAGAGTCTTTATAAGACAGCACATGATATACTCTTGAAGTTAGAGAGAGTTAAAATAAAATTAACTGAAGCAACTAAAAAACCTTCAGGTAAGCTACGTATTACAACTACAGTAGATTTAGGACAAAGTTGGTTGGTTGGTGAACTTCAAGAATTTTTACAGCTGTATGCAGATATACAGGTACAACTTATTCTTGATAATGAAGAATTAGATGTCAATATGCGTCATGCTGATTGTGCTATTCGATTGCGTAAGCCCCAGCAATCTGATCTAATACAGCGTAAACTGTTTACAATTCATATGAATTTATATGCTTCACCTCTTTATTTACAGCGTTATGGAAAAATAGATTCTCTAGAGGATTTAGATAATCATGTTATTATAACTTTTGGAGATCTTATTCCGAGCTATATGTCAGATTTTAACTGGCTAGAGAATGCTGGACGTCCTTCTGATGATTTACGTATTCCCTATCTTCAGGTCAATAGTCAACTTTCAGTAATGCATTATTGTATATTAGGGGTTGGTATAGCACTTTTACCAAACTACATTGTAAAGCAAGAGCATAACCTTGTAAAATTAATGCCGGATAAGGATATGCCATCTTTTGATGTTTATTTTTGTTATCCTGATGCATTAAAAAATTCAGCAAAACTAAAAGTATTCAGAGATTTTATTGTGTTAAAAGCACGTGATTGGAAATTTTAATAGCATATAATAATTATTATATTCTAATTCAAACATAATCCGCTATAAAATAGAGTTCATATTTTTTGGATTAAGAAAATTAATTTGAAACCCTAATAATAGATTTTATCTTTGAATGTCTACAATCTTCGTATATTATTAATAATAACTATACTGTTAGCTTCTACTTATTTTGAAATGATAATTTCATTATTGAAAGGGTTATAGATTATGATATCTAAACTTGAGCAATTACGTTCTATGACAACCATTGTCGCAGATACTGGTAATATTGATGTAGTACAGAAGTTTAAGCCTGTTGATTGTACAACTAACCCTACTATAGTCTTAGAGACTTTAAGGTCTGGCATGTTTTCTGATGTTATTAAGGAAGCAATCAAATGGGGTAAAAAGCAGGTTTATTCTCAAGAAGATACTGTTGTTGCTGTTGCTGATCGTTTGTCGGTTTCTATCGGTGCAAAGTTAGTAGATTTAATTCCAGGTCGTATATCCACAGAAATAGATTCAGATCTTTCTTTTAGTACACAGGGCTGTGTAGATAAGGCAAGAGCTATTATTGATTCTTATAAGAAAAGAGGTATTGAGAGAGAACGTGTACTTATCAAAATTGCATCTACTTGGGAAGGTATATGTGCAGCAAAGATATTGCAAGAAGAAGGAATTGATTGCAATTTAACTCTTATTTTCTCTAAAGCACAGGCTATAGCTTGTGCAGCTGCAGGTGTTTTTCTTATTTCACCATTTGTAGGTCGTATTTCTGATTATTATAAAAATAAGTTAGGGAAGGAGTACGTTCCTGAAGAAGACCCGGGTGTTTTGTTTGTTTCGTCAGTTTATAATTATTATAAGGTAAATGAAATAAAAACTGTAGTTATGGGAGCTTCTTTTCGTAGCATTGGACAAATAGAAGCTTTGGCCGGTTGTGATCGATTAACAATTTCACCAAAATTCCTTCAAGAACTTGATAATGATTATGGTTCTTTAAGTCCTAAACTCTCTTGTGATTCTCTTGTTGAAGAGGAAAAAATTTTCTTGGATGAAAAATCTTTTAGATGGATGATAAATGAAGATCCCATGGCTAATGAAAAGATTGCAGAAGGTATTCGGATTTTTAATAGAGACCTAAAATCTTTGCGTAATATGGTGAGAGAAAATTTATCTTAGATTGTTGCAATTATTTTGCTAATACCTGGGTAGGCGTCAAAACACCAAAACTTAAGAAAAATCCTGTTAGTCCAAAGAAACAATACAGATATTTAATGGTAAGTGTATGCGAAGGAATGAATGTCTCAGGTTACGTGTTTTGTTGCTACAATATCAGAATTTTGTCAATAGATGTCTCTACTGGAAATAGTTTAAGGAGAACTTTTATCACGATGATAATTTGGTGCTGAACCAGATTATTAGGAATTATTTAAGTTTATGCAGATCAAGCTCATTTTCTGGTCATAATTCTGCATGTTGTGCTAATTTACCCGCTAAAAACACATATTGTTATACTTTGCGATATAATTAAAAATTGATACTTTCAAAATATCATAAGATCAAGGTCTTTTAATATTTGTTTTACAGTGCGCTTTTTTCAGCTCTCAAAAAATGTGTTAATGACGTATTATTATATTTTTTTGGATCTCGTTTAACAGAGCAGGGACGGTTTTTCAAGAAAGAGGATGGTTTCATAAGTACGGAGTTATTTTTCTTAAGGAAGAAGATATAAAAGTTCTACGATTATTTAAAAAATGACTTATCAGATTAACGTCATATTTAATGATACCATTCCACCTGGGTGACGGTACAATCGCCCTGCAAGTTCTAGTTCTAAAAGAACCAAATAAATGATATTAGCTTCTACTCCTGTGTGTTCGATGATATCATCAATGTAAATAGGAGCACAACTGAGTGATTGAGCTATTTTAGTTCTTTCGTTTTCACTAGGTTTAAGCATATCCATACTACTTTTTTCTTCTATAGTCTCAACAAGATAAGGAGATGAAAAGAAATTTTTTTCTATCTGTGGATTTAATGCATCAATTACTTCCTCAGGAGAGGTAATGAGTATTGCTCCATCTTTAATAAGAGCATTTGTTCCTTCATAGCGAGGATCAAGAGGTGATCCAGGGACAGCAAACACAATTCTTCCAAATTCTCCTGCTAGCCTTGCAGTGATTAAAGAGCCTGATCTTTTTGCTGCTTCAATGACTATTAAGCCTATTCCTACTCCTGCAATAAGGCGATTCCGACGTGGAAAATCACGGGCACGTGGTATCCAACCAAAAGGCATCTCACTGATTGCTAAACCTACACCATTCCAAATTTCTTCTAAAAGACTGATGTTTTCTGGTGGATATGAACAATCTAAACCACCTGCCATTGCAACGATTGTCCCGCTATTAAGGCTTGCTCGATGCGCAGCTGTATCTATGCCACGTGCTAATCCTGATATAATAACATAACCAGCTTTAATAATTCCTTGGCATATAAAAGTTGTAAATTTTAATCCTCCTATTGATGCGTTACGAGCTCCGACGACTCCTATTGTAGGGAGTGTACTGGTTCTAATTTCTCCTTTAACAGCTAAAAGGGGAGGAGGAGAATCTATATAACGAAGCGCAACAGGATAATCTGGTTCACCAAGACCCACGAAATGTGCTCCAAAAGAATCTGCTATTTCCAGTTCTTTCTCGGCCTCTTCTCGTGAAAAAATATTAATTTTTTTCATTGCTCCTCCTCGGCGAGAGAACTCAGGGAGCATTTCGAGGGCACGCTCTGCTGAACCGCAATGATTGATGATGTCACGAAAGGTTGCTGGACCGACATTATCACTTCTAATGAGTCGTAACCACGCAATACGTTGTTCTGGAGTTAAAGGTACTCCTTTTGGTTTTGATGGGATATCAATCATATTTTTTTACAAAAGAAATTTTTTCTTCTTTTTTATTAATTAAACGCTGTATATTTCCCTTATGTTTTATCCAAACGATTATTGTCATGCATGTTAATGTCATTGCCAATATTGGATCTGATTTGATTGTCCAGCTGATGATCATGACCATAAGGGTTGAAAATAATGATGCAAAAGAAGAATAACGTGTTAATATAGCACAAGATAGCCAGATAATTGAAAATATTATAGCCATATAAGCATTTAATCCTAAAATTGTTCCTACATAGGTTGCAACTCCTTTTCCGCCTTTACAATGAAGCCATAATGGGAAAATATGTCCTATAAATGCACAGAAACCAGCAAGAATAGCTGCTGTTTTGTCAAAAAAGGCTGTAGCAATAAAAATAGAAACAGTGGCTTTGATAGCATCAAAAAAGAGAGTCATCGCAGCCAATTTTTTATTCCCAGTTCTAAGGACATTAGTAGTGCCGATATTTCCAGATCCAATGGATCTCACATCTCCAAATCCGCCTATATATGTCAATAATAATCCAAAAGGAATAGAACCAAGAAAATATCCAAACATAGCTGATATCATCAGATGTTTACTGTTAATAATCAATTCCATTCAAGAATCTCCTAATGTATAGACACGTTTTCCTGATACATATGTTTCTAAAACACGGCCTGAAAAGTTTGCATTTTCAAAAGGTGTATTCTTTGAAAGAGAAACCATATTTTTAGATCTTGCTACCCATGGATAATCTAGATCAATTACAACAATATCTGCAGGAGATCCAGGCCTGAGAGTGCCTCCAGGGATACCAAATATTTTTGCAGGTCGTGTCGACATTGCTTCTAGAAGTTTAATAAGAGAAACCTGATTATTGTGATAGAGACGCAATGCAGCTGCAAGCATAGTTTCAAGACCTATTGCTCCAAAACTTGCTTCAGAAAAAGGCACGTGTTTTGTTTCAGAAGTTTGTGGATTATGATCGGATACAATGATATCTATAGTGCCTTCAGCTAAGGCATTGATCATTCCCAAACGGTCTTCTTCAGAACGCAATGTCGGAATGATTTTACAAGAAGTTTGGTATTGACCAATATCGTTTTCGTTTAAGGTTAGATTATTAATGGAAACACCACAACTTGCGTTTACTCCACATTCTTTGGCTTTTTGTAGTAGAGATACTGATTGAGGAAGAGAAAGAGTAGGAGCATGATAATGACCACCTGTTCGTTTTGCAATACGTAAGTCTCTTTCTAAAGGAATAATTTCAGACTCTGGAATAATTGGAGATAGTCCTAGCCAGCTTGATAACAAACCTTCATTCATTACACCTTGAGATCCGAGATAATAATCATTTGTATCAATTGTAACAACAGCTTTGAACATATGTGTATAATTCATTGCATTATAAAGAATTTGTGTATTTGCAAAGCTAAAAGGTCCATGAACAAAAGTAACTGCTCCAGCTTCTTGGAGAAGACCGATTTCACTGATCTCTTTGCCTTTCATACCTTTCGTTAAGCTTGCTGCCGGATAGACATTGGCTATTGCTTTATCTTTTGCTGTATTCAGAACAAATTTGACAAGAGGAACACTATCAATAACCGGAGATGTAAATGGCATCATGATAAAAGAGGTTACACCGCCCGATACTGCTGCATTGGCAGCTGAAACGATGGTTTCACGATATTCTTCACCAGGTTCTCCAGTGTTAACACGGGCATCAATCAATCCTGGAGCAGCAACAAGACCTTTGCAGTCATGTATTATTGCTTCTTCAGGGAAACCCTGATTAAGAGCACTGTAACCTGCATCTGCGATGAGTCCATTTTTTATAATAATTGCTCCTGTTTCATCAAGATTACGAGAAGGATCAATGATACGTATATTATTTAAAACAATTGGTTTCATAAGGTTTCTTCAGAGAGTATTTTAATGTCGGAGAAGTTCTTGTATAACAGCCATACGAACAGCAATTCCCATTTCAACTTGTTTTTGAATAACACTTTGGGATCCATCTGCAATTGCAGAAGAAATCTCAACACCACGATTCATAGGGCCAGGATGCATGACAAGCGCATCCTCCTTTGCGATTTTGATGTTCTTTACGTTGATGGAATAATAATATGAATATTCTTGTATTGATGGTATAAATACTCCTAACATCCTTTCATTCTGGGGTCGTAACATCATTATCACGTCTGCGTCTTTTAATCCTTCTTCCATAGTATGGAACACTTTAACTCCCATATCTTCTATACGTGCTGGCAAGAGGGTTTTTGGGCCAACAACTCTTACATGTGCTCCCATTGTATTAAGCAATATAATATTAGAGCGGGCAACACGAGAGTGAAGAATATCACCACAAATTGTGACGATGAGATTTTCTAAATGACCTTTGACACTTCGTATCGTTAGGGCATCAAGCAGTGCTTGTGTCGGGTGTTCATGTGTTCCATCTCCAGCATTAATGAGAGTGGGGCCATGAATCTCTTGCAAGAGAAATTTCATTGTACCAGAACAGGGATGACGAATCACAAGAAGATCTGGATGCATAGCATTTAATGTTGCTACAGTATCGAGAAATGTTTCTCCTTTTTTATAGACGAATTGTTCAATGATATATTGATGACATCAGCTCCAAGTCGTTTTCCAGCAATTTCAAAAGAAGTTTGTGTTCGAGTAGATGCTTCAAAAAAAAGGTTAATATGCGTAAGACCCTTTAAAGTTGAAGTTTTTTTATTGCGCTGACGATTAGTTGTTAGGTATCCTTCTGCTTGATCAAGAAGATAACAAATATCTTGTTCAGTAAGATCTTTCATACTGATAAAATGACGCAATGAAAAAAAATACATGATATCTTTTCCAAAAAAATATGCTATCTTGTTATTTAGATGGCGGTGAATATTCAAAATACTAAGGGAAAATAACAAACCTTTGTTGAGAAAGTCGTGTTTATTTAAGGTAACTCATACTTTATAAAGTTTTTTCTTTTCAGAAACAAGTGAACTAAACGAGGATAAATAATTAACGTTCATGTATTTTAAAAAAAATTATATTAAAGATTAACTATGAATCGGATGAACCGAACAGATTTTTCGGCTGGGTTAAACCAGCCTTCACTGCGTATTGCTGTTAATGCATATCGGAGTGATCCTTTAGTTGTCGATCTTACTGCAACTTTATCGCGTACTGTACGTGAAGAACTTGAGGAGATGGGCAGCTATGTCACTTCGCATACTGCACAAGAATTAGCGCGCATGGCTAATCAAGGAATTCCTCAACTTCGTTCATACGGACCAGGTGGGGAGCGCATTGATGCAGTTGAATTCCACCCAGCTTGGCATGCATTGATGCGTCGTTCCATGCATGATGGTTTGCATTGTTCTGTATGGGATAAACAAGATAAGCCTGAAATGCGTGATCAAGCTCATAAAATGCGTGCAGCTCGATTATATTTGGTAGCTCAACTTGAAAGTGGACATCTAGGATCGCTGATGATGACGAATGCTTCAGTGGCGGCTTTGATGACTTCGCCAAGAGTTCAAAAAGACTGGGTACCAAAAATACTTTCACGTCAGTATGATTCTTCCAATAAACCTCCTATGCAGAAAACAGCTGTTACGGTTGGTATTGGTATAACAGAAAAACAGGGAGGATCTGATATTCGAGAAACGACTTCTTCGGCTGAGAAAGTCAGTGAAGGCATATATCGTTTATCAGGACATAAATGGTTTTTGTCAGCACCTATGAGTGATGCTTTTATAATGTTGGCTAAAACAGTTGAGGGAGTATGTTGTTTTATCGTCCCAAGGTTATTGGAAGATGGTTCTTCTAATGGTCTTCATTATCAAAGATTAAAAGATAAAGTTGGTAACCGTTCAAATGCTACAGTTGAAGTAGAGTTCTTTGATACCTTTGGATTTTTACTTGGAACACCGGGTTCAGGGCTACGTCATGTATTGGATATGGCAACTTTAACTCGATTAGATTGTGCTTTGATTTCATCAGGAGGTATGCGTACTTCTCTTGCAGAAGCAGTTCACTATGCTCGTAGACGTTTAGTATTCGGAAAGCTTTTGATTGATCAGCCAATTATGAAACGTGTTTTGGCAGATATGGCCTTGGATGTTGCTGCTGCGACTGCACTTTCATTTCGTTTGGCAGATGCTTTTGATCGCGCTAATACGAGTTCTGAAGATGCTGCTTATGCACGTATTATCACTCCAGTTGCTAAATATTGGTGTTGTAAGATTGCACCAGCTCTTATTGCTGAAGTAATGGAATGTGTGGGTGGTTCTGGATATGTTGAAGAACGTCCTATTGCACGTCAATATAGAGATTCTCCTGCTAATGCGATTTGGGAAGGAGCTGGTAATTTTATGGCGCTTGATGTTTTACACTTTATTGAAAAGGGAAGAGATCTTTTTGATCAAGTGTTTTCTTGTGTTGCTCGTGATTTAGGAGCGGCTGGTAATAAAACTATTGGTGTTCTGAAGGCAGCAATTTCTTTATGTGAAAAAGATGCAGGTTCTTCTCGTTTTTTAATTGAACAAATGGCGTTAGCTGCTGCTGCTGCTGAGCTTTATCGTTTAGGGGCAGGGCGTATTGCTGATGCTTTTCTGGAAACAAGACTTGCTGGAGGATGGCGTTCGACTTATGGGATGCTTGGTGGTCGTTTTGATTCTTCTTATATTATTGATCTTCTGTATCCAGATATGGGCTAAAAAAGTTTTTAATTTAATAAGATAATGCTTTATAGGTAAAGATCTGTTTTTTTGAGTTATTGGGATATAAATCATTCTTTCTTTTTTAAAACTAAAGGCATTATTTTTTATATTGAGATTAAATTTAAGAATGATTCCAAAATATTAAACAAATATAAAGCTATCACTCTGTATATTTAAAAAGTTACATAACAGAATGAATTCCAGTTAAAAAATAAAAGATTAACTGAAATGAATAGGTATGAAACCGTCCTGTTATAGCCGATAAGATACTCGGCATGTCCCCCCTTATTTCTTAACTATAATTTTAATTTTATATTCAAGGGACATATAATTATGAGTAGTATTTTAACCAATGAACATGCAATGTCGGCAATTTCTATATTCAGAAATACCAATAATGATCTTAAGTCTGTACAAGAACGTATTTCATCAGGTTTACGTGTAGCAGATGCTGCAGATAATGCAGCTTATTGGTCGATTGCAACAATAATGAGATCAGACAGTGAGGCACTTTCCGCTGTTTCTGATGCTATTGGGCTTGGAGCCTCAAAAATAAATGTTGCTAAAGATTCAATGAATGATGCTATCAAAGTATTAACTGACATAAAGAGCAAATTGGTTGCAGCAACTGAAGATGGTACTGATACTGTTTCTGTTCAAGAAGAGATTAATCAGCTGCAGGATCAATTGCATAGTATTGCTGAAGGTGCTTCATTTAATGGAGAAAACTGGTTGAAGGCTTCTCTTGGTTCTCCTTCCGCTTCTATTTCCAAGAGTGTTGTTAGTTCTTTTGTACGAGAAGAAAATGGCGCCATATCGATTAAGAACATTGAATATAAGCTCAATACCGGCAGTGTATTGTTTGATACTACTTCTTCTGTCGATAAAAAGAATTATGGTATTCTTGATAGCAAATATACAATGAGTAATCTTGAGCAGAAAATGGCCAAGATTGATGTACAATATGTCGATACTGATGATGGGAAGTTACATACAAAAACTTTTGATCTCGCAACTGCAAGTGCTGCATGGTTGAAGGGTCAAGGAGCATCTTTTGACGCAAAAAATGGTATTAGCACGATAGCTGCTGGAACATCTGGAGGATCTGGAGCACCTGGAACACCTGTAGCGGCTGCTACTTATATCAGAGTAAAAGATGATGTTTGGGTTAAGGCCTCAGAGACAGAGCTCACGGTGAAGGATTCTGCTGGTGCAAAGGAAATTGGAAAAGTATCAGTTTTTACTGATGCAGGTGCAAAATCTTATTATATTGATATAGGAAACAAAGCTGTTTCTAAGGAAAAAAGTCAAGATGTTGAGATGGATTATTCAGTCGTATCTTTAGATATCACCAAAGCTGATAGCGATGGTATGTATACCAAAAGTGGTGGTATCAAAAATATGGTAAAGTTTGTTAATAACCAGTTGCAAGCCATGACTGCTGCTG
The DNA here is from genome assembly GCF_000325745.1 of Liberibacter crescens BT-1. Taxonomy (NCBI): domain Bacteria; kingdom Pseudomonadati; phylum Pseudomonadota; class Alphaproteobacteria; order Hyphomicrobiales; family Rhizobiaceae; genus Liberibacter; species Liberibacter crescens. The sequence goes on along the minus strand of NC_019907.1, from coordinate 1,024,830 downwards.
CTGGAAAACTTGGTTCCATACATTCTCGTATTAAACTACAGGAAGATTTTATACATACTTTGCAAGATTCCATCAAAAAAGGGATCGGTCGATTGGTAGATGCTGATATGGAAGCAGAGTCAAGCAGGTTAGCTGCATTGCAAACGCAACAACAATTAGCACTTCAATCTTTATCTATGGCAAATAGTAATTCTCAACGTCTTCTGATGCTCTTTAAGTAGCATTTAATAAAATATTGAGATCCTGAAGAGTCATTTTTAAAAATGGCTCTTCAGAAAAGGATAATTTTGCTTTTCTTAATTTTCACGTAAGTTTCGTTTTCTAAGCTTGAGACAAAAAATAATAACAATAGTTATTTGAATATACTTTGTATAGAAAAAATTCTTATTTTATGCTATAATGCAGGATAAAAATGCTGTCTCGTTACTTAAAAGATTTTAGTCAGGTTAATATGCCTGTTGTTGATACTTCGAATGTCTCAGAGCAGTGTTGTTCTGATATGATTCCTGTTCTTTCCTTTTCTGAAGTCAAAGCAGAAAAAGAGAAAGCTTATGCAGAAGGTTATGCACAAGCTAGTCGTGAACTGAAAGAATATTGGGAGAGTAAAAATGCTGATATTCAAAAGATGCATCTTAATGAGATTTCTTGTTTACGTGAACTTCTTGAACGACGTGCAGGGGAAAAAATTTCTGTTGGACTTAAAGAAATTATACAATCATTACGTGATTTTTTAGAAACTAAGGTTTTTAAAGCCTTGGTTCCTGTCTTAGAGGAAGGCTTGGCACGTAAAGCTGCATTTGAAATGGCAGAATTTGTACTTGAAACACTTAAGCATGGAGAATGTGGCGCAATAATAATTCATGGATCAGAAAAAACATATTCTATTATAGAACGGGAACTTGAAGAATATTCAAATATGGTACGCCATATTGTTAGTGATAGTGATCAAGTTAGCTTATCTGTTGAAATTTCTGGTCATGTTATTGTATCGCGTATTGATTCTTGGGCTGCAGAGATAAAGAAAATTCTAGCGTAAAGAAAATGTCTTATATGAACAAGATACAGGATAATCATCAGGTTCTTATTATTAAGAAACAGGGAATTCCTCAGTATACTCTGGGAGAAACGTTTGGTTCTTGGAAAATTGCTTATGCTGACTTTATGACTGCAATGATGGCTTTTTTTTTATTAATGTGGCTTGTCAATGCTGCTGATGAAAAAACTAAGCTTGCAATTGCTAGTTATTTTAGTCCTATCAATTTCTCGAATATAACAGAGCCTGCGAAAGAGTTAGAGAAACAATCTAAAAGTGACCATCAATCAGATCACAATTTACAAGAAAAAGAGGATCTTTCTTTTGATGATGGGTTTTTTCCCCGTGAGGAATTCGATGGTTCAGAAGTAGGTTTTTCAAAAGAAATTTTTCCAATTCTGGAAGAATATGAGCAGGATACTGCTTCTGAAGTTCTTGGTAAGGAAAAAAAGGAGGATAATAAAGCTTATTTTTCGAAAAATCTACAAAACTATGATGCTTATGTAGATCCTTTTGCACAAAATTTCTGGAAGCAACAGCTTCAAGTGCCATCTTTGGATAATGATAATCCAGAAAACTATCCAACTCTAAAGAGTTTTGAGGCTCCTATAATACAAGATATCAATACAGTTAAAAAGAATGCGACAGGGCATGCAGATTCTCTCTCAAGTTTAAAAGATAAGAGTCGTGAAAATGATCGCCTACAAAAAGAGAGCGAAGCACAAAAATTAAAAAACGTTATTGATAGTCAGCTTTCGGGTTTGGTTGGTCGTTTTACAGAAAAAATTACTGTCAAGCCAATAGAGAGTGGTTTGCTTGTTTCTCTTTCTGATCAAGACGATTCTCCTATGTTTGATGTAGGTTCTCATATTCCTTTGAAAGAAACAGTTTTGACAATAGAAAAAATAGGTCAGATTCTCTCTGAAAAAAACGTATCAATTATCATTAGGGGGCACACAGATTCACGATCATTTCGTGTTGGTAAAGGCGATAATTGGCGTCTTTCTCTTGATCGCGCATACAGTGCATATCAGATGCTTGTTAATGGAGGATTTGATAGGAAGAATGTATCTCATATTTCAGGCTTTGCAAATAATCAACTTAAAGTAGGATATGATCCTTTAAATGGAGCAAATCGGCGCATTGAGATCCTAATTCAAGAAAAAAATGAGTAGATGATGATGATTGATAAAGAGATCATCTTTTTTGCGATTTTAACTATAGGAATTCTAGTTCCTGAATTTGCTATTGGATATGAAGCTGACAATGTATTACCACCGTATCGTTTGATACGTTCTCTTCAGACTGTTATGGATACAGCTATACAAGGAAATGTCAATATACGTAGTTCAATGATAAAAGACATGGATATACAGCTACGTAAGACAAATATAGATGCTTTTTCAGATCAACGTAATGTTGAGGCTGTTTTAATTTATTCTATGATTGGAGGTAATCCTTTAACATTGGAATATTTTTTATCAAAGGATACAAAGGGATACTTTGATACTTCTTTTATAAAGTTTTTAAGGCAATATCTTTCAGGTACAGCAAGATTAAACAATGTACAGATTCAGAAATTACAAAAAGAGATTGATGGGAGACCAATTGTACCATATATGGCTTTGCTTTTTGGTAATATGATGATGGTTTCCCATTCTTCCAGGTCGTTACAATTCTTTGATCAGGTTCGTTTACTGTCTCCAGGGACAATTTTAGAAGAAATAGCTTTGAGACGTTCGTTGGCAGTAGCAATACGTAAAGGAATGCAAAAAAATGCTATAAGATATGCAAAACAATATGTACGTCGTTTTTCACATTCGACTTATTTTGAGCATTTTGCGCGGTTGTTAATACAACTTTTTATTTCTGATACAATAAAAATTGAAAAAAATGATATTTTAGAAATAACGTCCTTTTTAAGTCCTGTTCAAAAATACAATATTTTTTTTAAAATTGCTCGTTATGCAATAATTTCTAACAAGAGATCATTAGGGATTATAGCAACTGAGCAGCTTAAAGCACTTGTTAATTTATCTGATCACTCTTCTTCTACTATACGTCTTTATGAAGAGCTTGTTAAATTACCTTTCTCAGATATACGTTCTATTGAACATAATTTGGAAAGTATTTCAGATAAGGATCTTTCTTCTCAAGATAGATCCTTGAAAATGGCTGCAAAATTCTTAATCAAAGAAATTCTGCGTTCCCCTTTAATAGATTTCTATGAAATTAGAGGAAATAATTCTTATTATAATGGAATCTCAAAAAAAGATTTAGGTGTTGTTTCTGAACAAAAAAATATTCAATCTAAAGATGTAAATTTTTCGTCTTTTATTATAGAAAGTCGTAATAAACTTGATGCGCTTGATCAGATGTTGGGAGAAAATAGAAGACTATGACCAATACTATTTGTAAGAATCATATTGCAGAAGAAAGTTTTTCTTCTCCTAGATCAGGAGAAAGGTTGCAATCTTTTAAAGATCGAAAACAGCATGATTTTGAGTTTTTTTTAAAAAAATTACCAGAGGAAATAAAGACGATAGGGAATATTTCTGATTTAAATTCATCGGGAAGCAAAGCATTTTCTATTGAAACATCAGATGAAACTTCTGTTGATAAAATTCAGGAAACAGTTCTTGATAGTGAAGAAACAGATAGTGAATTTGAAAATGAGTTTTTTTCCATGCTGCAGGTGCAGCCAATGAAGAGTGAATTCTTTAATATAGGACTTTCTGAAGAAAGTAAGGAAAGTTTGACTGAGAGTTCTTCTGATACTTCTTGTCAAAAAGCATTAAAACACAAAAACAAGAGCTTTTTTACCGATAGTTTAGAAAAAGATAAAGATGATGATCTTTTACATTTCCTTTTCAATAAGGAAAAAAAGGAAGGAGATAAAGAGCAATTAAAAAAGGAAACTCTATTTTTAGAGAAACCATTTTTCCCAAAATTTCAAGTAAAAAAGGATAGTGTCAAGCTTAATCAAGAATATAGGAAATATACCTCGTTTGAGCTTCAGGCTTATAACCAGACTGGCGTATCATTACAAAATAATCATGCGATAAAAAAGGATATTTTGGAGGATACTTTCCCATTATCAACAAAAACAGCACTTTTAGGAAGCAATATTTTTTGTGGAACCAATACATATAATTGTATGACCATTTTTAAGAACATTGTTGAAGACGTTAGCTGGAGAACAGCTATGCAATTAAATTATAGCATAATAGGTTTTCAGGGTACACATAAAAATACGATAAATACTTTAAAGTTTGAAATGTGTCCAAAAAGTCTTGGAAATGTAACTGCTACCCTGAGTTTGGTAGGAAATAACTTGGTGATTACTCTTGGGGTAGAGAATAATCAACTTTATAAACAGCTTTATTTTGAACGTAAAAATATTTTAGATACGCTTAAGCTACAAGGGTATATCGTAGATTATTTAGACGTAAATCTTATTATAGAAAACTCTGTTAATAATAGTGAAACTCAAATGGATTCTGATTCTCCATTGCAACATTTCCAACAATCAGAAGATCTTTCTGGGAATAAAAAGCAAAATAATAAGATATGGAATAAAAAGAATACATCTGCATACTGTGTTATAGGAAAGGATGAAAATCAGGATGTTGATAATCTATCTGGTATAGTTGATATGAATATCGGGTATGTCTATATATAAAACCTTGTTTTCTAATCAAAAATTGATATCACATTCATTTTATTTCTTTATTGTGCAGGGATCCTGTTTTGAATGAATGGATTTTTCAGGTGTTTTTTATTTATTACTGAATTTTTTATTAAAAAGATATTCTTAGATAATAAAATAAAATTCAATAAAGGAATAATTTCATTTTTATTAAAATACTTCATTCGTATTATAACTTTGATAAAGTTGCTGTCAGTATTACTGATGATAACTATAAAAAAAGTGATAAAATATCATATTTTTTCTTTTCACGGTCTTTTTCAAATTGATCGTAGCATTAAGGGTTTATAATTTAGGATCTTTTCTTTTAGATATTCCATTTTTATGAAGTTTTCTGATGATTTATTTTTTTATTAAGAAAAACAACTATTTTTTATAACTGCATACAATATTTATTCTTAGATAATATTAAAACAAGCATTGAGGCAACTAGTAAATTATCTCAGTGATTTCCTGCAATTGATCATTATGGGTCTCATTCGTACCGATAGACTAACAAGGCATAATATGATTCGGAGGCAGGTAAATGCTTGTTTTAGTTGATGATCGTGAGTTGGTTAAGAAAGGTTATGTCTCTCTTTTTGGAAGTGAAGGTGTATCATTGGTAGGGTTTCATTCTTCAGAATTTGAAGAATGGATTCAATGTTTATCATCTGAAGACATTGCCGCAGTTGAAGCTGTTTTAATAGGTCAGGGGCAGCGGACACTGGAATTGTTAAAGGTTATAAGGGAACGTTCACAAGTTCCGGTTATTGCTATCAATGATCATCCATCTTTGCAGACAACTTTAAGTTTTTTTGATTGTGGTGTTGATGACGTTGTACGTAAACCTATTCATCATCGTGAAATATTAGCACGTATAGCCGCTATTCGCCGTCGAGTTAAAAAAATTACTGACTCTAATGATGTAGAGCCAATTCGTGTATTTTCTGATGGACGTGATCCGGAGATAAAAGGGGAAGTATTTCCTTTGCCACGTCGGGAACGCAGAATTCTGGAATATCTTATTGCCAATCGTGGGCGTCGAGTTGCTAAAACACAAATTTTTAGTGCTATTTATGGTCTTTTTGATGATGAAGTCGAAGAAAACGTAGTAGAGAGTCATATTAGTAAATTACGTAAAAAATTACGCAAAAAATTGGGATTTGATCCAGTGGATTCTAAGAGATTTCTTGGATATTCCATTGATTGGAATTGATTCAACATAACTGGATTTTTCATTTATTGGCTTCATAGATGTGTCAGTCTCACACAAGAGATATAGTATATGTTGATATAAAACATGAAGGTGAGGGACGATGAGTATTTTTGGAACTATGAAAACTGCTGTTTCTGGTATGAATGCGCAAACTAACCGTGTAACTGCGGTAGGTGATAATATCGCAAACGTTAATACAGTAGGTTATAAAAGGACGTCTGCTTCTTTTTCATCATTTGTTGTACCATCTACTGGCTCCTATTCTTCTGGTGGCGTAGAAACGAACATGAATTATTTTATATCTGAACAGGGAACATTAATTCATACGGTATCGAATACAGATTTAGCGATTGATGGTGAAGGTTTTTTTATTGTCAAGGATAGCATGCAGGTTCCACATCTTACAAGGTCTGGTTCTTTCAAGGTTAACCACGAAGGTTACCTACAAAATAGTGCAGGCTATATATTAATGGCATACCCATATAATGAACAGTCTTCGTCTACGGTTATCAATAGTTTTGCCGGATTACATAAGGTTAATGTTAAAAGTCTGGAGATGAAAGCAGAGCCTACTACCTATGCATTTATTCCTGCAAATCTTGATAAAGATGCTCATTCTGTTGCGGGAGATTCTCCTAAAGATAATAAAGCTTTAACTCAATATACACATAAGACTTCTTTTTCTGCATATGATTCACTTGGTTCCAATGTAATTTACGATTTATATTATACAAAAAATGACAATGGAAAGTGGGAAGTGACAGTTTTTCGTCAGGATCAGGCCACTCAAAAAGGGTTTCCGTATCAAAATCAAGGGGTAGACGTTTCCCCACTAGCATCAGAAATTTTGTCATTTGATCTTTCTAACGGACGTTTGAAGCCTCTTTCAAAGAATAAAATATCTTTTATTGATAATACATTCGGTGTTCCACAAAAGATAGAGATTGATCTTTCCAAGACAACACAACTTGCGGGAGGATTTATTCCACAAAAAACTGAAGTAAATGGTCAAGCTCCTAGTATGATAGAAAATATAAGCGTTAATAAGCAGGGTGTTGTTAGCGTTGTTTATGGGGATGGTGCTCAATCGCCAATTTATCGTTTGGCCCTTGCCAGTGTTCCCAGCATCAATAATCTACAATCCTGTACCGGTAATGTTTATTTACCGACTCACAATTCAGGTAAAATAAGTATTGGCTTTGCTGGTAATGGCCGTTGTGGAGAAATTATTTCTAATGCGCTTGAAAGTTCTAATGTGGATATCGCGCATGAGTTAACTGAAGTTATAGAAGCACAACGTAACTATGTTGCAAATTCTAAAGTTTTTCAGACCGGTTCTGAAATTTTGGATGTTCTTATTAATCTTAAAAGATAAATTTTTTATATCAGAAAGTTTTTAATATGTCTCTTTCAGCGGCTTTGAATAAGGCACAAAATATTTTTAGCAATGCGAGTACGCGTCTGGGAATTCTTGTTAAAAATATTGAAAATTCAGGTAATGATAATTATGTCCGTCAGAATCCTGTTACCAAGACAATTGTAAAAGGAATAACAGTTGTCGCTAAAGAACGTGCCGAGAATGCCAATATATTTCATAAGCTTTTAGAGAGTACTTCTTCTGATACAGGTCAGAGATGCCTTATGGAGGGTCTTGATTATATAAGGATGCTTATGGGAGGAAATGATTATCAAAATTCTCCGTCTGTTTTTTTGGCAAAATTTCAAGAAAATCTCCAAATATATTCTAATGATACCTCTAAAACTATTGTTGCTGAAATGGTTGTAGATAGTGCTGAAGAGCTTTGCAAGGTTCTTAAAAATTCTTCTAAGGCTATTCAAAAACTTCGTGCAAATGCTGATGAAGATATATATTTGGAAGTTTCCAGGTTAAACGATTTTTTATCTGATTTAAAGAGTATGAATGATGCTGTTAAATCAGCAACTGCTTTAGGAGAAGATAATAGTGATCTTTTGGATAAGCGCGATTCAATATTAAAACAGATTTCTCAAATTGTTGGAATATCAACAATTACAAGAGGCAATAATGATTTAGTAGTGTATACTAATACTGGTATTACTTTATTTGAAACTGTTCCTCGTGAAGTAACTTTTGAACAAACTGCATTCTATGATGCTTCTGTTGAGGGAAAGGATGTTTATATTGATGGCGTTAAGATTGTTCTTTCTAACCATGTTAATATACAGCCAAAAGGTAAAATAGAAGCTCTTTTACAAATTCGTAATAAAATAGCTCCTGTTTTTCAAAATCAGCTTGATGAAATAGCGAGAGGACTTATCGTAACTTTTGCCGAGAGTAATCCAACAGATGCTAATCTCTCTCCTCAGGTTTCAGGGCTCTTTAGTAGTGCTCATATACAGGTACCTTTGCTTGGAAACTTAAAAAAAGGGTTAGCTGAATCTATTCAGGTTGATTCTAAATATCAAGAACACCCATCTTTTATTCGAGATGGTGGCTCTAAGGGAAATGATTATACCTGGAATAAGGAGAAATTCAGTCAATATTCTAATCTTGTTGATCATTATTGGTCAAAAATGAATGTTGATATTAAATTCGATTCTACAGCTGGAATAGATACTTTTACCAATTTGCTGCGATATGGACAGAATTCAATAGGCTGGTTGGAGCAATGCCGCGCTGAGTGTGATGATGCTGTTACTAAAACTTCTGCAATGTTTAATCATATCCAGGATTCTTACTCCAATATTACAGGAGTGAACCTTCAAGAAGAACTCAATTTTCTTATTCAGGTAGAGCAGTCTTATAAAGTGTCTGGGAAACTTATTGCATCTATTGATGAGATGATGGAAACGCTGTTAAGGAGGATTTGATCAATGATGAAAACTACAGACATTTCAATGTTATCTCTTCATAAGAGAGCTAGTTCTTTTATGAAGGAAACCTCTAATAAAATTAACAAATCGTACAAGGAGATTATAACCGAGCAACATGCAGATTTTGGTACAAAATTAGGCATGCGTGCAGCTGAAACACTTGAAATGAGGCAAGAGATTGATTGTATCAAATCATTTCTAAACAATAACGCATTGACAGAAACTCGTTTGGATCTTTCTCAAAAAGCACTTGAGAATATGGCGACAACAGCTCAGGATATTCTTAATACAGTTTCAGTAGCAAGCGGAAATTCTAATCCATCAATGCTAGAGGTGGTAATTAATACTGTAAAGGATGGATTATCTTCTTTTACAGGTTCTGCAAATACATCTGCTAATGGCAAGTATATTTTTTCTGGAATAAATAGCGGAGTTGAGCCATTAAAAGATTATTTTAGTAAAGATTCATTGGCTAAAAAGGCCTTTGATAGTGCTCTTAAAAAATTTTTAGAGGACAATAATATCAAAGGAATTAATGGTGAAACAGAACCTTCTGCTATGAATGGTGCTCAGATGCTTGATTTTATAAATCAACTGGAAAAATCTTTTGCAGATGACAAGTATTGGTCTGAAAATTGGTCAAATGCTTCTAGTAAAAATATATATAGTCGTATTAATAAGTTTGAATATAGAGAAGTTTCAACAAATGTTAACGTAGACGCTGTTAGGAAATTTTCTCTTCTTTCTGTTCTTTCTGTAGAGCTTTTAAAGAAAGATCTTGGGAAAGAAGCACTTAATATAATTAATGAGAAGGTTGTTTCTTATGCGGGTCAGGTTGTAGGTGGCATTAATGAACAGAGAAGTAATCTTGGATTTATGCAATCAAGAATTCATAAAACGAATATGGTTCTTAATAATCAGCAAGAAGTGCTACAAAAATATTTTTCTCAATTAGTTGGGGTGAATCGTGATGAACTTTCTGTAAATCTTCAAGAGGAGATCATGCGATTAGATTTGTCTTATTCAATGACTGCTAAACTTTTAAAACTCAGTATCGCAAATTACCTTTGATACTTAATCATGAAAAATTCATTAGTAAAGGATAGGGCCATGTATCATTCCTGTTATGAGGAAAATATGCAAAGCTCGATGGTTGAAGCCAGGAAACGTGAGCGTTTGATACTTGATCGGTCTATATCTTTGTTATCTGAGGCGCGTGATTGTAAAGGCGGGGTTCATAATATAATCCATGAGGCTCTTTTCTATACAACGCGTGTTTGGGTTTTTTTCATTGAAGATTTGCAAGGAGATGATAACAAATTATCTGAGGATCTTCGGGCTCAGCTTATCTCTATTGGTTTTTGGATTTTGAAAGAATGTGAACGAATTCGTCGCCATGAATCAACAGATTATCAAAGTATTATAGATGTCATTTCTATGGTTAGGGATGGCTTAAAATGAAGAATTCCTTGCGAATTTCACTTAAAAATGGCGAGAAGCTTTTTATCAATGGTGCTGTTCTGCGCGCAGATCGCAAGGTAATCCTTGAATTTTTGAATGATATTAATTTTATGCTCGAACATCATATCCTGAAAGAAGAAGAAACGACTACTCCATTACGTCAGTTATATTTCATAGTGCAGATGATCTTAATTAATCCAGCAGGAAAAGACTATGCATTGTCTTTTTTTCAAAAAACTATTGGAATGTTATTGGCTTGTGCCTGTAATGAGGAAATGTTCGTAGCACTTAAACGGGTTGAGTTTTTAGTGATGTCAGGACGTTTTTTTGAGGCTTTAAAAATAATCCGGTCTTTTTATGACATAGAAACCCAGGTTATCATTCAAGATGAAGTATTTTCGTCTACTATTGAATATATTCAGAAAGAGATTGCTTTATGGAAATAAATGCAGGGATTTTCCCTTTAAAGAATGAAGTTAAAAGTTCAGGGGCTCAAAAAAAAGTTAATTACGATAGTTTTTTAAAGCTTCTTGTTGCTCAAATAAAACATCAGGATCCAACAGAACCAATGAAAGCTAGTGAGCAGATAGCACAACTTGCTGTTTTTTCTCAAGTAGAAGAGAGCATAAAAGTTAATTCTAATTTGCAAGAATTGCTGAATAGTAACCGTCTTGCACAAGCTGCGAGCTATATTGGTAAAAAAATTATTGGGCTGGACGGAGTTAAGAAAGGAGTTATTTCTTCTGTGGAATTGACTCCTTCAGGGTTAGTGGCTTTGACCTCTGATCATCAGAAAATTCCTGTTGAGATAGGAATTGTTCTTTCTAATTAGTGCAATTTTTTTCTTAATGAGGCTGTATTTTTCCAGTTTGAGATTATTTTAAATGAATGAGGTAGATGTTTTAGAAATTGCCCAAACGGCAATATGGACGATTTTAATTGCAAGTTCCCCTGTACTTTTATCTGCAATGATTATAGGGCTTTTGGTAGCTTTTTTTCAAGCATTAACTCAAATACAGGAAATGACCCTTACTTTTATTCCTAAAATTGTTGCGGTTTTGCTATCTCTTTTTGTTTTTTCTCCTTTTATTGGCGGACAGATATCTCTTTTTACAAATCTTATTTTTTCATGGATTCAATCAGGATTTTAATAAGATAATTTTACACAAGATTGATCGTTTATCATTCTAATCTTTATTCCTGTAATCTATTTTACAGGACATACCTTCCCTCATGAAGAGGTATAAAAAATATGTTTCAATCGCTTGTTAGCGCTTTTTTGAAGATCAATAAAAATAATCAAGATATTGTTTTTGCTCTAGGTATTATTTTTGTTATATGTATTTTGTTTTTACCTATACCTTCATTCCTTATTGATATAGGATTAGCTTTTTCCATAGCTTTATCAGTCCTTATCTTAATGGTTTCTCTATGGGTTGAGAGACCATTGGAATTTTCTTCATTTCCAACAGTGCTTTTGCTTTCTACTATTATACGTTTAGCATTAAACATAGCTACAACACGTGCCATTTTATCGCATGGTAATGAAGGGTATGATGCAGTGAGTAGAGTAGTGTCTGGTTTTTCCTTTTTAGTGATGTCAGGAGATTTTGTTATTGGATTAGTCGTTTTTATGATTTTAATTACGATTAATTTTATTGTTATTACGAAAGGTGCAACTCGTATTGCAGAAGTTGGAGCTCGGTTCACTTTGGATGCTATTCCTGGAAAGCAGATGTCTATTGATGCTGATCTTTCATCAGGTTTAATCGATGAAAGTGTAGCGCAGCAGCGACGTAAAGAACTTGAAAAAGAAAGTTCTTTTTTCGGAGCAATGGATGGAGCCTCAAAATTTGTTCGTGGGGATGCTATTGCTGCTCTTATTATTACAGGGATAAATATTTTAGGTGGTATTCTTATTGGTTATTTTCGGCATGATATGCCTATTAGTCAAGCAGCCGATGTCTTTGTAAGATTATCAGTAGGAGATGGTCTTGTATCACAGGTTCCTGCCTTGATTATCTCTTTGGCAGCGGGTCTTTTAGTATCACGTACAACTTTAAGTGGTTCTACGAATAAAGCTGTTGTTGATCAACTCTCTGGTTATCCACGTGCATTGATAGTTTCTGCAATTCTTATGGGTGTGATGGCTTTTATTCCTGGTTTGCCAGCGATGCCATTTTTAATATTAGGAAGCTTATTTGTTTTAGGAAGTTGGTATATTCCATATAGGATTGAAATGAATAAATCCTCTCAGATTTCTAAGAAAAAAGAAAGAAAAACTCAAGAAGAAGATAAAGATTCAATAAAGTCAGCGTTAAGAGTATCAGGAATTGAACTGGTTTTTGGTAGTATGCTTTCAACTTTTTTTCTTTCTTCGCAGCAGGAACTTCTCTTTCGTGTTGGTAAGATGCGCAAAAAATTTGCCCAACAGTATGGATTTATTATCCCGGATATTAAGGTAACAAATGATATTTCCTTACCAGAAAAGAGTTATCAGATTCGTATTCATGGGACTACAGTTGCATCCAGTAATCTTCGTATTGGAGAAATATTGGTTATCGTTGGTTCAGGAGAGAAACCGAGTTTTCCAGGAGAAGAGATTCGTGAACCCGCTTTTAATATTCCTGCTATTTCTTATTTAGAAACTTTTTCAGAGGATATACGGCGTGAGGGATTTCAGCCTATTGATAATACCTCTGTCATGTTAACGCATCTTAGTGAAGTTATTCGTAATAATTTATCTCAGCTTCTTTCATACAAAGATGTTAGAATGTTGATTGATCAATTGGATCCAGAGTATAAAAAACTGGCTGAAGAGATAAGTTCTTCTCATATATCATATTCTGGAATTCAGGCAGTTCTCAAGGCATTGCTGTCTGAGCGTGTTTCTATACGTAATTTGCATTTAATTTTAGAAATTATTGCTGAATTAATGCCCCATGTACGGAAGACAGAACAAATTGTAGAGCATGTTCGTATTCGGATAGCTCAGCAGCTTTGCGGTGATTTTTTGGATGATGGTGTGTTGCGTATCCTTAGATTAGGAAGCCATTGGGATATGGTCTTTCATCAAGCATTAAAGCGGGATTCAAAAGGGGATGTTATGGACTTCAATATTGATCCGCGTTCTATTGAAGAGTTTTCTGACCAAGCTAAAGTGGTTATTCGTGAATATATTGATAGGGGATTACCTTTTGTTATTGTGACATCACCAGAGAGTCGCACCTATATTCGTATGATCCTTGAACGCATGTTCCCTTCTTTGCCAGTACTTTCTCATATGGAAATCGCTAAAGGTATAGAAATAAAGATACTTGGCTCTATTTCATGATATCTCATCTTCATAAGGAAATTTTATCTGTTTTTCTGGTTTTTTGTCGCATAGGTAGTTGTATCATGTTTCTACCAGGATTTTCAGCAGCGTGTATACCTGTACAAGTTCGTTTATATTTTTCGATTGCGTTTTCTATAATTATACTCCCATTTTTATGGGATGTCGTTTATCCTAATGTTTCTGGATTGGGTCCTGCTTATATATTGTTAATAGTAATTGAAATATTGATAGGCAGTGCATACGGGATTGTTACACGTATATATGCACTGGGATTACAATTCTCCGGGACAATTATTTCTACAATGATAGGTTTAAATGTTGCATCAGGAATTGATATTTCTGAAAACACTGTAGGAATGCCTGTTGCAGTTTTCATTGGTATTACAGGTTTACTTATGCTTCTTGCAATGGATTTCCATCACGACATTTTGTATGCACTTGTACAATCTTATAGTGTTATTCCTGTAGGCGGAGAAATAAGTTCCCGTATTAATCTTGTTACTTTTGTTAATGTGTTCCAGGAAACATTTTATATTATGTTACGCTTATCTAGTCCTTTTATCATATTTAATTTGATATTTAATATAAGTGTTGGACTTCTTAATAAACTGGTTCCACAAGTTTTCTTGTACATTATATCTTTACCTGTCATGTTAGGAATAGGCTTTTTTCTTTTATATTTATCAATATCATTTTTTTTACATCAATTTGTGCATTCTTTTAGGATTATCTTTTGAAGAAAGTAAATTTTTATGACTAAAGTTTTTTATTCCAAGAGATTACGTCGAATGGCTAATGTACAAGGTTGTTTAAAAAAAATAACAGAGAACAATCTTGCGGATACTTTATACAAGCGTATGCAAACAGAGAGTTTAATGAAAGTTGTAATGACAGCAATGACTTCTGGATTACCAATACATGCTTCTTTTCTTTCTCAGTATTCTCGTTTTTATCAACGTTTACTGGAAACTCAACAACAGTTGACGCATCTACAAGAGGTTCAGGAATCGTGTCTTCTATCTGAAAAGCTCAAAATTAAACACTTAAATGAGCGGGCAGAAGTAGCTCAAGCTTTAGAAGAAATAGAGATTGAGGAAGAGAATATTCAAGGTTACATAGAACATAATTTTCTTGTGACTCCAGCCTCTAGCAAGCTTTAACATTCATAATAAATATATCTTTGCAAAAGAAGGATATGTTATATGAAGGTTTTAGAGACACGAGATCTTAGTTTTTTGACAAAAGGTCGTCATCTTGATCAGAGTTTTCCTGCTATAAAATTTCCTAAAAATCAAGTAGAGGAAATTCCAGAAATTTATAACAAGTTTGAATCTTTAGTGCTTCAATGTTTTATTAAATCTATTTTACCACAGAAAATGGTCGAACCTTTTGGAAAAGGTTTTGCTGGGGACTTCTTAAAAGATTTGCTTTCACAACATATTGGTACAGCGATCTCACTTAAGGGTGGAGTGGGACTTGCCTCCCAAGCCTATCTTGATCAGAAAAATAAAACTACTGTGATTGCTGATAGGGAAATATAGTGACTAATATTAATATCAATGTGAATGCATTAGAAATGACAGAATCTACGGCACAAGATTATCGTATTCGTATATTATCTGATCGTATTATAGAAATCATAGATAATGAAAATAAAAGTCTTGGTAAAAACCCTCAATTTAATATTGATGTTTCTAATAATAATAAAGGACGTTGTTTATATGAATTATCTATGTTGTTCCAGGATCTTGATACTGAAAAATTATCTCCCGTCAGTATTCAGAAATTACGTGAGGTGCATGAAAAATTAACATTCAATGCTTGCCATTTAGAAGCTTGCCTTGAAGCTGCCCGGACTATGGCTAATTTATTAAAAAATACAATGAAAAATATGGATACTGATGGCACTTACTCTAACAAGTGAGCCTCTGGGATTTTATCACATATGATAAGAACTTTCTTAATTGGACTATGGGTTTCTATAGTAACATTGGCAACTGTCTATGTTGTTTTATACATGTCAGTTCCTGATAAGCCTAATGAATCAGAAGATATTGGTATAAAAATGTCGGAAATACTAAAAAGCGAGCAGGTTTCTGTTCCTGTGATTTCTGAAGGAGATGTTCAGGCTTATTTTGTAGTGCAATTATCTTTTATGATAGAGAAAGATAAAGCTAAGAAAATCAATTTTTTTTTGAAAGAAATGATTACTGATCATTTGTATACACTCCTTATTGGTTCTTCTGTAATTAATATACAGAAACTTAAAGAGTTTGATCTCGAAAATTTTCGTAAGGAAGTAAAAGAAGGGTTAAATTCTCAATTTGGAACCGATGTATTATTACGTGTTTTCATTGATAAGATTGATTATTTCCCAAAGGCTTCCATACGCCATAATTCTAGCCGTTCTAAGTACAGGAGAATAAAGCTATTAAAATTTTCAGAATCAGAAAATTTTAACACAGCATCACCATAAGAGAAATTTTTTCCTTTATTTTTCTAAAGTTTGAAAAAAGGGATATGAATTTGTTTTTTATGTCTTTTAATTGTAAAATTAAAATTAGGAAGGCACTTATTAAATCAACACAAATTTCTATAAATGCTGTGGAGATAAATAACTTCGGTGTATTCTCTTAAATATACAGTCAAAGGTAGAAAAATAAAATGAAATCAATGGTTTATAATATAATTATAACGTAGTATGTATTCAAATTAAGCTCAATGCGCTTCTTCCCAATTATAACCGGCTCTTATGTCTACTTTAAGAGGTACTATTAAGTTTAGTTTAGGAAAGGGAGCGTTTTCCATGGCTTTAGATATAATGGGTATACTTTTAATAACTTCCTCTTCTTTTACTTCAAAAACGAGTTCATCATGTACCTGGAGCAACATTTGTGCTGAAATATTATGATGGATGAAATCTTTTTTCATACGAATCATGGCTCTTCGGATGATGTCTGCTGCTGAGCCTTGTATAGGTGCGTTAATAGCTGCACGTTCATTAAATTGACGAATTGATGCTTTGCGTGCGTTTATTTCCGGGTAATATATTCGGCGTCCAAAGATGGTTTCTACATAGCCGTGCTGATGAACAAAGGCTTTTGTTGTTTCAATATAGTCACGTATTCCTGGAAAACGCTTAAAGTAGAGTTCAATATATTCTGAAGCTTCAGAGCGTGAAATAGCTAATTGATTGGCTAGCATGAAGGATGAAATTCCATAAATGATACCAAAATTAATGGCTTTGGCACGGCGACGTACATCAATTGACATTTCTTTTAAAGGTATATTAAAAACTTCAGATGCTATCATTGCATGAATGTCTATCCCATCAGCGAAGGCCTGACAAAGTTCTGAAACATGTGCAATATGCGCTAAAACACGTAATTCAATTTGGCTATAGTCAGCAGAAATCAACTTTTTTCCATGGGGAGCGATAAAAGCTTTACGAATTTTACGGCCCAAAGCGTTTCGTACTGGAATATTTTGGAGATTTGGTTCTGAAGAAGAAAGACGTCCAGTTGTTGTAGCTGCTAAAGAATAATGAGTATGAATTCGATGCGTGTTTTTGTTAATATAGTGAGGAAGAGCGTCTGTATACGTTGATCTGAGTTTGGACAGTTGACGCCATTCAAGAATCATTGGTAACAGGATATTTTCATCAAACTTCATCTTTTCAAGAGCTTGGGCTGATGTTGATTTTTGTCCTGTTTTCGTTTTAAATCCACTGGACAATCCAATTTTTGTAAATAAAATGTTACTCAGTTGTTTCGGTGATGCAATATTAAAATTTTCACCGGCAAGAGCATGTATTTTTTTTTCTAAAATCATACTTTCTTGTAGTAATTCATGAGAAAGTTGCAAAAGAATTTCTTGGTTTACATATATACCATTTGTTTCCATTTCTCCCAGGACTGTTACCATTGGCCGTTCTAGCCGTTCGTATACAGATAACAAACCTTCAGCGACAAGCCTTTGCTTAAGGAGCATCCACAATTTTAGATTTATATCACAGCATTCGGCAGCGTATTCTTTAACTTGTGATATGGGTAGTTTATCAAAAGTAGTCAGCAGTTTTCCTGTTCCAGTAAGGTCTTTGTAGTTTATAGGAATATGGTCTAGCCATTTTTTAGAAAGTGTTTTTAAATTATGATCAGAACGTCCAGAGTCTAATACATAAGACATAAGCATTGTGTCATCAAAGCTGCAAATATCAATCCCGTAGCGTTTCATCACAATAATATCATATTTTATATTGTGACCAATTTTAAGAATAGAAGGATCTTCTAGCAGTTCTTTAAGATAGGACAGTGCTAATTCATTAGGAATATACAATTTTGAAGCTGATTCATCTTCTATGATCTCAGGTGTATTGTGTGTATTCAGTGGTATATAAATTGCCGAAATCTGTATTTGTGATAATGGAATGGTTTTTTCTTTCATAGCGAATGAAAATCCCACGAGTTTAGAATTTAAAATATCCATTTTATCAGTGATGACTTTGAAACCAACAATTCCATTATCCCGTATTCTATGAATCCAAGTTTTGAAGTTATTAATATCAATAATCTGCTGACAGGAAAATGTATCTTCTGTTTTTAATTGTTTAAAGCTCTTAGAGCGTTCTATTACCAGTGACTGAGGTGTGAATATTTTTCTGTCAGAAATAGATGAAACTTCAGTGTTAGGAGAATTATGCTCATCATTTTTTTTACGCCAGGTTTCTCCTGGATCTACATCAGCTGCTTCAATGAGTGAAGCATCACAGTCACATACTTTAGCAACATGCTTTATAAGTGCATTTAATTCCATTGCTTTAAGAAAAGCAATAAGTTGAGAACCTTCTTGAGGATGTAATAGTATTTCATTAAGTGGTATTGGAAGGGGAAGGTCAGTACGCAGCGTTACAAGCTCTCGAGAAAGACGAGCCATATTAGCGTGTTCTATAAGTGCGTCCCGTCTTTTAGACGGTTTCATGGTATGAGCTTGTAATAAAATATTATCAAGATTACCATATTCTTCAAGTAACAAGGCAGCTGTCTTAGGGCCTATACCCGGGATACCAGGAATATTATCAATAGAATCCCCGGTTAATGCCTGTAAGCAAATCATTTTTTCTGGAGGTACCCCCCATTTTTTTAAAACATCATCAATCCCGATACGTTTATTTTTAAGAGTATCATATAAAGAAACAGAAGGGCTGACTAACTGCATCAAATCTTTATCGGACGAAACTATGGTTATCTCTGCACCTTCTTTTTCAGCAGCACGTGTATAACTGGCAATAATATCATCCGCTTCGAATCCTTCAATTTCAATAGAAGGAAGACTAAAAGCTTGTGTTGCTAACCGAATAAGAGGGAATTGAATTATGAGTTCTTCAGGGGCCGCAGAACGATTGGTTTTATATCCTTCATATAAAACATTCCTAAAAGTTTTGGCAGGATGATCAAAAATGATAGCAAAATGTGATGGTGTAATAGAAATTTCTGTATTTCGAGCGTCTTTTAAGAGCTTCCAGATCATATTACAAAAACCGGAAACTGCATTAACGGGTAATCCATCTGCTTTACGATGAAGTGGTGGCATAGCATAAAAAGCTCGGAATATAAAACCCGACGCATCAATAAGAAAGAGATGATCACCTTTTTGCATAGATAATTTTAAAGTTTAACATATGTTTAAGTATATTAAAATACTGGTTTTATGTTTTTGGTTTATGAGATCATTTACAAAAATTTCTAATGTAAATGATTTTACAATTTTTTATAAAAAAGTTGTGTATGATATCTTTACATAAAAGTATAGCTATTTAAGGCATTAAATGCAATGAATATCAATATACCAAGTTACATATTCCATCCCCAAAACATGAGCCACCATGAGCTGATAATTGGTATGAGTGCAAGACTGAAAAGTAAGAAACTGAAGATCCATTTATGAATATGTTTTTGATAAAGTGCAATAATTCGGGCAGCAAGATAAAGGCTCCAAAGGCTTGCTCCAGCTAAGATTATGATGCGAATATTGTCTAGCCATATAAATGTAATACCATTATATTGTAATAATTTTACAGTTGTTGCTGATAGCCCAAGAAAAAGCCCCGCTGCACTGATTGGTAAAAAAGCCTGCGCAAGATGATATTTAAATGGAGTCGTTTTATGACAGAATTGAGCGATAAAATTAAGAATAGCACTCAGGAAGAGACCAAATACCAGGCCGTTTCCTAGGATGTAAAAACTGATACAGAAACCATCAAGCCAAGTAAAAGAGTCATTGTTTTCTGGATAATTGGTGAGTATCCACCAAGGTGCTGTAGCATCCAGTGGCCATAAAATATTATAATCGACAAGCCATTTCGCAATTACCAACTTGAGTTGAACAAACCACGGACTCGCAGACCATGTAAAGGCACCAATTGCTACTCCTATCATACCATACAGTAGAAGGCGTAGTTCCCAGATGTTATTTTTTTTTGCACCGTGTTCTAGAATTTCCTCATTGAAAGAACGTGACTGGAGAGACACTGCATCGCGGTAACCAGCACAATGTCCGCACATGTGGCAAGCTGAAACGCCGTTCAGTTGATGTATATTGAGCATCGGAGGACAATGAACAGGCAACTTTAATCCATTATAACGCTCCCAGGCTTCTGGATTAGTTTTAAAACTTATCGGTGAAAGCCTTGATAAAAGATTGAAAACACCATTTACTGGGCAAAGAGAGCGGCACCAGACACGTGTACCACGACCAAAAAAAAATCCAATGATTATTGCTGCAACGGTTGAACCCCCAAGAATAAAAAGGGTAGGCTGTGCGTAGTCGAAAACACTGACCAGTTGGGCGTAAAGTGTCATGATAACAAATGAAACTGCTGGCCAACCGCGCCATTTAAGCCAGCGAGGAATGGTTTTGTTAAGACCTGCCCATCTGCTTGTCCATTCAGAAAGTGCACCTTCTGGACAAAAGACACCGCACCATATCCGACCTAAAAATAGCATTGATAAAATAACAAAAGGCCACCAAATGCCCCAGAATACAAACTGGGCAAAAAGAACAAGGTTATTTAGTATTTGTGCTTCACGCTTTGGTAGATCCATCCATGCAGGTATGATAATGAGCAGAAGATAGACTATAACCATAATCCATTGAATACCTTGAATCAGAGCACGATGCCTTTGCATTGCTAGTCCAAGAGCATTCAAAGAAAAAGGAAAGAATTTTTTCATAGCATTACACTATTAGAGGGTTTCTTTTGGTTATATTTTTTTTATTCCAGGTGTTGCACATAATAATTGCTGTTATCCAGTAAAGGCATAAAACGCTGACCTGCATTAAAGAAGGATTAGAATGATAGCCTGTCAATGCAGTTAATATATTATTATCCGCTAAAAGCCATTCTGTATTCCATAATGGATCATCCATAAACCAATATAACCATTCTGGAAGTTCATAGGCTGAAAGTTGACCAGCAGCTTTATCAAATCCATTTACTGCTATTGCTCCTCCTATCGTTAATAATAGAAAAGAACTGATACGAAAAAACCATTTCCAGGAAATAATTTTCGAAAATTTTTGCAAGAGAATGAAAGTAAGAACTGCTAATATGAAGCCAATAATACCTCCCAAAATAAACAAGCCCAGCGATGATCCTTTTTGTTGTGCTCCCACACCGGAAAGGAATATAACAGTTTCTGATCCTTCACGCGCAACTGCAAACATAGCAAGCATCATGATACCGAATGTTCCAGAAGAAGTTATGCTTTGCGCAGCTTCAGATTCAAGCTCTTTTTTCAAGTTTTTGCCGTTGCGGTACATCCAAATGACCGTATGCAGAATGAGAAGGCTTGCAAAAATCATCATAAAAGTAAAAAAATATTCACCTCCAGGGCCAGAGAACCAATGTCCAGCAATAAACATTATTATTCCAAGTATACCTGATAAGAGGATTCCTAAGCCTGAACCTATCCATAGCGATTTTACATGAGAAGTCATTTTTTCACGTTGCAACCAAGAATAAAGGATGCCTATAATAAGGAGGGCTTCAACGCTTTCTCTCCAGACAATAAAAAGAGGAACTCCCATAAAATTACCTTTCTTTTATCAATTATTTTGCAATAATTTCAAAACCTTTCATATCCAGATGAAATTCATCAATAAAGTGATAATTTCCAGGTTTGAGTGGGTGAATAACAACGAATGATTGAATATTTGGACCTAAAACTTTCTCAACACGTAAGGAAAGATTTTCAAATTCTGCTGGGGTTGTTCCTGTATTGCGTATAGTAATTTTGAACCTTTGTCCTGACGGGACTGTAATTTCCTGAGGCATAAATTTTCCGTCTGTGACCGTCAAGTCATAATTTGGTAAAGGTGCAGCATAAGTTGGGGTTATAATAAAAAGGCAAAGAAAAATTATAATAATACGCATTAGTAAGTGCCTTCAATAAATTTAAATTTTATTATAGCCGTGTTATTATCCACGGCTATATCTCGCAATAACCTACCTTTTATTGCTGGCGTATATAAATTTAATATCCGCCTTTTTTACCAGTACCAGCATATGTGAAATCGTATTCACTAACACATTTTGTAAACCATGGAGCAACTCCTGTTTCCTTATCAACATGGCGACCGAACATAGATTCTTTTGATGGTGGTAGAACTGTGAATTTAAGGTGATAATTTCCTGCACCAAATAGTTTTATATTGTCACCATAATGGGGACCATCATTAGCAACCATGGGATGAAGATGTCCTTTTAAAGTGGAATCATTACCTTGTTTTGTTAATTCGTAAGTAACCTGCAGATAAGGCATCCAGTTGCCTTCTTGGAAACCATTCTTGTTGTCTTCAAGAGCATGAATATCAGCTTCAAGATGAATATCAGATTTAGCTGCAAGCCGCATTATATTAGCAGGTTCCATTTCAATGGGTTGCAGATATACCGCAGCAATTTCCATCCCACCACATAAATTTGGTTTACCGATTGGATATTCAATTGCTAAAGCAGAAGTTGACGCAAGACATAGAGACAAACTTAATATATAATGGTTTAATTTCATAATAAAATTCCTTTAATTAAAGAATAACAGTTAAAAACATGAAAATAATATTCATATTATTTTGAATAAGTCAATGTTACTGAACTAAAAAATAAACATAATTTAAGGGTGTGTGATATTGTAAGTAGTCTTCACAAGATCGGATAGGTTTTTCATAGATAAAAGTTGTGTAGTGAGGACATTTTTTGAAATTATATCATGCAATCAATGCGTATAATGATTCGTATTAAGTCCTTGATTTTAAATAAAAAATGAGATTTTAAGGTAGTTTGGGTATCCTATACGGAGTTATTCTTTATGCGCATTGAACTGTTTGATTTTGATCTTCCAGATCATAGCATTGCATTACGACCTACATATCCACGTGATTTTTCTCGTCTTATGGTTGCTTATTCACATCCATCTGTTCATTTTTCTCATCATAGGATGTGTGATTTGTTGACGTTTTTAAAACCTAATGATGTCATTATTTTTAACAATACCAAAGTTATTCCAGCACAGTTACAAGGATTCCGTGTTCGTCAGGGATATGCCGAAGTTCGTTTATCTATTCTTTTGCATGTACGTATTTCAGATGATTCGTGGCGAGCTTTTCCTTCTTCAGGAAAGAAAATCAGACAAGGAGATACAATCTATTTTTCTTCAGAGGATAAGAAAATACAATTAAGTGCTCTTGTCCTTGAAAAACATGAAACAGGAGAAATTACTCTGGTTTTTTCCAAATCAGGAGAGGAGTTAGATGCGCAGATTAATATAATAGGAAAAATTCCTTTGCCTCCCTATATTATTCGTAAGCGTTCTGTCGATGAACATGATGTTGTAGATTATCAGACAATATATGGTTGTGTACAAGGAGCTGTTGCTGCACCTACAGCTGGTCTTCATTTTACATCTGATCTTTTAGATAATCTTGATGTTTTGGGTGTTGAAAAGCATTTTGTAACTCTACATGTCGGAGCAGGAACGTTTATACCGGTAAGGGTAGATAATACCGATAATCATGTAATGCATGGTGAAATAGGATATATAGATGTTAAAACGGTACAGGCTGTGAATGCTGCAAAAGCAGAAGGACGACGTATTATTGCAGTTGGGACCACAACTCTTCGTTTACTTGAGAGCGCTGCGATAAGAGATGGGGTTATTAAACCGTGGTCAGGTTCTACTGAGATTTTTATAACTCCAGGATATCGGTTTCGTATTGTAGATATGTTGATAACGAATTTTCATCTTCCAAGATCAACGTTGTTTATGCTGGTTGCCGCTTTTTATGGGCTTGAAGAGATAAAAAAAGCTTATGAACATGCAATTATGCAAGGATATCGGTTCTATTCCTATGGTGATGCAAGTTTGCTTTTTCGGAAAGAGCAATGAGTAATATGTTTTATTTTGAAATAAAAGCAACAAGTGGTCATGCGCGGTTGGGTGAGATTTCTATGCCACGAGGCATTATTAAAACACCTGCTTTTATGCCTGTTGGTACAGCTGGAACAGTGAAGGCAATGTATCTTGATCAAGTTCGCTTTACAGGTGCTGATGTTATTTTAGCAAATACATATCATTTAATGTTGCAGCCTGGTGCAGAACGTATCGCTCGTCTAGGTGGATTACATGAATTTATTCGTTGGCCACATCCGATATTAACTGATTCCGGAGGATTCCAGGTAATGTCGCTTTCAAAGTTATGTTCTGTGGATGAACATGGTGTAACTTTTAGGAGTCATATTGATGGAAGTCTTCATCATATGTCTCCGGAACGCGCAATAGAACTTCAAAAACTTCTTGGTTCGGATATACAAATGCAGCTTGATGAGTGTATATCTTTGCCAGCAGAAGATAAAGAGATTAAGAGAGCAATGGAATTGTCTTTAAGATGGGCTGAGCGTTGTTCTTTGGCATTCGGTCATCAGCCTGGTAAGGCAATGTTTGGAATTGTGCAAGGTGGAAATAAAATAAATCTTAGATTGATTTCTGCGGAAGCACTCAAAAAATTAGATCTTAAAGGATATGCTATAGGGGGATTGGCTGTCGGTGAACCTCAAGAGGTTATGCTGGAGATGTTAATGAATACATTACCAGTTCTTCCTGTTGAGAAACCTCGCTATCTCATGGGAGTTGGAACACCAGAGGATATCTTGAAGTCAGTAGCATGTGGCGTAGATATGTTTGATTGTGTTATGCCTACCCGGGCAGGGCGTCATGGATTGGCATTTACTCGAAATGGAAGAATAAATTTACGAAATGCAAAGCATGCTTATGATATTCGTCCGCTTGATGAAGAATCGTCTTGTCCGGCATTGCGTGATTATTCCCGTGCGTATTTACATCATTTAATCCGGATGAAAGAACCTTTAGGTGGTATGTTGCTGTCATGGGCTAACCTTTCTTATTATCAGGACCTGATGAAGGGAATAAGAAAGGCAATTGCAGATGATTCTTTCCCAGATTTTATGATGGAAACGCAAGAGCATTGGTTAAAAAATAAACTTTCCTTTGTATAAAAGTTCATATTTTGCAAGTAGGGTTTTATTCTATCATTGTTGTTGGACCGAATATTGTTTCGAATATTTTTTGGATTTCCAAATCAATATTTTCTATAGGTTGAGTTTGTCCAAGATCGGTGAGACTTGTAACTCCATATAGTTGTATTCCACATGGAATAATACCAGAAAAGTGATTTAAATTAGGAGAGACATTTAAAGAGAATCCATGAAATGAGACCCAATGACGTATTCTGATTCCAATAGAAGCAATTTTGTCTTCAGCAGGTAAGCCATTCATGAGAATAGGTTTTTCTGGACGACGTATCCAAACCCCAATACGGTCTTCACGGCGTTCACCGTGGATATTCATTGTTGACAGTACTTGAATAATAACTTCTTCTAGTGCTGCTATAAAACAACGTATGTCTTTACGTCGGTTATTAAGATTAAGCATGACATATACCACACGTTGTCCTGGCCCATGATAAGTATAGCCGCCACCACGGCCTGTATAATAAACGGGAAACCGATCCGGTGAAATTAACTCATTTGAATGGGCACTGGTACCAGCTGTATAGAGAGGTGGATGCTCCAGCAACCAGACGAGCTCTGAAGCATGACCTGATGATATGCTCTTGACTTCATTCTCCATTGTTTGAATAGCTTCTTCATATGGAACAAGATAATTTGTTACACGCCAACGAACAGGGGCCTGATGTTTTGCAGGAAGCATGGAAATATTGATATTGCTTCTTGTCACGTGATTTTTCCTATGTATAGGATGAATTTTTCTTTTTTGGTGTATTTGTGAATATAGAGCCAATTGTATTTTTTACAAAAAATGGATGAGAGTATTTTCGTTAATTTTATGGTCATACTTAATATCACACCAGGATTACATATTCTAACCGTATCACATTTTTCTATATCGGCTTATAGAATAGTTAAATGGTTTGTTCCTTCATTTTAGAGAAAATCTATCTTGTAAACTCATTTACAGTGCTCCTATTTGCTGGAGTTTATTGAGTACTTTTTGATTGGGTTGACCAGTTTCCGGTAAGTGATAATGACGCTCGAAGTTAAGAATTGCTTGATGGGTTGCTTCAGTAACAACACCATCAATATTTATATTATCGTAAGCCATATTGCTAAGGCCCTTCTGAATTTTTAATATCAGGTTTGTATTAAGATCCATATTTTGCAATGATTTCTGTTCAGGGTTAAAGGAGTTTTCTGTTTCAGAATTTTTGATAATATCTGCTACAGGATCAATAGACGATACAACAGGTTTTGTATTCACTGTTGATTGTTGAAGTGATAGCTTATGAGAAGAATCTTGAGAGGATGAAGAACTACGAAAGTTTTGTTCAGACTTTTTAACTTTAAATGTTGTAGTTCTGGTTTGCGTAGAATGAGGGAAACTTAAAGAAGAAGGGAATAAAATAGGCGAAGACTTAGTGTCGCGTGTAATAACAATTGAAGAAGGGTGCGCTCCTTTTTGGTGGTATAATGCATTAACAGTTACCCATCCAAAAGAAATAAAGAATAATATGGAAACAAAGGAGAAGAGAGGATAATAAGCCATCAATTGAGCTGTTGTTTTTATAGCTTTAAAAAATAATCCAGAGGAGTTTTCTTTGCATATTTTTTCAGGCAATTTTTTCCTCCGGATGTTCACAATCATTTTCTTGCATTATCTTTTTATGAGTTTGTAAACCGATAGGAAAATAAAACGGAGAAACGACTCCTTTTCTTTCTGTATAGATCTTTTCATTTAATGGTAAGGTTATTGTAACGGAAGTACCTTTACCTATGCTGCTTGTTATATCAAAAGTACCAGAATGTAATTCTACTAAGCCTTTTACCAGATAAAGACCAAGACCTGTTCCTTTGGAACAGTTTGTATGTTCATTTTTAATTTGTAAAAATGGCTGACCAATTCTGCTTAGATTTTCAGTAGAAATCCCTACGCCGGTATCTGTAATAAGCAATTTCAGATGTTTTTCATCAAGAAAACTATTAATTGTAATCAGACCTCCTGGATTCGTAAACTTGATAGCATTGCTTAGGAGATTGATAATCATCTGGCGGATAGCATTTGGGTCAGCAATAATTTTTTCTAAAGAATGTGTTGATTGATTTATGAGTTGAATGCCTTTTTTTTGTGCCTGAAGAGTAAGCATTTCTTTGCAATCAATAATAATTGATTTAATGTCGAAAGATTCCATTACAAGATCATAACGTCCAGCATTCATTTTACTTACATCAAGCATGCGGTTAATTAAACTCAGTAAATGAGTTCCAGATTTATGAATAATACCAATATATTCGCGTTGTTTTTGATAATCTGGATACACAGAACATTCGTTGTGAAGTACTTCCGAAAAACCAATAATAGCATTTAGTGGAGTACGTAATTCATGACTGATAGTAGCAAAAAAGTATGATTTGCTATCATCTATTTTAGAAAGATTAGGGTTGGGAAGTGCTACTTGCTGATAGAAGTTTTTCTCAGAAGAAGCATTGCGTATTTGAGCAATAACTCCAATCAAAGTTCCGTAAGAATTACGTCTGGCAAGCATGTCTATGCGCAAAAATATAAATTGATTAGTCTTGTCTAATCGTATATCAATTTCGATGCTTTGTTTCCCTTGTCTTAAAAGCTCTAGGGCATGAAGAAATTTTATTCTATCTGGGATATATATTTGATCAATAAACTTGCATTTATCAGAAAAAATTATATTTGAACGTAAATTATCAACATCGCGGCCACCATAAGCAAGCTGAGTACCTTGAGGATCGAAAAGAATAGCAAAACCAGCGGCAGTATCAAGAAGAGTTTGGTCTAAGATTTCTTTTATATCACTTGGAATACGTGACATTCGCAATACAAGGATAAAACAAATAGTTGATAATATAATTCCCGCTACTAAAAGTGATATTTTTTCTGGAATAGCCGTTGTAAAGCCAATCCTGGAAGATGAAATCACAGCAACAAAAATGAACGCTATCAAGGAGATAAAGCTAAGATAGCGTAAGACATTAACTTCTTTCTCAAATTTATTTGGATCAGTTCTTGTCATAGTTAACAAATAACTTCCTGGATAATTGATTAAAGGAAGTATCTTAAGAGCTATATTATATAATATTAACAAATCTTAAACTCATAAAATACACTGTGGAAATAAATACAGACAATAAGCAGATGCCAATTAAGAAAAAGATAAAAAAATATTCCATATGATATATTATTCTCCAATAATCTCTTTTCGAAGCATATATATTTTATATTTGTGAATATAATTTATAAATATTTTTATAAGTTCTATTATTAATCATTTATTATTTTAATAGATTAGCAGAACTGTCATGCTCTAACTTTATTAAGTTTTTTCTTTATTTTCGGGTACTTGATTTTTAATTTCAGAATTTAAATATGTGATGTACTATCTCAATGGTTGTAATCTTGTGAAGATTGTTCTTATTCATAGGGAAAGCTTTTAAAAAAGCTTTCTTGCATATTCTGCATACTCTTTATTGTTGTGTTGCTCGATTTTTTTAAAATGCATAAATATGTTGTGTAATAGCTTTTCTTTTTTGGTGAATCACTCGTACATTAAGTTTTGTAAAGACATTAATTTTCTTGAAAGTTGTTTTAAAGACACTTGTAGATATAAGTCAGCAATGTCATATGTTGAAAACTGTATTATATAACAAGCAGATATTTTAATGTGTTTTTAGAGGAAGAATAATGACTCAACAAAAAGTTGCCATGTTAACAGCTGGAGGGCTTGCTCCTTGTCTTTCTGCAGTTGTTTCTATGCTTATCAAGCGTTATGATAAAGTTGCACCAGACATAGAATTAATAGCCTATCGTTCGGGATACCAGGGCTTGCTTCTTGGGGATCGAATTGAGATTACTCAAAATATGCGTGAAAAAGCCGATCTTTTAAAGTTTTATGGAGGTTCTCCTATAGGCAACAGTCGTGTTAAATTAACAAATGTTGCTGATTGTATGAAACGTCAATTGATTAAGGAAAACGAAAATCCTTTAGAAGTAGCTGCGAATCGCCTTATTGAAGATAAGGTAAGTATTCTTCATACAATAGGAGGAGATGATACAAATACAACAGCATCAGATCTTGTTGATTATTTGTCTAAGCGGAGCTATAAATTAACAGTTGTTGGTGTGCCAAAGACAATAGATAATGACATTTCCCCAATACATCAATCTTTAGGAGCTTTGACAGCAGCAAAGCTTGGTGCGAAATTTTTTGATAATATCTCAAACGAATGCACTGCAGCACCCTTTAGCCTTATTATACATGAAGTTATGGGTCGAAATTGTGGTTGGCTTACTGCTGCAACAGCTCGATCCTATATAGAAATGATACAAGGCAATGAATATGCTGATGGATTTATGATTTCTTCAAATTCAAAAAGTATAGATGGTATTTATTTACCAGAAATGCAGTTTGATCTTGTACAAGAAGCTGAGCGTCTTAAAGCTGTTATCAACAATAAAGGATCTGTTTCTATTTTTGTATCTGAAGGTGCTTGCCTTGATGCAATTATTGCTGAACGTGAGGCATCAGGTGTAAAGCTCCAAAGAGATGCTTTTGGTCATGTTCGTCTTAATGCAATTAATGTTGGCGATTGGTTTTCTGAAAAGTTTGCGGAACTTATAGGAGCAAAGAGATCTATTGTACAAAAGTCAGGTTATTTTGTCCGTTCAGCAGCTTCTGAAGAAGAGGATTTACAACTTATTGAAAAAATGGTTATTCTCGCAGTGGATAGTGCACTTTCTAGAATATCTGGTGTCATAGGAGAAGATGAAACGCAAGGGAATGTTCTTAAGGTCATTGATTTTAAAAATATTCGTGGTGGAAAAGCTTTTAATGTATCCATACCTTGGTTTTCTGATGTTTTGAAACATACAGGACAAAATATTTAAACATTAGTCATTTTAAAGCTTAAGCTAAATATTCTCAATCAGTATAAGAACTTCTTTTAAAAAGAAGCTCTCATGGCAACATTTAAGATAAATAATCCACTTACTATTAACAACATGGGAATAATTATTCCTAAAATATGGGCAATAATTTGAATAGCCATTACTTTTTCTGTTTTTTTGAGTATAAAAGTAGATTGTTTCGAGAAAAAGGCTAAGATTGCTATCGCTGAGACAGTGATTGCTGTTCCTAACGATATTGCAAAAACAGACAGAATTCCTGCAGTATAAATCTGATTAAGTAATGAAAAAGTAAGAACCTGCAAAGCACCTACACAAGGCCGCATCCCCATGGTGATACTTGTTATAAGTATCTGAATGATTTCGAGTCTCTTGGAGTGTGTTATTGTTGTATTTAAATGATGATGACTATGACTACATGTTGTACATTCTGATGTTAGTACAGTTCTTTGATTACGAAAATTATTGTATAGAAACTTTAATTTGCGTAAAAGTAACCAAAGGCCAAATATAATTATAGAAAAATAACTACCAATTTCCATCCAGGCAATTATTTTCATCATGTTAATTCCAGAAGTGCGTAATAAGAAATAGGATATATTAACAACTATGATAGCATTCATACCCTGCACAAATGCTGAAAGAAATGAGATAATAATAACACTTTTTAATTGAATGGGATTTGCTAAAATATGTGCAGAAATCACTGCTTTGCCGTGTCCGGGCCCAATAGCATGTAGGACACCGTATAAAAAAGAAAATCCTACAGGATAGATTAAAAGCCAATTATTCTCTTTAAGAGCCTTTAAAGCATTTCTTAAGCTTATATAAAAAGTTTGTTGATATTGATTAATGAATTGCATGAGAGAGTTGTAAGGTATCAACGAATAATATTGTTGTTCTGTTAATATACCTCCAAATGGCTGCTTTGCATGCACGAGACTTGTATAACAAAATATAATCAATATGTAGATGAAAAAGCGTTTTATAAGCATGTCATTTCTAATCTCGTTGCAAAGAGCTTTTGCATGTTAGTGCCTGTTGGATCATTAAAAAATGCATCAGTAAGCGTTGATTTGTTTTCTGCGATGACTTCATCAGGATTTGGACGTACAACTTTATGATTACATTTTGAAAAATGATTCCCTACAGCAATTAAGTCTTTATCATCAATAAAGCTTATAGAAGTATAGAGCGTTGGATCACATAGCCTAAATACAAATTTTCCACTTAAAGGTGCAGTTTTGTTAAGTTTTATAGAAAAAATCATTATAAGTCTGTTATTTTGAATGTCTGAGTTGATAATATCTGGTTTATTGATAATCATTTTTTGTCCATCAACAGTAGCTGTAATATAATAATCATATTCAGCAAGTGATTCGCGTATTGTTTTGCTTACCTCAGCAAGTTCATCTGGATCGAGTCTTAAATTACCACTTTTATCAAAGTCTATAATAACAGATGATGTAAACATTTCATCAAACCGCCAAACATTGCGTAATTCAAGTTTATTATCGTCAGGAGATACAGCAACCTCAAGATGGGCTTCTATGAAGATGTGGGGATGAGATAATACTTTTGTACTTAAAGATATTAGACTAAACATAGTAATTATGATTATCTTCAAATAAATCATTATTTATCTTATATTATTTGGTTAATGTAAAAACATGTTTTCTTTTAAAAGAAAAAATAAATTTTTATAAAACATGTAATATCCATTGTTGTCATAAATAAGTTTAAAAAAATTATTAAAACAGATTACGAGAGTATTGAGCAATTTTTTTATGTATTTTTTGAATTCTTCATTTTGATCTTTTATTTTAAATTTTTTGCTTGTTATAGTCATCATTAATTACGCTTTTATTGATTGGCTATTATAATTAAAAGTTTATTCTTTTATAATTAAAGGCGTACAGCTGCGTGCATAATAATCAATTGTAATGTCAATGGTAGTAACAAAGCTGTGTTTATAATCTCTATGTTCAAAGCCATTTTCGATTATTTTGCGGTAACATGGCTGATTAATGCTGGGACTTATAAGTTTTTGAAGGGTAAATATCCCTTTAAAGATTTTATTGTACAGCCCGATAGCTCTGTAGTTCCTCTTAACTGGACATATGAGTTTATGGTATTCATAAGATATTGTGTCTGGAAACGCTAATTTGTAAATACTGAAGGCGATTCTGCAGAATGTTTAAAAGTTCAGGATCGCCTTCGCCAGTTTGCAAAGAGGCCTTTATTATTTCCTTTTACAAATCTGAAAGATCAAGGTTAAATTTTTTATTGATATAGTCAAGCAGAGATATTGTTTGCATAACAAAATTTACTTCTTTAGGAGTTAATTATGTTAATTTTTACCCATTTTTAAGATCTTTTGGTTTTTGGAAGTTGAGATGGGGTTAAAAATTAATATCATTCGCTTAAAAAGGTTAATGTACTCGCTTGGTACCTATGATGTTGAGGATTAAATAGTTTTTAATAACTACTCATAAACCATTCGTCTTTGGAAGCATTATAAAAACATGATTCTAAAAGATATTTTTGAAAAGTACTATATTTTTTTAATTTCTTCTCAAGAGATACTTGATAATAAATTAAAACATTGCTAATTGCTGTCCAAATTGTTCTTCACGTCAAGGTTTATTCTCATTGTTTGAAATTTAGAGGTAATTTTGGTTATTCAAACTTTATGTTTTTTGACGATGTTCATTCTCATCAGATAACTGTTAGCGTTATTTTAATTTTTACTCTCTGAACTTTCTCATTTGAAAGTAGTTTTTGGAAAATATTTATGGTGATTACTTCACGTATATTTGATTTTTTTAAAAATAAGAAGTTAAAGACACCGTATCTCGTTCTTGATCTTGAGATTGTACGTCAAAACTTTTATAATTTTCGTCAAGCAATGCCAACTTCAGAAGTTTATTATGCGATTAAAGCTAATCCTCATCCCAGAATTATTAAACTTTTAGTTGATATAGGTTCTTGTTTTGATTGTGCTTCTGTAGAAGAAATTGAGATGGCTCTTGCGGTCGGAGCTAAAGCAGATCGTCTTTCTTATGGTAATACTATTAAAAAAGAGATTGATATAAAAAAAGCTTATTCTCTAGGGGTTAAGCTTTTTGCTGTTGATAGTTTTGAGGAAGTTAAAAAAATTTCTCTGGTTGCTTCTGATGTACGTGTTTTTTGTCGTATTCTCTATAATGGACAAGGTGCTGAATGGCCATTATCATGTAAATTTGGATGTGTGCCAGAGATGGCAGTTAAAGTATTGCTTTATGCAAATCTTTGTGGACTTGAAGCATACGGTGTTTCTTTTCATGTAGGTTCACAAATGACACGTGTTGATGCATGGGATAGTGCTCTTGTTGACGTAAAGTATATCAGTGAAGAGCTTTCTAAAAAGGGTATTCATCTTAAAATGATAAATTTAGGAGGTGGATTCCCTATTCAATATCTCAATTTTGTTCCTAGTATAGACGTTTATGGGAAAGCTATTCAATCTTCTATACAAAAATATTTTGGTAATTCTTTTCCTTTTAAGACAATTATTGAACCAGGGCGCGCTATAGTTGCAAATGCTGGTGCTATTAAGTCAGAAGTTGTTCTTATTTCCAGGAAGTCAGAAGATGATCCGATACGTTGGGTTTTTTTGGATATCGGAAAATTTGGTGGTTTAGCAGAAACTACTGATGAAGCTATACGTTATAAGATTCTTACTAATCGTGATACAGATGAAATGAGCCCGTGTATTATTGCTGGTCCAACGTGTGATTCTGCAGATATCCTCTATAAGAAGAAATTTTATCCTATTCCAATATCGTTAGCTATTGGTGACGAAGTATTTATTGAAGGAACAGGAGCTTATACTTCTACATATGCATCTGTAGCGTTTAATGGGTTTGAGCCTCTTAAATCCTACGTTATATAAGATCACTTCCTTTTCGATTAAATAAGCGACTTCGTAGCCTATATTTTTTAATATATTGGCAATATCTGTTTTTGAAATGCTTATAAAATCTTATTAAAAACCTTCTGAATTCAATCATAAACATCTTAAAAAAATACAATTAAAGGATGGTTTATTTTTTCCTCTGTTGACACTTATAATTGTTAAGTCATTAATTCCATGCAGTTCTTATAAAAGAAACTAAAAAACCTGTATAATAAAAAGCTGCTTAAAAACCAATATTCTGTTAAAAGATTGATATAATAAGTTGATTAACGTTTGGAAAACTGGAATCTACGACGAGCTTTAGCTCTTCCGTATTTTTTACGTTCAACAATACGGCTATCACGTGTTAAAAAGCCTCCTGGTTTAAGCTTTGCTCGTAAACTTGGGTCAAAATACGTTAAAGCCTTAGAAATTCCGTGACGCACAGCCCCAGCTTGACCAGATAAACCACCACCTTTAACAGTAGCAAAAATATCAAAGCGATTATCTTGTGAAGAGGCTACTATTGGCTGTTTGAGAATCATCTGTAAAACAGACCGTACAAAATAATTCGTGAATTCTTTCCCGTTAATAATGATTTTTCCTGTCCCAAGTTTAATCCAGACACGTGCGATAGATTCTTTTCTTTTTCCAGTAGCATAAGAACGACCTAATGCATCAATGTTTTGGACATGTGGAAGTGGAAGTGAATTAAAACTAACAGATTGATTGTTATTATCAATAATCTCTTTAAGATCAGAAAGATCTCCCATAATTATGCGCTCCTAGCATTTTTAGAATTAAGTTGAGCGATGTCAACGAACACAGGTTTTTGAGCTTCATGCGAATGATTTTCTCCCGCATAGATACGTAGATTCTTCATTTGAACGCGTCCAAGAGGACCACGTGGAACCATCCGTTCAACAGCTTTTCTAAGAACACGATCAGGAAAACGCCCTTCCAGAATATTTTTAGCAGTACGTTGCTTTATACCACCAGGATACCCGGTATGCCAATAATAGATTTTTTCTTCATATTTTTTGCCGGATAAAACTATTTTTTCAGCATTTATAACAATGATGTTATCACCAGTATCAACACTGGGAGTATAAGTGGGTTTGTCTTTTCCACGTAAACGAAGTGCTATTTGAGATGCAAGGCGACCAAGCACCAATCCTTTAGCGTCAATTAAGATCCACTTCTTTTTTACTTCTGCTGGCTTTTGAAAGAAGGTTGCCATTCAAAATTTCCCTTAATACTTTATTGAATCTGTTTAGATGTATATTCAAATGTTTATTTCTCACCTTTGTAAGGCTGATTTAAATACTATAAATACCGGGTACTTAACTAGTGGTCAATAACGTAGGAGATATTTTTTTCAAAACAAATGAATATTGTCAAAATTATAAAGCCCTATGAACGAAGACTGGACAAAAACTATATTTAAAAATACAACCATAAATT
Source organism: Liberibacter crescens BT-1 (assembly GCF_000325745.1). Taxonomy (NCBI): domain Bacteria; kingdom Pseudomonadati; phylum Pseudomonadota; class Alphaproteobacteria; order Hyphomicrobiales; family Rhizobiaceae; genus Liberibacter; species Liberibacter crescens. The sequence continues at coordinate 989,318 of NC_019907.1, read as the reverse complement.
TTTTTTGAATGTTAGTTCTAGACATCATATTTATCTAAGGTAGAATTAATTAAGATACTATAGCATAAATATTAATTGTTAGCATTCATGACTGTTGCTTTGATGTAATAGGTATTATCATGAATATTTCATGAGAATCGGAGACAAGTTGTTGAGAAATGAAATTTTTAATTCTACAACTTGTCCTGTTGAAAGGAAAACTATTCTTTTTTAAGGGAGGAGTAGCTGTATTAGGATTTTTTCTTCTGCTGTACGTATCTTAAATCAGTACAATCTGTGTCAATTTTTGGTCTCCACTTGATACTTATAATGCTGATATAGAGAAATGTCATAATTAAAATTTGAAGAGTTAAATTTTTCTAACATTTATTGTAGCTATAAAAAGACATTATTAAATATATCTTTTAAAGGTGAATTTGCATTCAATGCTGGTCTTTATTAAGTTTCAGATGGCTCTGGTATGTTAGAGCAATATTCTTATCCTTATGTGGAAGTTATTAATCGTGTAACTTGGATGATAGGGAAGTTACCTATAGTAGAATCTCAGTTATGAATAAGTTAACTATAATATTATGTCAGGTTTATTTTATTGTTTTATGAGAGATGAGATCTGTTATTTATTTTTAAGTTTGTGATGTATATTTAATACCTTGGGAAGATTAATTTGAAAAATCTGGATAATGTTGGAAGATGGTTTTTAATTATCTTTTGCACCTTGAACTATGATTTGAGATTTATATCTAAATAAATCAGGGAAGACATTGTTCTTTACAAAGCATCTTTAGCTTATTTGAAGGATTACTAAATGAATTTGGGGTATATAAAGCGTCCTGTAGAGACTACGATGGCAGTTGTTCCTGTAGTTATAGAGCAAACAAATCGTGGTGAAAGATCTTATGATATTTATTCAAGATTGTTAAAAGATCGCATTATTTTTATTACTGGTCCGATTGAAGATTATATATCAGCACTTGTGTGTGCTCAGTTATTATTTCTTGAATCTGAGAATTGTTCAAAAGAAATTTCTATGTATATCAATTCTCCAGGTGGGGCTGTAACTGCTGGACTGGCAATTTATGATACAATGCAGTTTATTAGGTCACCGATTTCAACATTTTGTATAGGTCAAGCTGCTTCAATGGGTTCTCTTCTTTTATCTGCCGGTGAAAAAGGTCATCGTTATGTGTTGCCTAACGCTCGTATTATGGTTCATCAGCCATCAGGAGGGTTTGCAGGCCAGGCATCTGATATTGCACGTCATACCAGAGATATTCTTGACGTAAAACATCGGTTACATCAAATATATGTTAAGCATTGTGAAAGAACTTATGAAGAAGTGAAGAGTACATTAGATAGGGATTCTTTTATGTCTGCGGAAGAAGCGTGTGAATGGGGATTGGTTGATAAGATTTTGGTGTCTCGCGCTGAAATTTAGAAATCTGGTGGATGTTTTAAGAAAATATTTTTTATATAATTTTTGTCTTAGTTATATCCCAATTGTAGGAGATGAACGATTTGAATCTTGTTTAACAAAGCGGTATTATATATCAAGTTTTTATAGCTCTTTATTGATATTAAAAAATTGATTGATATAGAAAGATATATCTTGTTTAAAAAATAGAAAAAATGTTGAATGTTTAGTGGTAAGGATAAAATTCTTATAATAAATTAACTGAGTCAGTGCGATGATAAAGTTTATGATGTCAACTGTACTATTTATGGGTTAGATGTTATTGCCCAGTATACTGAAAGGATAGTGTTATGAGCAAGACCAGTAGCAATAGTGGTGATCTTAAAAACACTCTTTATTGTTCATTCTGTGGTAAAAGTCAGCACGAAGTCCGGAAGTTGATTGCCGGTCCTAACGTGTTTATCTGTGATGAGTGTGTTGAGTTATGTATGGATATAATTCGTGAAGAAAACAAATCCTCTATATCTAAATCATACGAAGGTGTTCCAACACCGCAAGAGATTCTCAAGGTTCTTGATGAATATGTCATTGGACAAGCGCAAGCAAAGAAAGTATTGTCTGTTGCAGTTCATAATCATTATAAGCGTTTAGAGCATTCTTCTAAGAATAGTGATGTGGAATTGGCAAAGTCCAATATTCTGTTGGTTGGTCCTACAGGTTGTGGAAAGACATATCTTGCGCAAACTTTAGCGCGTATTATTGATGTGCCGTTCACCATGGCGGATGCCACTACATTAACTGAAGCTGGTTATGTTGGTGAAGATGTTGAGAATATTATTCTAAAGTTGCTTCAGGCTGCTGATTATAATGTTGAACGTGCTCAGCGTGGGATAGTATATATTGATGAAGTTGATAAAATTTCAAGGAAATCAGATAATCCTTCTATTACTCGGGATGTATCGGGAGAAGGGGTACAGCAAGCATTGCTGAAAATTATGGAAGGTACAATTGCTTCTGTTCCGCCACAAGGAGGTCGTAAACATCCTCAGCAAGAGTTTTTGCAAGTTGATACAACAAATATCTTGTTTATTTGTGGTGGTGCTTTTGCGGGTCTAGATAAAATTATCTCTGCTCGTGGTGAAAAAACGTCAATTGGTTTTTCTGCTGTTATTCAACCACCAGAAGATCGCCATGTTGGAGAAATTTTGCGTGGGCTTGAGCCTGATGATCTTGTGAAATTTGGTTTAATTCCGGAGTTTATTGGACGTCTTCCGGTTCTTGCAACTCTTGAGGATCTTGATGAAACTGCTCTTATAAGAATTCTTTCTGAGCCAAAGAATGCATTGGTAAAACAGTATCAGCGTCTTTTTGAGATGGAGGACGTTGAGCTTACTTTTCATGAAAATGCTCTCCTTGAAATTGCTAAACGTGCTATTTATTGTAAGACGGGTGCTCGTGGTTTGCGTTCTATCATGGAAAAGATTCTTCTTGATACAATGTTTGAGTTACCAGTTCTTAAGGGAGTTACAGGTGTTGTTATTTCTGATGATGTTGTTAAAGGAACAGTGCGACCTCTAAATATTTATGCTGAGAAGAGGGCTGAAGGAAAGACTAATGTTTCTGCTTGATTATTCTATTGGTATTGTTTTTTTAATTGGTAGTTGTTATAGATTAATAGATTGAAATTCAATATGAGAAGATCCAATGTATACTTAAGGTAATAAATGTGTATCGTCTTATGATAAGTAAAATTTTAAGGCAGGACATAAGGTAGGACAGTAGAAAAGAGAAAAAAATATGAACAACGAGACTTCAGCAGTTGAGAACGAAGGATCATATCCCGTATTACCACTGCGTGATATCGTAGTGTTTCCGCATATGATAGTTCCATTATTTGTAGGACGTGATAGATCTATCAATGCTCTTGATGATGCTATGAATTCGAATAAGCAAATCATGCTTGTTACACAGATCAATTCAAGCGATGAAAATCCTGATTCTTCTTCTATCTATGATGTAGGTACTATTGTAACTGTATTACAGTTACTGAAGTTGCCTGATGGAACAGTTAAAGTTCTTATAGAAGGGCGTTCTCGAGCGCGTATTATTTCGTGTACAGAACAAAAAGATTTTTTAGAAGCAAAGGCTGAAGTATTATTAGAAGAAAGTGAAGATACTGTTGAGCTTGAAGCTTTAAGCCGCTCAGTTGTAGCAGAATTTGATAATTATATAAAGTTAAATAAGAAGATTTCTCCTGAGATTGTAAGTGTTGTTAGTCAAGTTGAAGATTATTCAAAATTAACTGACATGATAGCTTCTCATTTATCTATCAAGGTACTTGAAAAACAAAAGTTGTTAGAGACAACTTCTGTTAAGGAACGTCTTGAAAAGCTTCTTGCTTTTATGGAAAGTGAGATTTCTATATTACAGGTTGCAAAGAAAATACGTTCGCGTGTAAAGCGGCAAATGGAAAAGACTCAACGTGAATATTATTTGAATGAACAAATAAAGGCTATTCAAAAAGAGCTTGGTGAAGGAGAAGATGGTCGTGATGAAATGACCGATCTTGAGTTGCGTATCACTAAAACAAGGCTCTCTAAGGAAGCGCGTGAGAAGGCTATAGCAGAGCTACGCAAATTACGTCAAATGAGTCCAATGTCTGCAGAGGCTACAGTCATTCGTAATTATCTTGATTGGTTGCTAGGGATACCTTGGGATAAAAAGTCAAAAACTAAAAAAAATCTTGATCTTGCCAAAGAGATTCTTGATAAGGACCATTATGGTCTTGATAAAGTTAAAGAACGTATTATTGAATATTTGGCGGTACAATTACGTGTCATAAAAAATAAGGGGCTTATTCTTTGTTTTGTTGGCCCTCCTGGAGTTGGAAAAACTTCTCTTGCTAAGTCTATAGCAAAAGCTACAGGACGTGAATATGTTCGAATGGCTCTTGGGGGTGTTCATGATGAGGCAGACATTCGTGGGCATCGAAGAACTTACATTGGTTCAATGCCTGGGAGAGTCATCCAATCATTAAGAAAAGTAAAAAAGACCAATCCTCTTTTCTTGCTTGATGAGATAGATAAAATGGGAGTAGATTTTCGTGGAGATCCTTCTGCCGCCTTGTTAGAAGTTCTTGATCCTGCTCAAAATTATGCATTTATTGATCATTATTTGGAAGTTGAATATGATTTATCTGATGTTATGTTTATAACAACAGCTAATACACTTAATATTCCTGTTCCACTAATGGATCGTATGGAAATTATTCGTATCTCTGGGTATACGGAAGAAGAGAAATTAGAAATTGCAAAGCGGCATCTTTTAGATAAGGTTATTGAAGAAAATGCAATTCAATCAGGAGAGTTTCTGATCAATGATGAAGTGCTGACAACAATCATTCGTTCTTTTACACGTGAGGCAGGAGTACGTAATTTTGAACGTGAATTAATGAAGTTGGCGCGGAAGGTTGTTACAGAAGTTATTAAAGGTAAAACAAAATCTGTTTCAATAACATTAAATAATTTACAGGATTATTTAGGTGTTTCACGTTACAGACATACAGAAGTAGAAGTAACTGATCAAGTAGGGATAGTCACCGGGTTGGCTTGGACTGAAATGGGAGGTGAGTTGTTAACTATAGAAGGCGTTATGATGTCTGGGAAAGGTCGTATGACTGTTACAGGCAATCTTAGAGATGTTATGAAGGAATCAATTTCTGCGGCAGCATCCTATGTTCGGGCACGTGCAGTTGATTTTGGTATTAAACCGCCTGTTTTTGATAAAATAGATATTCATGTTCATGTTCCTGAAGGGACAACGCCAAAGGATGGTCCTTCAGCAGGGATTGCTATGGCAACGGCTATTGTTTCAGTTATGACACGTATACCTATTTTAAGAGATGTTGCTATGACAGGAGAGGTAACATTACGAGGTCGAATTCTTCCGATAGGCGGTCTTAAAGAAAAGTTGCTTGCAGCTTTACGGGCAGGTATTAAAAAGGTTTTAATTCCTGCAGATAATATCAAAGATTTAGTTGATATTCCAGAAAGTGTTAAGAATAATATGGAAATAGTGCCGGTTTCTTTTATGGAAGAAGTTTTACAGCATGCTCTATTACATATGCCGCAGCCTATAGAATGGAATGGAATTGAAGAGTTACCTTTATCAGTTTCTGAAGTTGTTGATGATACAAATCAATCCTTTACACACTAAAGTAATCGCATAGAGATTTCATTTTTTTATTATAAGTATAATTGTTGTTTTTTTGTAATTTAGAAAGGAGTTAATGCATGAATAAGGGTGAGCTTATATCTGCTATTGCTGAAAAAACAGGTTTAAGTAAAGCAGATTCTGCTTCTACTTTAGATGCTATTCTAGAAATTATTAAAAATGAAATTAAGAGTGGTCAGGGGGTTCGAATTACAGGATTTGGTAGTTTTTCTCTCTCTAATCGATCTGCAACTAAAGGTCGTAATCCTTTAACAGGTCAAGAGGTTCATATTAATGCTCGAAAAGTTCCAAAATTTACAGCTGGAAAAACTCTTAAAGATGCTTGTAATACTTAGATTTTAACAAATAGGTTGATTTTAAAGTTCAATGACTTCTTTAATAAAAGTTATAAAGCTAGAAAGAGGTAAAGATTAGTGATTTTTTAAAGAGAAAGCTTTCTAGAACAGAACTTCCTTGTTATTGAGTGCTTTCTCAAGAATATTTTTGTATTCTTGTCTATTTATTTCTATAGCTCCAAAATTTTTAAGGTGATTAGTTATAAACTGGATATCAAGCAATTCAAATCCACGTGTTCTAAGGTGATTTAATAAATATGTAAGACAAACTTTTGATGCATTGTTACTGCGAGAAAACATACTTTCTCCAAAGAATGCTGATTTTAAACATATTCCATATAATCCTCCCATTAATTTTTCTTCTTTCCATGCCTCTATGCTGTGGCCATATCCCATATGAAATAATTCGATGTAAAGTTCACGTATGGTCGTATTAATCCAGGTTGTCTTTCGATTTTCTGAATTTTCTGCGCAGCCAGAAATCACCTGATCAAAAGCAGTGTCGACACGAATGTCATACGATTTAAGGCGGACAATTTTTTTAAGGCTTCTTGAAATATGAAAATTATCTAAAGGTATTATGGCTCGTTTTTCAGGCTCTATCCAATAGATATTATGATCATTTGCTGACTTAGCCATTGGAAACATACCTACGGAATAGGCATAGAGCAAAAACTCTGTAGTTATTTTATTATTACTATAATCTGGCATATATTAAATTGTTTAGTTCTTTTGGGATAAATACTCCTCTAGCCAGTGAATATTATAATCCCCATCTTTTATAGCGTCATTATTAATAAGTTCTTGAAAAAGTGGTAGTGTTGTTTTTATTCCATCAATAACAAATTCATCTAGTGCACGACGTAATCGCATCATAGATTCTTTCCGATTGCGTCCGTGTACGATTAATTTACCAATGAGACTATCATAGTAAGAAGGAATTTTATATCCTTGGTAAGCTGCAGAATCAATTCTTACTCCTAAGCCACCTGGCGCATGGAAATGTGTAATTGTACCTGGAGAGGGTATAAAATTATTAGGGTCTTCAGCATTGATACGACATTCAATGGCATGTCCAGAAAAGTTGATATCATCTTGTTTAACAGAAAGTCCCATTCCAGAAGCAACTCGAATTTGTTCATGAACAAGGTCAACTCCTGTAATAGCTTCTGTAATTGGGTGTTCTACTTGGAGACGTGTATTCATTTCAATAAAGTAAAATTTATTTTCTTCATAAAGGAATTCTATTGTTCCTGCACCACGATATTTAATCTCTTTCATCGCATTGGTACAGATTTCTCCTATTTTTGTACGTTCTTTATGATCAAGTATAGGGCAATTGGCTTCTTCCCATATTTTTTGGTGTCTACGTTGTAATGAACAGTCACGTTCTCCAAAGTGTACGGCATTGCCTTTTCCATCACCAAATATTTGAACTTCAATATGACGAGGTTTTTCAAGATATTTTTCTATGTAAACAGTATCATTTCCAAACGCAACAATTGCTTCAGAACGTGCTTTGCTAATAGCATCTATAAGTTCTATTTCAGAACGTGCTATTTTCATACCACGTCCGCCACCTCCTGCTGAGGCTTTAATTATTAACGGAAAGCCTACTTTTTTTGCTATTTGTATTGCATTGTCAATATTTACTTTATTCTCTGAACCAGGAACAACAGGTATCCCAAGTTGTTGGGCTGTTTTCTTGGCTGTAATTTTATCACCCATAATTCTGATATGTTCTGCACTAGGTCCAATAAATGTAATATGATGTGCTTCCAGAATTTCAGCAAATTTTGAATTTTCTGAAAGAAAACCATACCCAGGATGTACTGCATCGGCTCCTGTTATTTCACATGCAGCAACTATTTGCTGAATATTTAAATAACTATCTCTTGAAGATGGTGGTCCTATACATACACTTTCATCAGCCAAACGTACATGCATTCCTCCAGAATCTGCTGTGGAATGTACTGCTACTGTAGGAATTCCTAACTCTTTACAAGCACGTAAAACTCGTAAAGCAATTTCTCCACGATTAGCTATAAGAATTTTAGAAATCATAAGAAGAAACCTATTCTATCATTAAAAGTGGTTCACCATATTCAACTAATTGCGTATCTGTGACTTTAATTTCTATAATTTTTCCAGATCGTGGTGCTGTTATATGATTCATTGTTTTCATTGCTTCAATAATTAGAAGAGTTTGTCCCTCTGTAACAAGATTCCCTGCTTCAACAAAGGGTTTTTCACCTGGACCTGGAGATAAGTACGCAGTACCAACCATTGGGGAAGTTACTATATGTGTATTATCATTTATTGTAGATTTAATTGCAGGAACAGCTGAAGATGCAACAGAAAATTGTGTATCCTGATGGCTTGAAGAAGGAGATACAGGAAATCTTGCAGGTTCAATTGTTTGCATTACTGTAGGAGAAAAAGGAGGTGAACTTTCAGGGTCAGGGTAGTGAGTGGTTGTTAATGTTTTTGCAGAAGAACGAGAAAGATATATACTTATACCGTTATGATCGATTTTAATTTCTGTTAAATTCGTCTCATTAAGTATATTGGCAAGATTACGGATTAGCACTAGATCAATGCTTTGTTGTTTAATAGTCATTAAAACTAAACCAGTTCTGGATTTATTATAAACACGAAAAACAATATTTTATTGTATATACTTCATTAAGTAAATTATAGAAATTATAACTTGATAAATATATATTATATGTAACATTTAAGTTTAATATCATTAAAAGACTTATGCCAGAATATAGAATAGTTTTCTTTATGTAATCTGTGGATATTAAGAGATCTAAACGCATTAATTTTATATTTTTATGTTTTTCTCTACCTTGTTCATTATTTTTAGATAACAGGACGGCTATGAAATGGTTAGTTGAGTTATTGTATCTCTTATGAGATTATAATTTAATGTCTTGTGATTTTTAAATAATACATTCATAATTGAACCGTATGCCATAGAGATGACATTTTCAAAGGACATATAAAATATACCCGCTTTGAGAAGAAATTTAAAAGCGGGACTAAATTTGAATAAGTAAATAAAGTCTCTGAGAGTAAAAAATGTTCTTCATTGACCAATAACTGTACTAATTGCTTTCAAATGCTGTAATAATTCTCTTAATAAACCATGGGAACTATCAGCCTTAGGCAATAACTGTATTTTTTAACTCTGGTCTTCGAAGAAGGAAGGCGATTCTGTAAGGTGGTTCTTATTTCAGGGTCGCCTTCTTCTGCCGCTTCGATTTTTCTCTTTACCAATTGTTAACGATAAATCTTTTATTAATATAGTCAAGAAGATCTTCTTTTTTATAGCTTTGTATATTAAAATTTATCTTAATGTGTGTTAATTTTAACAACTTCTTAGCAATTCATTTAAGTGTTTTCGTGAAAAGAGAAATAGACAAAGTGTTTCTTTAAGAATCAAAAACAGCTCATTTGATAATGAGATTTATTTTCTTGTTTTTTAGGGTTATCAAAGCAGCAATGAAGGCTATTTATATTTTTTGATGTATTAATCCATGATAATACGATTTTTTATGTTAAGTGCATATAGAGTATTGCACTCTAGAATCAAGGATATAAACAATAAGTGACGACCCCTGCAGTATTGATACTACTAAGCAAAATCAAGGGTTTTAGCCAAGGTGCGACCAAAATCGCCTCATTGATTTTATTGAATAATTTCTGTGTCCTGGTCGCACCTAAATTCCTTTTGAGAGCTTTTTTGCAGCCTGATAAGCTAACCTCGTTTTGTCTGCTGCTTTTGTGTAGACTTCTGCCATGGACATTTTTGACCATCCGAACATAGCCATGAGTTCCTGTGTGCTGGCTCCTGCATTTGCAGCAATGGTTGCCCCTGCTTTACGCAAGCCGTGAGCTCGACATTCGTCTGCTAAACCCGCTTGCCTGCATTTTTTACAAAACCAGTTTCCAAAAGATGAAGAGGACATAAAAGATGTCCCCTTATGTGTTGTCAGGAATGTATCATTTCCCGTTTCTGTTTTTTCTATGCATTCCTGCAAGGGTTTAAAGACAGGGATATAAACCCATGTTCCTGTTTTTTGTGTTTTGATGGAGAGAACACCATCCTTCATATGCTGTGGCCCAATGCGCACGACATCGGATCTTCTCAACCCGAGAAACAACATAAGCTCAAGAGCGAGTCTCGCTTTTGTTCCCACAGGATGGAAAGAGCGATATTTCTCCACTTCTTCAACTGTCCATGTATAAAAACCATCTGTTTTTTGAGAGGGGCGAGATATACCGATAACAGGATTCTTGCTCATGAATTCGTTTTCCAGAGCCCATTTGAAAATTGGTGATATTGCCTTTAGAAAACCAATGGCGGAAAAAGGTGTTGCTGCTCTTTTATCTACGGTATCCTGAATATGTTTTCTGGTTATTTGGGTGAATGGAATATCTCCTGAATTCTGGATAATTTTTTTATAGATATTTTCGCGAACCTTTTTTGTGGAAATGTTTAAAGATCTGTAATGGCTGCTTTTCCCATATTCCTGAATCAGCCACGCCAATGTTCCCTGTTTTACAGTGTTTCTTTTTACAGGAATATTCCCTGCAAGAGCATTTTTGTAGGCTTCAAGGAACTTTTGCGATCCGTATGAATCAGGAAGCCTGATGCGTTTACCATTTTTTTTAAAGTACCAGACTTTTTTACCGTGTCGTGTTGTTTCGTGTGAGAGATGAGGGTAACGATGTTTAGGCATGGTTAGTACAAGGAAAGATCTACCGCTTCCCTTTCTGTTTCAGGAGAAGGGATTGTGAATTCAGGATAGACACGAAAGGTCAATCCCCCCGAGATAATTTCGATCATGACATGATTGTTTTTGGCGACATTCGCCACTCTTTGCAGATCTGCCTGTTTGATGAATGCAGGAGAGGTCATAGTGTTTCTCCATCGTGGAAGATGATTTTATTGCGTGCTCCCCATTCATGCATAAGCTCAATCATGTTGCTCATTTCCTCTTTTGTGAGGTTTGAGGAAGAACGCCCAAGATTGACGAAGCCATTTCCTTCAAGATTGGGAACAATGCGCATTTCCTTTCGCAGGGCATCAAGGAAGATCAGCTTCCAGTCCTCGGGAGCAAGCCTTGTCCCATGATGTTTTGTCTGCATGATGGCGATATCGGTGAGCATTGCCCACATGCGATTGTTCTGTGGCAGACTGCGCAAGGGTTTTCTGAATTCTATCCTTGTTTTGGCAGGGGGCTGTTTTGACCCAGTGCATAGCCTTTTGCCGATCCATAGTGTTATGCAGAACAATCAGGGCGCGGCTCATGCTGCTTCTTTTTGATATCTGGTATTGAGGTCTTGTGATGACATCGTCTATTTCCTGCAGGAAGGCCTTGATTTCCTTTTCCAGCATGGCAATGATTTCGTCCAGGAATATCGGGATGAATAACAAAGCCTGTTTCCTGAACATCCAGATTGATGATGAACTGATAGTTTTTCCGTGCTTCCTGTTCATGATCAATGCCTCATTGCATTTCCTTGTTGATGAAACTTTCCGCTCTCTTGTCATTTCGTGTTCTTCCGTTGTCCTGATTGCAGAAGTTCCTGCTGACATAATTTTCATTGTTTCAGTATTATGTTCGACGATATTGCTCATTCCTGTTCTCCTTTTCCTGCCTTGGCGTTGTATTCTGCGTAGGCTGATAATGCCAAAAGCTGTTCCCTTTTCATCAGGCAGCTTTTGCTCCCTGTTTCATCATCCATCACAGAGAGACAAAATTCATTGCGATTACCCTTTACACGCTCAATGTGGATGAAAGTCTTGCCGTTGTTGATCCATAAACCGTTTGTGCTGAACTCAAGCATCGGCGTTATCCTTTTTTCTGGAGGGGAGGCCCGATTAAGGAACAAAGAGCCTCCCCCGTTACCGCTCCTGGCGGTTTCTTTTAATCTTCTGTTTCTGTGCTTGTTCAGGTAAGGTTTCTTCCCAGGATCTCTGGCCTATATGGGCAGAAGATAATCTCTTTGGTCAAAATGCTCTTCTCGTGGGTCATATCGTGTATCCTCATTTTCTTCTGTTTCCTCTTCCTTCCATGCAGCATGGAAAGCATCGCTTATTTTGTTCTGGGGCATAATAACCAAGGTCATCTTCCACCCTGCCTAAACAGGCTTTAGGGGCGTGGATTTTGGCGTAGGATACGAGGAAGTCCGAGAAGCTTGCTGTAATCATTTGAAAAAAAAAGTACTATGTTCGTCTGAATAAAAGGAATCTTCTGTGCTAATATCCTGATATTCGCTATCGAACCTGCGGAGTTGTGTTACGAATTGTAAACTTAGCCATTTCCGTGTCCCTTTCCCTGTTTCTTTTCTCATGGCAGATCATGTTTCCGGTCTTCGTGCCTTGGGGGGCACCTGAACAGAGCAAAAATTAACAAAAACCCGTTCAGGTGATGGAGTAAATCTATTATAGGTATATGTACCGTGTCAACATAAAAATGGGTACATGTACCTATTTTCCTTTACACCCCCGAAAATATTTCGTAGAGTTTGGTTTCAGCGGCGCATTTCGTGTCGCTGCATGAACTGAAGGAGAGGGAAGACTCAAAGAACTACATGAATTCGAACAAGGAGATAACCAATGAGCGATGAAACAACAGCCAACCCACCTGAAGAGAAGTCAATTGTACTCACTTCTGAAAGCGTTGACCTTGGAATAGTTTAAAGGAGAATGATTGATAGGCGAGAAGTAGATAAACGCAAGAAAATCACAACTTTAGAATGTAAATATGTAATTACGATTGTCCTGCAAGAACAGGAAAAGAACAGGGAAAAATCAACTTTAGGGTGATAATTTTATGACAGAAGGAACACACTCGATTGCAGAGAGCAGAGGCAAGGAGAAAACCAGATGTGAGTTTGAAAAACTGGTTTACGATTCTCTTAGCGAAGATATTTTTGAATATCTGGATAAAGGAAAACTGACAGAGAATGAGATTGTAGAGGCATCTGAGGCTGCTGTGTATGATGCCGTATCTAATTGGGTTTTAGATAAAATAACGCATGTTGAAAGAGTGAGGTAAGTTTCTAAAATGGCTGCTTCATTAAAACGAACAAAGCAGCCATTATATTTTGGTTTATTTACATTCTGGAAGACTAAGAAGATTATTACTGAGATTATAGTCTGGATGAGTCCTTATAGCTTTATGTCCATAGTTAGATATAACAACTTCAACCCAGGTTTTTGATCCTCCTCGATCAACATAAAAACGGTATTTACCTTCTTCAATTGAAGAAATGACTTGACTTTGTGAAAATTGTTGCCCTCCAGATACACCAACATATTCTATATGTTTATGTGCGTTATGTCTATCAGGCTTATGTATGCAAACGATATTATAATCCATCATCTAGTAGATATCCCTGTAATAATTCTCCCATAGCGGATTAATTCATAGAATCTTTTCCCGCAATAGTCGAGTCAAATATTATTGCAACGTAGAGATTCTTTTGTGTCAGGATATGAAGGATTATGAGAAAACTTTTTTTAAAAAGGTCTGTTACTAGCAGGCCTTTTTAGTTTACAGTTTTTAATATCTTTTCCGTGTAATTTACTATAGAGGCGTTGAGAAGGGCGCGTTACAGCCAATGTAAGCCTTTGGCCATGAGTCCCCATCCAGACCGAGGGCAACAGCGATAAGTGCGCCAAACAGAATACGAAAATCTCTATCCGCTGATTTTCGTAATTCAGATACCTCAGTATGTATCTTGTCATTCAGACGGTTTTCGACATTTGCTATCTCGGTTCGAACACTGGCGATATCAGCCTTTGTTGCGAGATACTCGAAACCTGTTTCCAGCCTTGTTACTCTCGTTTCAAGGGTATTTTTCGGTTGAGATTCTTTCTTTTCGGCCTGTGCGTTCATAAAGAGAGTGTGGAGGAGTTAGGGAAGAGAGTAAAGAGGAAGACCCCTAACTGTCATCTGACGATGACAGCTTTGTGGTTCGTTAATAAGGAGAACGAAACTTTAGAATTTGTAACCGATTCCAGCAAGGAGTGTTTGTTGCTGAGCCTTAGTACTTTCTTTCTTCCTGAATGAGGCAAAACGGTATTCTGCGCGGGCAAAAATATTATCGGTAATGGCATAATCAACACCAACGCCTACTGTCGGCCCGTTGAATGTTTTCTTATTGATCACTGAATTAATGTCCTGAGTGAACTTGGCCTTGCTAAAAGACCACCCAGCCGTAGCATATACGAGGGCCCTATCAAGTGAATATCCTAAGCGGGCTCTTATAGAACCATAAAGTTCTGTACTTCCCTTGGCGTTGACGTTTATTGTAGGACTACCATCTATTGTGAAACTAAGTTTTTTCTTTTTAAAAGCATAACCAAGGTCGCCTTCCACGCCATAAACAATATTTTCTTGTTGGAAATTAAAACCTGCGAAACCACCAATAGCCGGGCTGGTGATATTTAATTTCTCTGGCTCATTAGACGTACTTGTGACTGGGTCTTTATATCTTGCTGCGCTAACACCACCTAGAACACCGCCGTATGCGCCTTCCCAAGAGAAATTACCAGAATTCGAACCCGTGGGCTGTGACGCAGCATGAGGAATATTATCTACATTATTCACGGCGTCAGCGGCATAAGCAAAATTTGCAGTGCTTGCCAACAATGAAAGCATTAAAAATCTTTTCATTTTTCACTCTCCCTTAATTGAATTCCTACCCATATATGATTCGAGTTAAAAATGTATATAATATTCTTGCAGCTTTTAAAATTTTTTTAACTAAAAGTTTAAATATGTTGAATGTATATTGTTCTTCTATAGAAATTAACCAAGACGAGAACGGGGATACCCACAGTTGAGAAACGGTTAGCAGACATTATTATTCATACAGGACGCCATATTATCATTCACCAGCAAAAACTGTTCACGTAAGACCGTATTATCGCAATGTGCACGGGCATCAACAATATGTACATGAGTACTGGCGAAGACCGCCAAGCCATCATTACGGTTATTATAGAAGATAACTATAGTATTGATTTCTCAATTAAAGTGCCAAACATATTTCCTTCAGTGGGGAGGTGTGTCATGAGAATCATAAAACGTGGCTTTCTATAATGAAGAATAGATCGTTCAACAATAACTTCGATTTTGTTCGGCTAGTTGCTGCATTCATAGTCCTTATCAGCCATCAGTTCCAAGTGTTTGGCTTTTCTCAGAGCTTACCTTTTATAGACGAACAACTTGGCCGTTTAGGAGTAATAATTTTTTTCTCAGTAAGCGGTTTTCTTATTGCTCAGAGTTGGGAAAATGATCAATCGTGTATAAGATTTATTATAAAAAGGATACTGAGGATATGGCCAGCTTTAACATTTATGATTTTTGCAACAGCATTTTTGATGGGGCCTTTATTAACAGACTATACTTTAAAGAAATATTTCACTGACATTGATTTTTTAAAGTATTTTTTAAATCTTGTTCTAAACATTCATAATACTCTTCCAGGAGTTTTTTATAGAAATGCATACCCTAAATTCATTAACGCAAGTTTATGGACTATACCGCCAGAATTTAAATGCTATATTCTTGTAGCGATATTAGGGGTATTAGGGATTCTTAAAAAAAGATCGGCAATAATTTGTATATTTATCATTTCTTTGATTCTTCATATATGGTTTCCAATGTCACTTGACATTTTTTCACGTGAACAATGGCTTTTCTTTCAGTTTGCTTATGGATTCTCTTTATTTCATACTAAAGATATCTTCTTCTCCCGAAAGTTTTATTTTTTGTTTTTTATGGCTTTGTTATTAATACTTTTATACCTGAAATTTGGTTATATAGGAATTATGCCAGATTTGGCATTACCACTAATATTTATTTTGATTGGTAATCAAAAAACATTTATATTATCATCTATAGGTAAGAAGATAGGAGACTTATCTTACGGGATATATATATACGGTTTTCCTATACAGCAAGCTATGTATTATATATATGGACATTATTTCCCCTTTTTTTGGTGCTGGTTACTTTCATCTATAATAATTGTTTTTGTTTCTTTTTTGTCATACAGGTATATAGAGAAGCCGATTTTGAAGTTTAAGCCAAGTAAAAATTAAGATATAAATAACAAAAACAATTATAGTTCTTCTGAAAGCTTCTTCTAGAGACGCATTTTTATGCGTTAAACATACCTCTCTTATGGTGGGAGGGCGAAGAAATAAGGCTCCTTGAGCTCGAATAATTCCGCTCGTTTTAAGCGCCTACTGCTGGTCACGGGTTTTGTGCCTCCCGCCATCATCGTTGTGCACACAAAAGCTCACGGTGGTAGATATAACGACCACAAGCGTAGGTGTATACTCATGGATAATTGTTCTATAAATTCTTCTGTTAACGTTAATAATGATATGGAGGTTGATCCGTTATATTGCTCTATTCGAGCTTATGAAGAGGCATGCGACTTTTTAAATTACACGGATATAGAAACAGACAACAGTGAATTCTTTAGCAATAATGTTATCAGCCAACAAATCAGTGTTCTTGAAAGTTGGACTTTTGCAGTAAAAACCGCTCAAAGTGCTTTGGATGCTCTCAGATTGGCGATAAAAGAAATGGAATATGTAGACGTAGATCCTCTTATTGCCAGTATGATACGGGCAGCTTTTGGATATTTTTCTATGCATATACAATAAGGTAATGTAAATAAAAATTATTATTTTATTTGATCAGACGAGGAGGGGAAGGCAGCTTGCAGCATAGTTTTTATGCGCTCTATCTCCTCCTTGGTTCTTCCTTCTATAAAATTTGAGAACCAATCATCGTCAGGATGCCTGAAAAGAGCTTCTTTGTCACATTTAAAAAATTCTGCCAATTTTTTTTGCCATTTTATTGTTGGAGAAGAATCTTTATACCACCGTGAAACAACACTTTTATCTGCGTTTAATGCATTAGCAAGATCTGCTTGAGAATAGTACCCGTTACGCTCTGCCCAATCCCTTATGTGATGCGGTCTATTTGGTTGTTTTTCTTTTATGATATTATCCATTTCTTTAAAATAGAGCAAAATAAGATTGCAGTCGTTAGCATATTGCGCAATATTTTCTATTGGCTAACAGAGCTCCAATTCTTTTTTGGTAAGCATGGCCATTATTTATAATAACTACTTAAAGTTTAAGTATCGGAAAAATTACCGAAAAGTAAAGTAATTTTTATGAATAGAATAGGGGGGGATAATTTTTCTTCTGGAAGTAATGTTTTTAGATTATTTGAATGAATTAGATCAAGTTATGGAATAAATCATGCCTTTTATTGTTTTGTTTATAAAACATCCATAAAATCAAAGCACTTTATCGTTTTTACTATCTTGCTTACTGGTAAAAGGAGGGGAATGTATTCTCCTTGTTTTTTTCATGTATTCTATAGACCCTTTTATCCAATTAAGTTGTTCTTCATCTAGGTTTACTATGTCAGAGATCAAATCTTGTATACATCGCTCTTTTATAGACATTGTTATCTCTTTAATTAAATAATCCTCTTTTGTGGTTTCTTCTTCTCCTACTCCAAAAGCCAACCATTCTGGTGTGGTACAAAGAGCTGGAGCTATTGTAAATAAAGTATCTATACGTGGTAAGGCACCTCTTCGCCAGTTTCTTATAGTTCCTACTTTTGCTTTTGCTTGTATTTCTAAAGCGTGCTCTGTTATATTTAGTTTATTAAGCCTTTTTTTTACCCTCTCCAAGAGTTCTTCCAACATTTTTTGTGTTAAACTTGTCTCCATTCTTGGTATTATTACCGTATAAAAAATAAAAGTCACTTGGTTCATAAACCGTTGACATTTCGGTACATAAACCTCATAATATTTTTATGAACCTAATAGATAATTTTTTAAAGATGATTGAAACGTATTGCTCTGCATATAGGATATCAGAGACGACTTTATCTACGTATATTTTCAATGATGGTAAACGGATTAACTCCATAAGAAGGGGTTCTGACGTTGGCACACGTAGACTGGAAAGTGCTTTCAGGTGGCTTTATGATAGATGGCCTGAAAATACTCCTTGGCCAGACAACATATCACACCCCGACATCTTTGGGCCTGCACCAGATAACGAAGACACTTCAGAACAATAAGGATATGGCGGATGGATAAGAAGTCTGTGGAGGTGGTGAAATCATCATGAAGTATTACTCTTTTAATGTAGGCGATTATCATTCCAGCACGAGACATCTTTCTCTTGAAGAAGACATTATATACAGACGATTGATAGATCTTTATTATGTTCGGGAAAGCCATCTTCCTTCTGACTTTAATGAGATATGCTGGTTTATAGGAGCCAAGACAAGAAAGTACAAACAGATTGTTGAGACTATTCTTTATCATTTTTTTGAGAAGAGGGTTGACGGTTGGTACAATGACAGATGCGAAGAAGAGATAGAGAAATACCATTCCAATAGTGAGAAGCGTTCGAAAGCTTCAAAAGCACGATGGGAAGGATCTTCTGCACAGAATTCAATGGAGCATCCATTGCAATCTGATAGCAATGGAGATGGAATCCGAGAGAAATCCATCGGCAATGCACATGAAATGCATAAGCAATGCAAGTGCAATCCTAACCAATAACCATAACCCAATAACCAATAACCAAAATAAAAAGAATAAATCTTCACTTCGTTCAGATTTGTCGGTTTCTGATTTTGATGATTTTGACAATCACACTGATATCAAAACCACAACAAGCGTTGATCAAAACGAAAGCAGATGCATAGCAAACGCTGAGCAAAGTGTTGTTTCTTCAGCGGCAATTTCACGAGAAGAACCTCAACAAAACGCTGGCAAAGGCCATAAAAAACCGAAGAAGAAGCTTGTTTATACTGCTGCCTTTGAGGAGGCATGGCAAGATTACCTAACAGACCCAAACATGTCGAAGAAAGAGGCTTTTTCTGCCTGGCAGAAGCTTGATGATGAGGAAAAGATAGAGGTTTCAAATTCCATTCCCAATTTCTCGATGTACTGCAAAGATAACCCTGAATATCGTCCTGTTCACATGTGCAGGTTTATCAAAAACGAGAGATTCAAGGGCTTCAAGGATGGTTATCAACGTTCTTCCGTATCGATGAGGCAAGGGACTGATCCACCACGAACAGCGGCGGGAATGAGGCATCAGAAGTGGGTGAATTTTTTAGATGACCATTGCGAAAAATTAAAAGCTGAAAAAGCGAAAGTTATAGATGGAAAGGTTATAGACCATGGCGATACATTACCTGCCGAGCTCAACAGAAACGGGCCAGAAAATCTTTTCGCTGGATCAGCAAATATCCCTGCTTCGAAGCCAGAACCCCCCGATTACAGAGGAAGAAATAGCGGAACAACTGAGGATGATGACGAAGGAGTTTGGAATGATCATTCAGGATACGTTACAAACAGAAAAGGGCCTCAAAGCCTACACGAGATCGTTAGCGGGATTACCTTCAATAGCTCTTGAAGCGGTGGTAGAGAAGCATATCAGAGGGATGTATGAAGGGAGACATGGAATTTCTGTTACTCAGGTGCCGATGCCTCCTGTTTTTGCTGCTCTGGTGAGGGAGGAGGCGAGACCATTCCAGGAAAGATTATCGTCCCTTCAGAAACAGAGGGATGAACTTGTTTTATCACATTCACGGGAAGAGGAGTCCGCAGACGCAATATACGAAAGAAAAGCTTTTCCGTTGGAACTCCTGAAGGAAAAATGGAAGAGAAAAGGAAGGTTTGAAGTGATTGAATGTTTCGACAAGAATGGCAGAAAGTACCTTGAGACGTTAATTGTGTTCAGATGGGAAGATAGGAAGTCAACGTGGGAGGAACGTCTCAATCCTGAAGGGCAGAGGGAAAAGAGGAGAAAGGAAAAACGTTATTAAAGGTTATTCAGAAAAACTAAAGAATATTACAGCCAATGAAAGCCTTTTGCCATGAGTCCAGAAAGCGCAAGAACGGCGGCAATGATAGCACTAAATGTAAAGATGAAATTGTATTTCATCTCGGTGCGTAGATCGTTTCTAACGTTTGATATTTCAGTGTTTATTTTATCAGGTGGATGAAGAGGGTTGAAGAGTCAAGGATTGAGTTTACAATGATTTTTTTTGTTTAAACGCGACGATTTTGAGGGGTTTCAAGGTTTGTGTTATTATGATAAAGGAATAGCAGGTTTTGTTTTTGGAGTTTGTCCTTGAAGCACAAGAAGAATGATATTGTTTGTATAGAGATTGAGAACCCGCTGTATTTATCATCGCATGGGGAGAGCGTCACCAATCCGCGTCATATTATGGCCTAGGTTAACATTGGCGAGAGTGCGATTACGACATTGGTGGCACGTGGCCATATTGATGCGTGTCAGGCGCGTGCTGCGGACGATTTCGGGCTTTATGGGAGGCTGCGGGCGGCATGGACTATGTGAGCGTGAACCTTGATGGGATTCGTGTTGATGGTGGCGTGAGGAATGACGGGATAACGGAGAATCGTATCTCAGCGTTGCAGCAGCTTGTTGCCTGTCGTAATCTTTTGGGCGTTCGGGCTTATGAGTTCATGATTGCGGTCGCGGGGCAGGGCAAGGCGATATCGGATATGGGCTCTTCAGTGAGAGAGCGTACGACTATTGCGGATTATATAAAAGATGGGCTTGATGTTCTTGCACAACATTGGGGGTACAAGAGCTCATAAAAAACAACTCTGGTACTTGACTCGTTCGAACGGAATATCTACTTGACACTTATGTGCAGCATTGTATGCCGGAGGGTGTGTAGTGCTTTTTTTATATGTTTTTGAGCTGCCTTTAAGGCGGCTTTTTTATTGGGAGCTTTCCACTGTTTTAACAGTGAAAAAACAGTGAAAGACGATTAAATGATCATTTCATTCAAAAAAGGACGTCAGGAAATCCTAAAGGGCGAACTGGAACGATAATCCTTTTTTCCCTGCGAAACTTGAGCAGGAGCGTCTTGATTGTCTGCATAAGCAGCCTGATCTTTATAAAGTTTACTGGAGGTCTTGCTGCAATCTTTGCGGCCATCTTCGCCGTTATAAAACAGTTTCCACACTGGAAACAGTAAACCGACCCGCGTTCACGGATCGGCTTATTTGCGTAAGGTTCATAATTTTTATACCACACTTATTGGGAGAGGGAAAGAAATTATGTCTGGAAACAGCAAAAACAATTTTAAAACATCACAGCAGGGCATTGATTTTATCAAGGAGAAGGAAGGCTTTGATGCGCATGTCTACAAGGACACTGCAGGTCTTCCAACCATTGGCTATGGTCATCTGATAAAGCCAGGAGAGCATTTTATCACGATGACCCGAGAGCAGGCGGAAGAGTTTCTTAAAAAGGAACTTCGCGAGGCAGAAGCAGCAGTGAACAGCCATGTTACGGTTTTTCTCACGCAAAGCCAGTTTGATGCCCTGGTGAGCTTTGTCTACAATCTTGGTTGTCCTGCTTTTTATGGCTCTACACTTTTGCATCTTGTCAATGAAGGTCAGTATGAAGCTGCAGCGGAACAGTTTCTGCGCTGGGGCAATGATCACAGGAACGGAAAACTTGTTCCTGTTGTCGGATTAATGAAGCGCAGGAAAGAGGAGAGGCTTATGTTTCTGGGAAGTATCATGAAGCAGCGTAAGAAAGCCTGGTACAGGAGCAAGACCATATGGATCAATCTTGTTGCTCTTGTTTTATGTACAGCGGCAAGCAATATTGACCGCCTTGACGGTCTTTTGGGTGATCATCTGTTTAAGGTTATCGCTTTTGTTCTCCCTGTGGTCAGCGTTCTTTTGCGGTTTATGACAGATCAGGGGCTACACAGTGGCAAGGATGAGGGGAAAACATCATGACTTTAGTCTATGCGATTTTGGGAGTCATTCTGGCACTTTTCTCGGCATTTGCTGCAGGGCATAGAAAGGGGAAGGCATCAGCACAGGAAGCAGACAGAAAGGAATCAGAAAGGGTACTCAATAAAAAAGAGATGATATTGATCGTGGTATTAGTTCTTCCCATGCTCTTGACGAGTGCGTAATGAAGGATGCTTTGGCGACAAGGAAAGCGATATGCACAGGGTGGAAACCAATAACAGGAAATGAAAAAAATTCTGACAGGCTGGCAGCCAGATCCTCAATCATGACCGATATGGAGCATCACTAGGGTGCTGGGAAAAGCCAAAATAAGAAAAAAATAGTTAACATTCAATTTAATAAGGAGAGACTAAATGTCTATAGAAAAATATGGAGCAGAATTGCCAAAATATAGTACGGGATTGCAGCCTAGTATTTATGATAGTCGGGATTTTTATTATTCTTCCCCTTCATCTATTTCAATGGATCTACTACCGCCAAAAGTGGATAACACTCCTGCTTTTCCTGTCTACGATCAGGGGGAGCTCAATTCTTGTACGGCGAATGCTTTTGCAGCGGCGATTCAATATGATCGTATGAAACATTGGGCAAAAAAAGATTTTATACCTTCACGGTTGTTTATCTACTACAATGAACGTAGCCTTGAAAATAGGATCAGCTATGATTCTGGTATAGTGACACTTCGTGATGGTATCCTAACTTTATATAAACAGGGTGTTTGTCCTGAGAGTGAGTGGACTTATGATTATACGTACGGTGATAAAACCACAGGACTTTTCCCTGCTGACTCTAAAGCAGTCACCAAACCACCAGAAACAGCGTATCAGCATGCTCTTGCTTATCGGATTGCCCGATATGAACGATTGCCCCTTCAACTCAGTCAGCTGAAGGCCTGCCTTGCTGCTGGTCATGTATTTGTCATCGGCTTTGCCATTTTTGAAAGCTGGTTTGCGGGAGAGAATGGAACACCTCTTGTTGTTATGCCAGTACCTTTGGTTACGGACACGACGAGAACAAATCATGCAGTTGTAGTCACAGGCTATGATGATGAGACGCAATTGTTTAAAATCCGAAATTCCTGGGGAGATAATGTTGGTGAAAAAGGTCACTTCTATATACCTTATATATGCTTTTTGGATCCGAACATCATTTTCGAGGTGTGGGTAATCTATAATGTTCTATCATGAAATAGCTTACTAGAGGAAAATAAAAAGTCTTACCTTTGTTAGGTGCGACTAAACAGGCGATGAAAGCCTTGAAAATTAAGGATATAAAAAATAAGTGGCGACCCCTGCAGGATTCGAACCTACGACAACCTGCTTAGAAGGCAGATGCTCTATCCAGCTGAGCTAAGGGGCCATAAAACCTATATAGATTTCAGCTATTAATGTGTCCAAGGCTCAATACGGTTATAAGAAAAATTCTCCTGATATGAAATACGTTGAGGCATTGATTCTTGTGTTGGTACTATAAAATAGTTAATCCCTTGGGCACGAGCATAATTTTCTGCCTGTTCACAACTGTTAAATAATAACTTGACCTGCTGATAAGCATCCTTGGAAGAAATATAGCCCATGAAAGGATTAATTTTAGGAGGTATCTTCTTTTCAAACTCCAACACCCATGAATTTATTCGAGCCTTTCCTGATTGCATAGCTGTTTTTTCTTGACGATAAATTTTTGCCAACATTTCCAGTGCCTTATTTTTATATATATCTATTAATATAATACAGCTTCTAACATGAGAAGCTTTACACTCTATAAAAGCTCTCTTGAAAAATGGTCGGAGTGGAGAGATTCGAACTCCCGACCCTCTGGTCCCAAACCAGATGCGCTACCAGACTGCGCTACACTCCGAAAATTTTTGGAAAAAACATTAACTGTCAACTATTACAATAGTTAAATGATTTTTTAAAGAAATCAAGCTTTCAGGACATCGAACATACAAATTTTTAGCAACATGTTTATGAGATTTCAGAATTAAATGATATTTTTATAAGTAATTAATTAATAATCTGGCTTAAGAAAAGTTTACTTCGTTCATGTTGTGGGTTATTGAAGAATTCTTCAGGTGAATTGTGTTCAACAATTTGTCCTTGATCCATAAATACAATCCGATTAGCAACTTGACGCGCAAAACCCATTTCATGGGTTACGCAGATCATGGTCATGCCGTCTTCAACAAGAGAGATGATTGTATCAAGAACTTCTTTAATCATTTCTGGGTCCAGCGCAGAAGTAGGTTCATCAAATAACATTATCTTAGGAGCCATGCACAGAGCCCGTGCAATAGCGACACGTTGTCGTTGACCTCCTGATAATTGTCCAGGATATTTATGTGCTTGATCAATAATTTTAACTTTATTAAGGTAATAGTTAGCAATATCCTCTGCTTCTTTTTTAGATAGCTTACGAACCCAGATAGGAGCAAGAGTGCAATTTTCGAAAATAGTGAGATGTGGGAATAAATTAAAGTGTTGAAAAACCATTCCAACATCACGACGTATCCTCTCAATAGATTTGAGATTATCTTCGAGGTTTGTATTGTCAACAATTATATATCCTGTTTGATATTTTTCTAGTCGATTGATACAGCGAATCAAAGTTGATTTTCCTGATCCTGAAGGACCTGCTATAACAACGCGCTCACTCTTTAAAATTTTTAGATTAATATCACGTAGAACATGAAAATCCCCATACCATTTATTTATTGAATTCATTTCAACAACATAGTTTTTTTTATGCTTATCTATATCAGTGATAATATCGTTTGTTTTTTCCATATATAAAAATATCCTTGATTATTTTCTTGTAGTATTTAAACATTTTTCTATGAAGTTTGAATAAACAGACATACTAAAACAAAAAATCCAGAATATAAATCCAGCAAAAATTAAACCTGTAGTAGATGTTACTGGAGTTGCCCATTTTGGATCACTAAAATTAATTCTTACAATTCCTAATAGATCAAACATGCTGATAATGGATACTAATGAGCTGTCTTTAAACAAACCAATGAAAGTATTTACAATCCCAGGTATAACACATCTTATTGCCTGTGGCATAATAACAAAGCGCATTTTATTAAAGTAACTTAATCCAATAGAGTCAGCTGCTTCATATTGACCTTTAGGAATACTTTGAAGTCCACCACGTATAACTTCAGCGATATAGGCTGAAGCAAACATACATACACCAATTAAAGCACGTAATAATTTGTCAACTGTCCAACCCTGTGGCAAAAAAAGAGGTAACATAACACTGGCCATGAAAAGGACAGTTACGAGAGGAATACCTCTGATTAATTCAATAAAAGTAATACAGAGCATACGTATAACAGGCATTTTTGAAATACGTCCTAATGCCAGTAAAATACCGATAGGTAGGGAAAAAACGATACCAAAACAAGAAATAATCAATGTTACCATTAATCCACCCCAGAGCTGAGTTTCAACGATACTAAGATAGAAGCCACCATAAAGGAGAAAGAAGGATATTATTGGGAATACACTGATTAATAAGAAACCATTGAATATTTTGTGAGGTACAGAAGGAATGAGGAGAGGGGTTGTCAACAATATAAATAATCCTGCAACAACTAGAGGCCGCCAGCGCTCCTCGACAGGATAGCGTCCAAACATAAATTGTTGATAACGATCACTTATGAAAGCCCAGCAAGCGCCACTCCAATTTTCTTTCTGAATTCCTCCTTGTATTGTGGTCGCGCAGACAGATCGATCTGTTCCTGTCCATACAGCATCTATGAATAACCAATGTATTATTTCTGGTAATATAAAATATAATATAATAAGGGATAAAATTGTTAATAATGAGTCCTTAGGAGTTGAAAAAAAGCTTAAACGTATCCAACCTAATACACCACGATGATTTTTAGGAGCAACCGCCTCTGGTAATAATTCTTTTCGTATAAAGGGATAAGAAGAGGTCATTTATTTCTCCACTAAAGCAACTTTTTTATTAAACCAGTTCATGAATAAAGATATCATAATCGAAAGAGATAAATAAACAGATATCCATATAGCAACAATTTCAATAGCTTGTCCTGTTTGATTAAGAATGGTTCCACCAACTGATACAAGATCTGCAAAACCAATTGCAACTGCTAAAGACGAATTTTTCAGGAGATTCAGATATTGACTGGTAAGAGGAGGAATAATAACTTTTATTGCTTGAGGTATTAAAATAAAACGGTTTATTTGAGATTGACGAAGCCCAAGAGATATTGCTGCTTCTAATTGTCCTTTTGAAATAGAAACAATTCCAGAGCGAAATATCTCCGATATAAAAGAAGCTGTATAAAAAGACAATGCAAAATTAAGAGAAATAAATTCTGGCCCAACAGAAAGCCCTCCTGTTAAATTAAAACGAGTCACTCTTGGAAAGTCAAAATCGATTGGGCATCCTATAAAAATAAACGTTCCTATTGGTAATGCAATTATAAATAACATAGAGATATAGAAAGAAGGTATATTTTTCCCTGTTTTGTCATGATACTTCTGAGAAAATTTTACTATAAAGAAGCTCATAAGTAAGCCAGCTAAAATACTAAGTGTAATAGTTTCAAAGCCAGCATAAAGAATTGGTTTTGGGAAAGAAATACCACGATTATTGATATAAATATGGAGTGGCAATATAATTGAAGAGCGAGGGTTAGGCAAAACACTTAAAATGCACTTGTAACAAAAAAATATAACCAATAAGGGTGGAATATTGCGAAATATTTCTACATAAATTCTACAAATCCACGAAACAAGCTTATTAGAAGATAAACGTCCAATACCAACAAACAATCCTATCAGCGTTGCAGGAATAATGCTTATAGCCGTTACTGTAAGAGTATTAAGAAAACCGACAACTAAAGCTCTAAAATAAGAAGAATTGCTTGTATAAGGGATAAGAGTTTGATCTATATCAAAGCCAGAACGATTTTTTAAAAAACCAAATCCGGAAGCAATGTTTATCCTTAAAAGATTAACGTAAACATTTTTGGAAATCCATATGATCAAGCCAACGACTAATAATAGAGTAATGATTTGAAAAAACGCACTGCGGATATGAGAATTATAAAAAAACCATGAGGTTCTTTGATAATTACTGACGTCATTTTGACTTTTTCGAATCACACTCTATCCTTTCTTTTAGCTAAGCAAAGAAGTATTTTTCTTTATTAACAAGCTGTCTTTGGAGCCAATCATCTTATAAAGAATATTGGCTCCATTTTAATAATAACTCTTAATATTGATTGAATTTTAAAACATAATATCGTTGTGCTTAACGAACAGGAGGAGCATATTGAATACCCCCTTTATTCCATAATTTATTAAGACCACGTGGAATTTTAAGATTAGAACCAGATCCAATATTATGATCAAAAACTTCACCATAATTTCCCATGTTTTTAATAATGTTGTAAGCCCAATCCTCTGTTAATCCAAGGCCTGCTCCAAGAGTGCTATTCGCTTCATTCCCAAGAAAACGTCGTATATCTGGATTATCAGAATTACGCATTTGGTCAACATTCGCTTTTGTTATGCCAAAATCTTCTGCATTAATCATAGCATAATGTACCCATGAAACAATATCAAACCATTGATCATCCCCGTGACGAACCAAAGGACCGAGAGGTTCCTTAGAAATTGTTTCGTTAAGTATCACATGCTCATCAGGATTCTTAAGAGTAAGTCGAAATGTATACAATGCAGACTTATCTGCTGTATAGGCATCACAACGTCCAGAGTCATAAGCAGCATTTACTTCTTCTACTTTTTCAAAGACTGTCGGATTATATTTCAAATTATGAGATCGAAAATAGTCCGACATATTCATCTCAGTAGTTGTTCCTGCTTGTACACATATTGAGGCACCAGATAAATCAGTAATAGATTTAACATTTAAATTTTTATGAGTCATAAAACTTTGTCCATCATAATATGTGATAGGACGAAAGTTAAAGCCAAGAGAGGTATCGCGGCTTAATGTCCAGGTTGTATTGCGGCTTAACACATCTATTTGTCCAGATTGTAATGCTGTAAAACGTTCCTTGGCACTGAGAGCAGTATATTTTACCTTAGAAGGATCATTAAAAATTGCAGAAGCAATAGCTTTGCAAAAATCAACATCAAAACCTTGCCAATTTCCGTTTGAGTCAGGCTGAGAAAAACCGGCAACACCTGAATTAATGCCGCATTTGATATGCCCTCTCTCTTTAATATTATCTAACAGTGTAGCGGCTAATGTATTGTAAGAGCTAAAGCCAGTAATAGAAATACTGATAATAGCTAATAAAATTTTTTTAAACATAATCTACCCTTTCTGAGATACTTTGTTATACAACTCTCTCTAATGCCATAGTGCATTTTTTAATATCATACTTGTTAGAATTTTATGGATTCTTCTTAATAGATATAACAAGCCAAAAAATCGCAATGGTCAAGTTTTTCTTGTTAAAACTTACATAATTAACAGCTATTATATTATAAATATATGCCGCCAGGTGATATATTGATTTTTTACTTCTGCGTTTGAGATCAGTTAATATTGAACTTCATGTTCAATCATTTTATTCAGAATAAAGGACTCGATAGTCTTTAACTTATGCTAAAGGGTTTATATAACACCTGAAGAGGTGTTTGTCTATAATATAGTCTATCATCATCCAGGAAACATATTAATTGCCTCCCTTTAGATAATACTCTTGTAGCCATAGAGCCAGTTCAAATTTTTGGAAAGTTGTGCAGGAGGTATAATTTTCAAGGCAATATTTCTGAAAAGCTGATTCGGTCCCTTTAGATGAAAAATAAAGCGATTAAAATTTATACGATTATAAACTTTATGTATTCGTGTTTTACGATTTTCTTGATAAGAAATGATGGCTTCAGAAATTGGTTTCTGAGCAAGGAATGCTGCGAGTATGTAGGCATCTTCAATTGCCATGTTGGCTCCTTGTGCCGCAAAAGGAAGCATCGCATGGGCGGCATCTCCGATGAGAACAGTGTCACGGCCATTGTGCCAATGATCACAGTGACATTGAAATAAAGGCCAGAAGAAAGGGTTTTCTGCTTTTAATACCAAATGTTTAAGTTTTTGGTTCCAAGAACTCAGAGAGTTCATAAATAAGGTATGTTCTGAAGGCTGGGCAATATGTCCATAAGTTTCTTGAATCATATTCTCAGGACATGAAGTAATAACGACGATATTGATTGAAGAGATTTCAGGGAGAGGATATATCACTAAATGAGCGTTAGGTCCTAGAAAAGCATTTATCGATTGATGATCAATGAAATTAGGAGCCTTATGCGTGGAAACAAGAAAACGCAGAGCAACATTCCCTGAAAAAAGAGCTGAGCGATTTTCTATACATGTTCGTATTTTTGACCATAACCCATCTGCGCCTACTAAAAGATCAGGTTGTCGACCTATAATATTGATAATATCTGTAAACGGTTTTTCAGATATACGTGTATTAAGATGTAAATTTACCAGAGGATTTCTTTCTAAAATAGAAAGAAGTGTTTTTCGGAGAGTTGTTCGATGCAGAACAGCATAAGGAGCACCCCATTGGTTTCGTGCATGGCTTCCACAAGGAATATTATTAAGCTCTTTCATGGTGATTCCAGATAGCAGGCGAATAGCACTTGGTTCAAACCACAAAGATTCCAACTCGCTAAGAACACCTATTTTCTTGAGTAAGTATGAGGCATTTGGTGAAATCTGCAGTCCTGCTCCTGCCTCCATGAATTGGTCGCTCTGTTCAAAAATATCGCTTTTTATTCCGTAACGACATAAGGACAACGCCAATGTTAACCCTGCTATACCAGCACCGACAATAGCTATGGAAGGATTATAATGCGCTTTACGGATTATCTTTTCACACATATTTGAGTATATTTTTTATGGAGTATAAGTGCAGCCTGCAGGAATTGTTTCTTGTGCATTGAGTGAGGGATTAAACCGGTATAACGTTGAGCAGTAAGGACAAATTTTTTCATTTTCTGCGCCCATATCAATAAAAATATGTGGATGATCGAAAGGTTTTGAAGCTCCTGTGCACATAAACTCTTTAACTCCTATTTCAATATATTTATACCCTCTGTCATTGTGAAAATGAGGGATACAATTATCTTTCATGCTTTCTTCCTTGTTATTTATCTGCTATAAATTCATATAATAGCAGTAGAAAACAATTTTGGGTATTATGTCTTTTGTTTAATATTAAACTTTTACATTTTTTTTGTTGGCGAGGCTTTAAGCTAGTATTTCTTGATATAGGAAAGAAAACTAGCCCACCGGTTGTTTTGCTTCATGGTTTTTGTTCGTCTTTAAAAATTAATTGGTTTTTTCCAGGCTGGATAAAATTTTTGCATGATTCAGGTTTTCGTGTTATTGCCCTTGATATTCTTGGGCATGGGGATAGTGATAAACCTGTGGATCCTTCTCCTTATAATTTAGCACTCATGGCTTCTGATGTTGTTGATCTCCTTGATTATTTAGGAGTTCGGACTGCTCATATTATGGGGTATTCAATGGGTGCGCGTATCGGGGTTTCTATGGCTCTATTTTTCCCTTGTCATGTTCGTTCTCTTATTCTTGGTGGTGTGGGGAGTGGTCTGTATGATCCAAAAGTAATAGATTGGCAACCTGTCATAGATTCTTTTCTTTTGCCTTCTCTTCAAGATGTTCGTCATCCTTTAGGGATTATGTTTAGAAAATTTGCTCAGCACATAAACACACAAAATAATCTTATCGCTCTTGCGTCCTGTCTTTCTATGATCTGCAAACTTTTCTATTTTCAGGATATGCAGCGTATTGATGTTCCAACATTGATTGCAGTTGGATCTAAAGATGAGGTTTCAGGATCTCCAGAAGCTCTTGACTCACTTATGCCTTGTAGTCGTTTTCTTGATATTCGTGGTCGCGATCATATGCTTGCCGTTGGAGATAAAATTTTTAAGCAGGGAGCTCTGGATTTTCTTATAAAATCACATAAGAATCTTGTAGATGGACTTGTATAATAAAACTTTTATAACTGATAACGTAAAGGGAGTTTTTAATAAGGTGCACGTGGTATTTTCTGTCGTTAGATTTGTTTTTTTGCATTGAAATAAGTATTTTTAGGTGAGTACCTTTGTAAGGTTATGTTTTTGATGGAGTTTTTGATGAAAGTTGATGAGATTAAGAAATTAGATGCATATTTTAAACGTTTGTTTGGTCCTAAAATATCAGTGAAAGCACGTCTTAATAAATCAGATTCTGCTGAAGTATTTTCAAACTCGGAATTTATTGGAGTCCTTTATCAGGATAATGAAGATGGAGATCTTTCTTATAATTTTTCTATGGCTATCCTTCGAGAAGACCTTTGAAATCTTTACAAAGAAAAAGTAATTATGAGTGTATTAAATTTTCAAAAGTATAATTTTGATTAGATGTCTTTAAAATATAATAGATTGAGCGTTTTTGTAAAAGTATGCCTTTAAAAAGGCATTTTAGTTCATTTAAAAATATGTAAAATGATCTGGAAAAGAATGTTAGTAATTTTTCATACAAAAAATGGAGTTTATTGAGAAGTTTGAATATGATTTCAGGTTTTTGTGTATCTTTTCTGGAAGGAAGGGGAGTAGAAAAATGATTGAAAGATCGTTCGTCTATATGCAGGTAGGTGATAAGAATTCAAAAGAGGATCTTGATCAAGATACTTTTGTTATCACCAAGACGTATCCAAAACTTCAAAAGCCAAGCCTTTATTCCGTGTTGCTTGTAAATGATGATTACACTCCTATGGAGTTTGTGATTCATGTTTTAGAGAGTTTCTTTCAAAAAGACCGTGCACTTGCGACACAGATTATGTTAAAAGTTCATCAAAAGGGAGTTGGTGAATGTGGAGTTTACACTTATGAAATTGCTGAAACAAAAGTGCATCAGGTTATGAATTTCGCTCGTCAACATCAGCATCCTTTACAATGTATTATGGAAAAGCAGTGAGGATTGTATTTTGCCAACTTTTTCATCAAATTTTGAAAAAGCATTGCATCAGGCGTTGATTTTTGCAAATGAGCGCAGTCATGAATATGCAACGCTTGAACATCTCTTGCTAGCATTAATTGACGATACAGATGCAGCAGCAGTAATGCATGCTTGTAATGTTGATTTGGATGTTTTGCGCAAATCTCTAACAGATTACCTGGATAATGAACTTTCTTCCTTGGTTAATAAGAAATATAAGGATGAATGTAAGCCAACAGCTGGTTTTCAGAGGGTCATTCAAAGAGCAGTGATTCATGTTCAGTCTTCGGGAAAGAACAAGATAACAGGTGCAAATGTTTTGGTAGCTATTTTTTCTGAACGAGAAAGCCATGCCGCCTATTTCTTGCAAGAACAAGAAATGACACGTTATGATGCCGTTAATTTTATTTCTCACGGTATTGGCAAGCATATTGATTTTTTCCATTGGCATTCATCTCAGAGTATGACAAATCTCAGTTCTGAAAATGAATTTATGCGTGATGGAGAAATGCGGATACGCAAGTCACAGGATGCATTAAGTGCTTATTGTATTAATCTCAATGAGAAGGCTAAACAAGGAAAAATAGATACTTTAATCGGTCGTCAGACTGAAATTAATCGTACGATTCAGGTTTTATGCCGTCGTCTCAAAAATAATCCTCTTTATATTGGTGATCCAGGAGTTGGCAAGACAGCAGTTGCTGAAGGTTTAGCTAAGCGGATTGTTGATGGTCAGGTCCCCGAATCATTAGCAAAATCCAAGATT
Source organism: Liberibacter crescens BT-1 (assembly GCF_000325745.1). Taxonomy (NCBI): domain Bacteria; kingdom Pseudomonadati; phylum Pseudomonadota; class Alphaproteobacteria; order Hyphomicrobiales; family Rhizobiaceae; genus Liberibacter; species Liberibacter crescens. The sequence continues at coordinate 956,665 of NC_019907.1, read as the reverse complement.
TTTTCACTTGATATGGGTTGTTTAATTGCAGGTACACGTTATCGCGGTGATTTTGAAGAACGTTTAAAGCAGGTTATCAAGGAAATAGAGCTTTGTTCTGGGGCTATTCTTTTTATTGATGAAATCCATATGTTGGTTGGTGCAGGCGCGACTTCAAGTAATTCCATGGATGCTTCTAATCTTTTAAAACCAGCTCTTTCTTCAGGAAATGTTCGTTGTATTGGTGCAACAACTTATAGTGAATATCGGCAATTCTTTGAAAAAGATAAGGCGTTACTCCGTCGGTTTCAAAAGATTGATATTGCTGAGCCTTCTGTTGAAGATGCTATTGAAATTCTTAAAGGCCTTAAGCCTTATTTTGAAAGTTATCATAGTTTACGATATTCACAGGAAGCGGTTAAGTCGGCAGTAGAGTTATCTGTTCGTTATATAACAGAGCGTAAACTTCCAGATAAAGCAATTGATGTTCTTGATGAGACAGGAGCAGCACAGGCACTGCAGCCATTATCACGGCGTCGCAAACTGATTACTGAAAAAGATATTGAAATGACGGTGGCCTCTATTGCCAGAGTCCCTTTGGGAAATATTTCTAAAGATGATGAACTTGATTTGATGAATCTCGAGAAAGAACTTGGTTCAGTTGTTTATGGACAAGAGGAGGCCATTAAAGTTCTCTCAAGCTCGATTAAAATGGCTCGTGCTGGCCTTCGTGAACCAAATAAGCCGATTGGTTGCTATATTTTTTCTGGTCCTACAGGAGTGGGGAAAACAGAAGTCAGTAGACAGTTGTCTTCTTTTTTAGGGGTAAAACTTTTACGTTTTGATATGTCTGAATATATGGAGCGTCATACGGTTTCTCGTTTGTTGGGGGCGCCTCCTGGTTATGTTGGTTTTGATCAGGGAGGGCTTCTTACAGATAGTGTTGACCAGAATCCGCATAGTGTTGTTTTGCTTGATGAAATTGAAAAAGCGCATCCTGATATTTTTAGTATATTGTTGCAAGTTATGGATTATGGAATGCTTACGGACCAAAATGGTAAGAAGATTAATTTCCGTAATACAATTTTGATTATGACAACTAATGCTGGTGTAGTTGAAATGTCAAAATCTTTAATTGGTTTTAGTTCCTCCAAGCGAAATGATGAAGATAAAGAAGCTTTGAAGAGATTGTTTTCTCCTGAGTTTTTGAATCGTCTTGACACGATTGTCACTTTTTCACCTCTGCCTCCAGAGGTTATTCATAAAGTTGTTCTTAAATTTATAATGCAATTAGAGCTTCAACTTCATGATAAAAATATTTCTTTTCATGTTTCAGAAGAGGCCGTTAATTGGCTTGCTGAAAAAGGTTACGATGAACAAATGGGTGCTCGGCCATTAGCACGAGTTATTCAAGAATATATCAAGAAGCCTTTGGCGGATGAAATTCTTTTTGGTAATCTTAAAAAAGGTGGTCTTGTAAAATTCTTGGTAAAGACAGAAGAAAATAAAAAACCTGTTATTTCCTTTGAGGTTGAATCGCCTGCAGAACATGTTCGTTCTAAATCAGGGAAAAATGTCTCTTAAGGAAATTCCTTTTTGATCATGGATATCTTTTCCAACTGAATACCGCTTCAGTTTAATAAAAAGGGTGTATAAATGAGGCGTTTGGTATCAAAATCATTTTTGCAGTAGATGGTTGTTTTTAACGAATTCTTTTCAGTGGTGGTTTTGGTATCAGTTTTCCTGCCAGTCGTTCATCAAGATATTGTGAACATTCAGAGATGAGCTCATCGATTTTATCATTAAAAAAATGATTGGCTCCTGCGATTACTTTATGAGTTATCAGAATTCCTTTTTGAGCTTGCAGCTTTTCAACAAGTCCCAGGACATCTTTTTCATTCGTTACTTTATCGGCATCTCCATTAATAATTAATCCTGAAGAAGGACAAGGTGCTAAAAAGGAGAAATCATAAATATTAGGTTGGGGGGCTACTGAAATGAAACCTTTAATCTCTGGTCGGCGCATTAATAATTGCATGCTAATCCATGTTCCAAATGAATAGCCAGCAACCCAGCAATGCTTGCAATCAGGATTCATGGTTTGTACCCAATCAAGGGCTGATGCAGCATCTGATAATTCTCCTTCACCATGATCAAACATGCCTTGACTACGGCCAATACCTCGAAAATTGAATCTTAAAGTTGCGAAGCCGCGTTTTTGAAAAATATAAAAAAGTTGGTAGACAATTTGATTGTTCATCGTCCCTCCAAATTGGGGATGGGGATGTAGAATCAAGGCTATAGGAGCATTGCTATCTTCTGAAGGTTGGTAACGACCTTCAAGACGGCCAGTAGGGCCATTAAAAACAACTTCAGGCATAAATAATCTCGTTATTATAAAAAATAGAAAACAAACAAGGATAAATTGATTCTTGTCAATTTTTTTAAGCAAGAGTTATAATCAACTTTTGCTCTTTTGCTAACTGTAAAAGGTTATAGATCAATCAGGATCTCTTTTTCAAGAGAGAACTGTATGAGAGATTTTTAGATTGGGGTTTTATTGTGTTTGAGAAGAGAATCTATCTGGATTGGAATGCAACATCTCCATTGCTTCCTGAAGCGCGCAGTGTTTTTATAGAAGCACTGAATGAATTTGGTAATGCTTCTTCGATTTATCAAGAAGGAAGAAAATCACGTCAGTATCTTGAGTGTGCACGACATGCACTCGCAGAATTTTGTGACACAAAAGTAGAGAATGTAATTTTTACAAGTAGTGCAACCGAAGCTGCTAATTTTGTTTTGACACCTGATTTTTATATTTTAGGTCAATTAACAAGGCTTGATTCATTATATATTTCCGCAATAGAACATCCTGCAATCCTTAAGGGTGGTAGATTCCCTGTTAATCATGTTTATACATTACCTGTTACCTCAGAAGGCGTTATTGATCTTGAAGCTCTTTCTAGAAACTTAGAAAGTAGAAATTTTTTATCTTATGCTCCTATGATTGCAGTCATGCTTGTAAATAATGAAACAGGAATTATTCAGCCAGTAAGGGAAGTTTCTAAAATTGTTAAGAAACATGGAGGTATTCTTGTTGTTGATGCTGTACAGGCTGCTGGTCGCATCCCTTTGTCCTTTAAAGAGATAGATGCTGATTTTTTTATTATTTCATCTCATAAGCTTGGTGGTCCAATAGGTGCAGGAGCATTGGTATCACGGGATAATATGCGATTGCCGAAGCCTCTTTTACATGGAGGTAGTCAGGAAAATGGATATCGGGCTGGTACAGAGAATATTCCTGCTATTCGTGGTTTTTCTGCAGCAGTTATGACCATGGGAAAAGGGATTAGAGAACGTTCCTTGTATCTTTCAGAACTACGTGAACAATTAGAAAAAGGTTTGAAGGCTATTGTTCCTGATGTTCTCATTTATGGAGAAAATGTAACGCGCATTTCTAATACCTGTTTTTTACTTTTCCTCATGTAAAAGCGGAGACTTTACAAATTGCTTTTGATGTTGAAGGAATTTCTGTTTCTGCAGGCTCTGCATGTTCTTCAGGAAAAGTAGGGACAAGCCATGTATTGAAAGCAATGGGGTACGATACAGTCAAGGGAGCTTTACGTGTTTCTCTTGGACCTACAACATCAGAACGACATATTCATGTTTTTTTAACTGTATTAGAAAAGATAGTAAAACGTCTTCCATGACAATAGGAAGAATATTTTTAAAATATTGCTTAAATAAAAAATTGAGTTTATTATATTACTATAAGTTCTATTTAGTTAAACATGTTAAAATAACCTATTTTATTTTTTGTCAAACTTCTTGAAGAGGTTTTAAATTAAGGCTTACCTTTTGTAAGGTCAACAATTGTTATGGTAGCAGTAAGAGAAACGATACATCAAGTTCAGAAAATTGATGTTGATCAATATAAATATGGGTTTAAAACGGATATTGAGGTTGAGAAGGCTCCTCAGGGTCTCAATGAAGATATCATTCGTTTTTTATCTTCAAAGAAAGATGAACCGGAATGGATGCTGAAATGGCGTCTTCATGCGTATCATCTTTGGTTAGAAATGAAAGAACCTGATTGGGCACGTGTTCAGTATCCCAGGATTGATTTTAATTCACTGTATTATTACGCAGCTCCTAAGAATTTTACTGGACCAAAATCACTTGATGAAGTTGATCCGCTACTTCTTGAAACCTATAAAAAATTGGGAATTCCTTTGCGGGAACAGGAAATTCTTGCTGGAGTACAAACTTCTAAAGTTGCCGTTGATGCTGTTTTTGATTCTGTTTCAATTGTAACAACTTTTAAAGAAGAATTAAAAAAAGCTGGCGTAATTTTTATGTCAATATCAGAGGCAATTCGGAAACATCCAGAACTTGTCAAAACATATTTAAGTTCAGTTGTTCCGGTATCAGATAATTTTTATGCAGCACTTAATTCGGCAGTTTTTACAGATGGTTCATTTGTTTATGTTCCGAAGGGAGTTCGATGCCCTATGGAGCTCTCAACATATTTCCGGATTAATGAAAAAAATACAGGACAGTTTGAGCGAACACTGATTATTGCTGAAGAAGGTTCGTATGTTTCATATCTGGAAGGTTGTACAGCACCGCAGCGTGATGAAAATCAACTTCATGCAGCAGTTGTTGAATTGGTTGCTCTTGATAATGCGGAAATTAGGTATTCTACAGTTCAAAATTGGTATCCAGGAGATAAGGAAGGTAAAGGCGGCGTTTATAATTTTGTTACCAAACGAGGAGATTGTCGTGGTAAGAAAGCAAAGATTTCGTGGACTCAAGTAGAAACTGGATCAGCGATTACCTGGAAATACCCTTCTTGTGTTTTGCGTGGTGAAGGTTCCTCTGGGGAATTTTATTCTATCGCTATTTCCAACGGATTCCAGCAGATAGACAGTGGTACCAAGATGATACATCTTGCTAAGAATACAACCAGTAGGGTTATTTCTAAAGGAATAGCTGCTGGTTTTTCTGATAATACGTATCGTGGTAAAGTTTTGGGTCATCGTCGAGCTACTGGTGCTCGTAATTTTACGCAATGTGATAGTTTGTTAATCGGAGATAAATGCGGAGCGCATACTGTTCCTTATATTGAAGCAAAGAATTCATCATGTAATTTTGAGCATGAAGCGACGACTTCAAAAATTTCTGATGAACATTTGTTTTATTGTTTACAACGCGGTATTCCTGAAGAAAAAGCAATAGCGTTAATTGTCAATGGTTTTGTAAAAGAAGTATTACAAAAGCTTCCTATGGAGTTTGCTGTTGAAGCGCAAAAGCTTATTGATATCTCATTAGAAGGATCGGTTGGTTAATACAATTTTAATATATTATATACCTATCTTACGATTATATGGAAAGAAAAGATGCTTGAAATTAAAAATCTGTATGCCAAAATTCTGGAAACGGATACAGAGATTATTAGTGGACTCAATCTGCGGGTAAAAGCCGGTGAGGTTGCTGCAATCATGGGGCCGAATGGATCAGGTAAGTCAACGCTTTCTTATGTTCTCTCGGGTCATAAGGATTATGAGGTTACGGGTGGAGACATCTTGTATAAAAATAAAAGTATCCTCGATATGGATATTGTTGAGCGTGCTATAAGTGGTATTTTTTTAGCTTTTCAATATCCGGTAGAAATTCCAGGTATTCCAACGATGCAATTTTTAAAAGTAGCGATGAATGAACAGCGAAAAGCTCGCAATGAAGATGAGCTTTCAACTCCTGATTTTATACGCTATGTTAAAAGTGCTGCCAGTGATCTGAAGATTGATATGGATATGCTCAAGCGTCCACTTAATTTTGGTTTTTCTGGTGGAGAGAAAAAACGTGTTGAAATGTTGCAGATGAGTTTATTAAAACCAAAATTATGTATTCTTGATGAAACAGATTCAGGGTTAGATATTGATGCTTTAAGGATAGTTGCTGATGGAGTGAATGCTCTTCGTGATCCTGATCGTACATTTATTATTATTACTCACTACCAAAGATTGCTACAATATATTGTTCCAGATACTGTTCATGTTCTTTATGCTGGCAAAATTATTAAAACAGGTAATGCTCATATTGCTCTGGAGCTTGAAAAGAACGGTTATTCTGGGGTCATAAAAGACGCAAATTCTGTTTCTGGAAATGAAAGAAGGGTTTAATAAAGAGTGGGAACCTTCTTGACAGACCTAGAGAAGATGTTGATTTCAAAGTACAATACGTGCCATCAGATGCTTCCCGGTAATCAGGATGTGTTGGCAGTGCGTAATCGTTTATTTCAGGATTTTTGTAATCAAGGGTTTCCAACACCAAAAGTTGAATTTTGGCATTATACTAATCTAAAGACATTATTAAAATCCCTTCCAGAAGACAAAGAATTCAGTTTTGATAATCTAGTACCTGATTGTTTGGTAAAAGATAGTTACCAACTTTTTGTTAAACAGGGAAAAGCCTATGATACTAAAATAACTGGAATCAATATTGATCGTTTTTCTCAGTTTCTAGAGAATGGTAAAGCAGTAGAAAATCTGGCATCTCTTGGTCAACATGATGCTATTGGATACGTTAATGGAATATTCGTCCAAGATGGTTATGTTATTCATATTCCAGATAATTCTTGCTTTTTGAAACCAATAGAATTGCAATCTTTATATGCAGGTGGGCAAGCACATGTTCGGTTTTCTGTGAGATTTGGAGCGAAGTCAAAAGCAACTTTTATAGAACGTCATAGAGCAATGACAACTAATAATAGTTTTGTCTCCTCAATTTCAGAAATAAGAGTTGGAGCTGGCGCAGAAGTTGTTTGGGTAATGATACAACAACAAGGTAAAGATGATGTTCATCTTGGACAATTAAGGATTATCTTGGAAAAAGAAGCATCCCTAAAACTCGTTGTTATTAATGCAGGCGGTTCTTTAGTTCGACAGGAAATTTTTCTGGATATTAACGGTAAAGATTCTGGGATGATGTTGCGAGGCATTAATTTGTTGAGGAATGAAACGCATAATGATCTTTCTGTAGTTTTGCATCATAATACGATTGATACACGTTCTTCACAGATAATTCGGAATGTGGTATTGGATCAAGCGAATGGTGTATTTCAAGGGATGATACGTGTTGCGCGTGATGCTCAGAGAACAGATGCTCGTATGGCATGTAATTCTTTGTTGGTTTCAAATAAAGGAAGTTTTTCTGTCAAGCCAGAACTGGAAATTTTTGCAAATGATGTTCAGTGTGGTCATGGGGCAACAATTTCTGATATTGATCATCGTCATCTTTATTATCTCATGGCTCGAGGTATCCCAGAATGTAAAGCTCGTTCTTTGTTAATTCATGCGTTTATTATTGAAATTCTCTCTGATTTAGAAGATCCGCAATTAATTGAAGCAGTAGAGAACATCTTTTCCTTGTGGTTAGAGAAATAGAGTTATGACTTATGATATTCAAGCGATACGTCAAGATTTTCCTATACTGGCACAAAAAATTTATGGAAAACCTCTCATCTACCTTGATAATGCCGCTTCTGCTCAAAAACCCCAGGTAATGATTGACACGATAGTTAAAGTTTATTGCCAGGAATATTCTAATGTACATCGTGGAATACATTTTTTGTCTAACGCAGCAACAGAAGCCTATGAAGCTGCGCGTGGTAAAGTTTGTCGTTTTATGAATACCTCTTCTCCCGAAGAAATTGTTTTTACAAAATCTTCTACAGAAGCAATTAATACCGTTGCTTATAGTTGGGGGATGGAAAATATTCGTGAGGGTGATGAAATTGTTTTATCTATTATGGAGCATCATTCGAATATTGTTCCGTGGCATTTTTTACGAGAGCGTTGTGGAGCTAAATTGATTTGGATTCCAGTAGATAGTAATGGTGTCCTAGATATAGAGGAATTTACAAAATCTTTAACAGAGCGTACAAAATTAGTTGCAATCACGCATGTTTCGAATGTTCTAGGAACAAAGGTGCCTATTAAGGATATCTGTCGTATTGCACATGAGCATGGAGTTCCTGTTTTAGTTGATGGCAGCCAAGGAGCTGTGCATGTTCCACTTGATGTTCGTGATCTTGATTGTGATTGGTATACAATGACTGGACATAAGCTTTATGGTCCATCAGGTATTGGAGTGCTTTATGGCAAGGAAGATCGTCTTCAGGAAATGAGACCTTTTATGGGCGGTGGAGAGATGATTATTGAAGTTGATCAAGACAGCATTTCCTATAATCTTCCTCCATATCGGTTTGAAGCAGGAACTCCTCCGATTGTGCAGGCTATAGCTCTTGGTGCTTCCTTGGATTATATAGAATCTATTGGTCGAGATAGTATTTTTGATTATGAAGAAAAATTAGCAGCCTATGTCAAGGAACGTTTAATGTCAATGAGTGCTTGTCATTTAGTAGGTAATGCTTCAGAAAGAGCCGGTATTTTTTCTTTCCAGTTAGGAAAGATTCATTCTTATGATCTTGCAATGTTGTTGGATAAGAGAGGTATTGCTGTTCGGTCCGGGTCACATTGTGCGCAGCCGCTCCTGAAATTTTTAGGGATAAATTCTCTTTGTCGGGTTTCTTTTTCGATGTATAATACTCATGAAGAGGTTGATAAACTTATTGAATCTTTGGAATATGCTCTTCATGTTTTTAATTAGGGTTTTCTGATAATGGGTATTGATGACAGTCTTGATAAGATCTTAAAGGATGAACAAGACACAGAAGATTATAAAAATAATACTGTGTTATCTATTCCAGAGGCTGAGTTAGCTACAATTTCTGACAATATTATTTCTGCTTTAAAGACAGTTTATGATCCAGAAATACCGGCTGATGTATTTGAACTTGGACTTATTTATAAAATTGATATTGATGATAATCGATTAGTTAAAATATTGATGACGCTGACTTCTCCTGGATGTCCTGTTGCAGGTGAAATACCTAAATGGGTAGAGAATGCAGTAAGTACAGTAGAAGGTATTTCAGGAGTAGAAGTTTCTATGACATTTGATCCTCCATGGACATCAGATCGTATGTCAGAGGAGGCACAAGTTGCTATTGGCTATTATTGATATCTCATGTGGTTATGGTATAATGGGTTATTAAAAAATAAAATTTTGGAGAGAGTATGATGGTAAGTGGCAATGTAATAACCATTACAGATGCTGCCGTATCTCGTGTTAATGAGATTGTTAACAATGCAGAGCCTTCTGTGCAAGGAATTCGTATTGGAATTAAAAAAGGTGGTTGTGCAGGGTTGGAGTATACCATTAATCTGGTAACTACACCAGATAGCAAAGATGATATGGTTGAGAAAGATGGTGCAAAAATATGGATTGATTCTTCTTCTTTGCTTTATTTGATTGGTTTAGAGCTTGATTTTGAAGTTACTCGCCTTCATTCTAGATTTAAATTTTGTAATCCAAATCAAATTTCATCTTGTGGTTGCGGAGATTCTGTAGAGTTAAAAAAAGCAAAACTTGAAGAAGATATTAGGAATTAAAAAGTTTAAAAAACATTTTAATAAGATTTTTTACATCAATTTTTATAACTTTACTTTTTAAAAGTACATGCTTATTAGCGTCATAAAGACTGATATATTATTTTTTTAGATAGCTTTTAATACAGCTTATAAGATTACAAATAGCTTTTTTTATTAATGAAACATTATTAGAAATCATTTCCTTCATACAACATATATTTTTTTTTGAATGATCTAAGCTAAGTTTGTTGTTTATATTTGATACATCTTCATGTAAACGTGCAATATCTTCTTTGGTAGCAACAGTATCAAAAAGCTTTTCTATTTTTAAAAATAGATTTTCTACATTATTTTCATTATTAGGAGTTGATTTTTTTACGCTTCCTTTTTTTGAAGAAGAATCTTTTTTTACTATATTTTCTGTCATAAGTTTATTTTCGGCTTATTAACTTAAAAAGTCAAGAGTAATTAAGAAAATTCTATTTTAAATAGTATTATGATTGGTTTGATTCAGAATAATTTTCTTATAAAGAATAATATTGAGACAATCTGATTAAACATTTATAAAAAATATAAATGTTTTTTTCTTATAGATATATAACAAGTATATATATATAGCTTTAATGATTTTTTTTAAAAATTTTTTAAGGGTTTTTATTTGCATGATTAGGCATTATACATCATTAAGAAATATTTTATTATAAAAATGTGGCATTCTTTTCAAAAATTACAAAGATTTTATTATGAAGAAAACAATAATATAAAAACTTATACTTTAAATTTTTATAACGACATCATGGTATATTCAAGTTTCTTAACTGAAAAACTTTTATCTTTATAGGTGTATACCGTATTTTTAGTAACAACTACACTGAATGGAGAAAAGGATGAATCTCTTTGATGCTCCTGCTGTTTGTGCCAGTTTTCCTATCAGCAGTTTTATTATTTTTATTATTCTTTATACTATCGTATGTGCATCAATTATTAATTCTTGGAATAATGGGTACAACCGTCCTTTACTGGATTGGATTGTTTCCATAGCATACGGATTGATGATGTCATCGCTTATTATATTGTTTTTTGTAATCCTGAAAGATCAGAATTATTATTCTGCATGGAATTCTATTTTTAGCCAATAAATTTTAAGAATTTATAACAAAAAACTATAAATAATAAAACCTTGATACGTAATTACTATTTTCATTATAAAAAATGTTTTGTTGTATTATTGTATAATTCTATGTAAAGATGAATTGTTTCTTTTATCCTTGACGTACCTTATAACGTGGATTTAATTTATTGATGATATAAATACGGCCTTTGCGGTAAACAAGTCGATTTAAACGATGCCGTGTCTTAACAGCTCTGAGAGAATTTCTTATTTTCATTTTGTTTGATCCATACAAAAAATTTATAAACGCTATAAAAATTAAAACTAACTGGCTATTTTATTTTTGTCAACAGAGACAATGATGATCTATATTTTTTGATGCGCTTCCAGAGCTTTAAAATTTTTTTGGAAGAGAAAAAATTTGTGTGATGTGTCCCATCTTTCGACGCGGTAATGCTTCTGACTTTCCATAAAGATGAATAAAAGCAGAATCGTGCTTGAGCCACTCAGTGGCGGTATTGATTTCATTCCCAATGATATTATGCATGATGCAATCTGAATGACGAGAAGTTTTCCCGAGAGGAAGATTGCTGATGCTGCGAATATGTTGCTCGAATTGTGAAACGACGCAGGCAGCTTCTGTCCAATGCCCGGAATTATGAACACGTGGAGCCATTTCATTGGCAATTAATCTTTCATCATCTGTGATAAAAAATTCTACACAGAGAACCCCAATATAATTAAGGGCAATAAGGATCTTTTCAACTGCTTTATAAGCAGCGGTGATCGTTGTACTGTTTATATTGGCCGGAACTTTTGAGGTTTTAAGAATCCCTTGATCATGTGTGTTTTCTATTGGATCATAATAAGTAATAAGATTATTGACAGAGCGTGCAGCAATAATAGAAATTTCACATTTAAAAGGCACAAATTCTTCAAATATTAGTGGGTTATTGCCAAGAGAAGAATAAATTTTCTCCAAAGATTCATCAGAATGATATAGATATTGTCCTTTGCCATCATATCCCATGCGTCTTGTTTTGAATATACCTTTACCTGTAAAATCAGCTAGTTTTTTTTCTATATCTGATTGTGAATTGATTTCATAAAAATGAGCGGTATTGATACCACAATTTCTGAAAAAGCACTTTTCGAAAAGACGATCTTGGGAAATTTTTAGAGCTTCTGGTGATGGATAAACAGGAAGACGTGTTGTCAGATAATGTGTTGCTTGTATAGGAATGTTTTCAAATTCATAAGTTACAATTTTGCAAAGACGGGAAAATTCATCTAATGCATCTAAATCGTCATAATTGGCAACGAGGTGTTTGTTTGCAACTTGGGCCGCAGGACATGAGGGGTTGGGTTCCAGAATGATAATACGAAAATTTAAGCGTGCAGCTGCCATTGCCAGCATACGTGCCAGTTGACCACCTCCAACGATTCCAATGGTATCTGATTTCATAAAAAATCGTCCGTTGGATATTCAGCTACTGATGATGTTTGTTTGAGACGCCAATCATCCAGACGATCAGCAATATCTGTATTTTCGAGAGCTAGAATTGCTGCTGCTAGCAGGGCTCCATTGATTGCTCCAGCTTTACCGATAGCCATGGTTCCTACAGGTATGCCGGCAGGCATTTGTACAATGGATAGCAAACTATCTTGTCCGCAGAGTGTTTGTGATGGAATAGGGACTCCTAAGACAGGAAGAGATGTTATGGAGGCAAGCATTCCTGGAAGATGAGCGGCACCTCCTGCTCCTGCAATAATCACTTTAAAACCTTCTGTATAGGCACTTTTACCAAAATTTATCAAACGATCAGGTGTGCGATGTGCTGAAATAATACGTGCTTCATAATTAATGCCAAGAATATCAAGCATGTCAGCAGTTTCTTTCATGATTTTCCAGTCAGATTGGCTTCCCATTACAATAGCTATAGGAGGACTTTCAACCATCAAGCTTTCCTTAATAATACGTTACATTAATCTGCTCTTAAACAATTAATATCATGACTGTGAATTCATAATTTTACTTGTTATCAATATTAGAAAGGGCATACATTATCATATATTTAAAATATAGACATACTTTATATTAAAATATTCTCTAAATTCTTTTACAGGAATATTACATGGTTATTATTTTCTGTTTTTTACAAACAAAGTGATAATATTTTAATGTCGTTTGTAAAGAAGGATACTTATATTATAAGTTATAATTTTTTATGCAGTGCAACAAGTTGATTAAGTTTTAAAAGAAAAAAGGAGAATTTTTCTTGGATGAGCATGTTTTGATTATATTTTGTGATATGTTGTAGTACATGGAGCAAAAAGATCATGGAGAAGCTTTCAGAGAGAAGCTTTCAGAATGTTGAGAAAAAAAGATCATACTTTTATGGAAGAAAAAAAACTATCGACAAGAGCTTTTGGCATTGTGGTTGTAATGTCGTTCTTTGCGGTGACAGAGCAAATTAACGCCAATAATGCATTGATGGCTCCCCCTTTTGTTAATTTTTCTGTTGTTCCAAGAAGTTATATCAATACGATTAATCCCTTTGATCTCCTTATGCCATCTCTTCAGGATAATGCTTTTGATCCTTCAAGGACGCTGATCGATAAAAATATTTCGTCAAGTGTAAGTTCTAGTAATGAGACTTTTGATGACGCTTATGCTGCATTTCAGCGTGGTTTATATCTTACGGCGCTCGATAAGGCTTTAAAATATGCAGAGAAAGGCAATGTTTCTGCACAGACTTTGGTAGGATTGATTCTAGGTGAAGGTTTGGGTGTAAAACGTAATATAAAACAGGCTGCTTTCTGGTATGAAAAGGCTGCTGAAGCTGGTGATCCTGCGGCTATGTTAAGATATGCATTTATTCTTATTAATGGGAAAGATGTTCAGCGTAATAAAGAGCGTGGGTATGCTTTTATTAAGAAGGCTGCAGATAAGAATGATGCTTCTGCACAATTTAACTATGCTCAAATCCTTGTTAAGGAAAATCCTGGACATAAAGGTCTTGAGTTGGCTTTATCTTATTACGAGAAAGCAGCAAAACAAGGAATAGTAGATGCTCAGTATGCTGTTGCTTGTATTTATAATAGTTTACCTCAATTACCAGAAGAAAAGAAAAAGCTGTCTCGCCAATGGATGATGAGAGCTGCAAAGGCTGGTTTTGATACTGCGCAGCTGGATATGGGTCTTTGGTTTATTAATGGTATTGGAGGTGAGCGTGATTATAAGAAAGGCTTTGAATGGCTTTCTATTGCCGCTAATCGAGGGAATGTTTTGGCTCAGAATAGATTGGCGTATTTGTATTTTAATGCTCTTGGAACAAAGCCTGATCTCGTTGAAGCTGTAAAATGGTATGTACTGTCCCGTAAGGCAGGTCTGAATGATCCAATATTAGAAGGTTTTTATGTTGGTGTTCCTGATATTTTACAAAATCTTGGAGTAAAAAAAGCAGACTCTTTTATTGCTGCGCATTCCTTAAGCATATCCTGAATTACTCAGTTTTTATTCATGAGATATAAAAATTTAAGAACGCACATATTTGTATATCCTGTTTATGTTTTTATCTGATATCTTTTACTTTTTGAAATGTTATTTTTATTCAATTAAGGAATTAACTGTATGGCTCGTTCTGCTCTTTTAAATGTCATGGTTGATGCAGCTTTGAAAGCTGGCAAGTCGTTGTCGCGTGATTTTGGTGAAGTCCAGAATCTTCAGGTTTCCTTAAAAGGACCAGCTAATTTCGTTTCACAAGCTGATTTAAAAGCCCAAAAGATTATTAGCGATGAATTGATGCATGCTCGTCCTGCATATGGATTTCTGGGAGAAGAAGAAAAAGAGATTTTAGGTTCTGATGGCGTGAACCGGTGGATTGTTGATCCATTGGATGGTACTACAAATTTTTTACATGCGATTCCACAATTTGCTGTTTCTATCGCTCTGGAACGTCATAAAGAAATCGTTGCTTCTGTTATTTTTAATCCTATTACAGATGAGCTCTATACTGCTGAGCGTGGTGCGGGAGCTTTTCTTAATGATCGCCGTTTACGTGTTGCTACTCGACGGTACCTTCTAGATTCTGTGATTTGTTGTGGTGTGCCTCATCTTGGACATGGAAATCATGATTACTTTTTAAAGCAATTAAGTCGGGTTATGCAAGAAGTTTCTGGTATTCGCCGTTTTGGTGCTGCTTCTCTTGATCTTGCTTATGTTGCTTCTGGTCGTTTTGATGGTTTTTGGGAAAAGGGTCTTGCTCCGTGGGATATTGCAGCAGGAATTCTTCTTATTCGTGAAGCAGGGGGATTTACTACTGATTTTTCTGGTAATAATATGATGTTTAAAACAGGTGAAATTGTTGCTGGTAATCAGCATATCCATAAAGCGCTTCTTCAAGTTATAGGTTTTGATCTTGAGACTAATTAGGAGAGCAATGGTTTCTTTTTCTTTGGTGCTTCTTTTATGGAAAAGATTAAGTAAAACACAGGAGGTTGCTGGGGTATGAAAAATTCAAGTCAGTTTACTCAAGAAAAAAACGAAGAAATTTTAGAAAATAGAGGCAGTCTTCGATTGTTTTTTAGCCCAGCACCGTTTTTGTTGACGATATTTTTGTTTTTGATCATTGTGTCTTTTTTGGTAGCTATCTTGTTTCGTCGCGTTCAGGTTGCATTTATGCATAATCCTGGTCTTAATACTTTAATTATTTCTGTTATGTTGATTGGTATCCTTCTGGTTATCAGTAATTTGCTTTCTTTAGGTAAAGAATCGCGTTGGTTTAACAATTTTTTATCTGGTAATGTTCGATATGCAGATCGTTTCTTTTTAGTAAGCAAGTTTTTGAGTCCTACACGGCTTCTTGTTGGAATTTATCCCAAGAAACCTTTGCCGTTAGTTCTCGTACGTAATATTCTTGATTTTGTTTCATCGCGTCTTGATGAGACAAGGGATACATGGCGCTACCTTGTCGGTCTTCTTGTCTTTTTAGGTCTTTTAGGAACTTTTTGGGGATTAATTGATACGATAACTTCAATCAATTCAGTTATCCAGTCGCTTGATGTTGGTGGGCACGATAGTGCGGATATACTGTCATCTCTTAAGCAAGGTTTATCTGCTCCTCTTTCTGGTATGGGGTCGGCATTTTCTTCTTCCTTGCTCGGGTTATCTGGTTCCTTGATTCTTGGTTTTTTGGATTTACAAGCCGGTCGTGCACAGGGTCGTTTTTATACAGAGCTAGAAAATACCTTGTCACAGCTTTCTGATGTTTCATTTGAAAAGAACACTTTAAATACTGAGATGTCTTCTATAGGCTTTTCAGAAGAAATGAGGCGTATCATAGAACTTCTTTCGCAGGTGGCTCCAGATGCTGTCGGACAACAACGCTCAGCTACTGCCATGTCTGCTTTAGCAGAAGGTGTGCAGGCATTAGTAAAGAACATGCGTAAAGAGCAGCAGATGTTGCGAAATTGGGTTGAGGTTCAGCGAGATGAGTCTCGTTCTATGTGCCGTATGATAGAGCGATTGATAGAACAACGTCATGGAAAAGACAACAATGGAATTAGGGGTGAGTAATGGCTCTATCTTCTCGTCGGCGCCGTAGTGAGCGGGTTGTTGATTATTGGCCTGGTTTTGTTGATGCTTTGACAACGTTGCTAATGGCAATTATGTTTTTGTTGACTGTATTTGTTGTTGCTCAATTCATTCTTAACCGAGAAATTAATGGTAGAGATAAGGTTCTGTCGCGTTTATATAGCCAAATTGAAGAATTAACTCAGATTCTTAGTCTTGAGCGATCAGAGAAGCATAATATAGAGGACTCACTTCAAAATCTTAGAGCTTCTCTTTCTGAGTCAGAAGGCGAGCGTTCTCGTTTGCGACAGATGCTTGATTCAGCTCAAAAAGGGGGAGCTTCTGTTGAAAATCAGCCCGGAGCTGAGAAAAAGAAGTCAATCAATCAGATAGAGATTCTTAATCAGCAAATTGCAGCGTTACGAGCGCAAATTAGAGCCGTAGAAATTGCTTTACAGGCTTCTGAATCTAAGGATAAGCAAAATCAGGGGAAGATATCTGATTTAGGTCGTCGACTTAATATTGCTCTTGCTCAGCGGGTTCAGGAATTAAATCGGTATCGATCTGATTTTTTTGGGCGTTTGAGAGAGATTCTTTCAAAACGGGATGATATTAGAGTCGTAGGGGATCGGTTTGTTTTTCAATCTGAGGTTTTGTTTCCGCCTGGGATAAGTGATTTGAATGATGCTGGTAAAAATGAAATGAATCATCTTGCTGTGGCAGTTCTTGAGTTGAATAAGGAAATTCCTCCAGAAATCAATTGGGTTCTTCGCGTGGATGGCCACACAGATGATACTCCTTTTTTGTCCAGTAATGGAAAATATGCTGATAATTGGCAATTATCAGTTGCACGAGCTGTTTCTGTTGTCAAATATCTTTTGAGTAAAGGAGTTCCAGCCAAGCGTCTTGTTGCAGCTGGTTTTGGAGAGTATCAGCCTCTTGTTGAAGGATTTACTCCTGAGGCACGCGCTGCTAATCGTCGTATTGAGCTGAAACTTACAGAACGATAAATATTTTTATAGGATCATCAAGGTTTATGAGAGCTAAGAGAAAGCTTTTAATAAAAAAATGCTTTAAAAAAATATCTTTATTTTTGATTGTTTGCAGATACAAGAAAAATGTTGCTATTTGAGTGTAATTTAAATATAAGTATTTTCAGGACACCTTTCCCTAACGAAAGGCGCGTATCTGAAAGGGTAGCAAAATGTTAAATATAAAAAGCAAGCCTACTTCTAGGACAACTTCTCCTTTTTTTTCTTCTGGCCCATGTGCAAAACGTCCTGGTTGGTCGTTATCAGCATTAGAAGGTGCTGTTGTTGGTCGTTCTCATCGTTCTACTGATGGTAAAGCAAAGCTCAAAAGGGCTATAGATCTAACGCGTGATGTTTTAAGGATACCGGATAGTTATCGTATTGCTATTGTTCCTGCTTCCGATACAGGAGCTGTTGAAATGGCTCTATGGTCTTTATTGGGAGCTCGTGGTGTTGATGTTCTGGCATGGGAAAGTTTTGGGTCAGGCTGGGTTACAGATATTGTTCAGCAGTTAAAAATTCCTGATGTTCGGATATTTGAAGCTCCTTACGGTAAGTTGCCAGATTTTTCTAAGATAGATTTTGATCGTGATGTTGTTTTCCCTTGGAATGGGACTACTTCTGGGGTGCGTATTCCGAATGCCAATTTTATTCCCAGCAATTGTAAAGGGTTGGTTATCTGTGATGCAACTTCTGCGGTTTTTGCTCAATCTCTTGATTTTGAAAAGCTCGATGTTATCACTTTTTCCTGGCAGAAGGTTTTGGGTGGTGAAGGGGGGCATGGTATTCTTGTTTTGTCACCTCGTGCTGTTGAGAGACTTGAGAGTTATAAGCCGACTTGGCCTTTGCCCAAGATTTTTCGTATGACCAAGAAAGGGAAGTTAATTGAAGGGTTATTCTCAGGAGAAACAATCAATACCCCTTCTATGTTATGCGTTGAGGATTATATTGATGCGTTGTTGTGGTGTCAAAGTATAGGCGGTCTTGATGCTTTTATAAAGCGTTCTGATGAAAACGCAGATGTTTTGTATCGTTTTATTCTGCAAAATGATTGGATTGAAAATCTTGCTGTTGATTTGGAGACACGTTCTAATACATCTGTTTGTATGAAGATTGTTGATCCTGATATTGTTTGTTTGGGTGTTACTGCCCAGGCTGCTTTTGCCAAGTCTGTTGTTTCTCTTTTGGAAAAAGAAAGAGTTGCTTTTGATATTGGCTCGTATCGTGATGCTCCTCCTGGGTTTCGTGTATGGACAGGAGCAACGGTTAATCGAGATGATCTTTTGTTATTGTGTGATTGGTTTGTTTGGGCTTTTTTTACGCAGAAAAATTCATTCCTTAAAACTTTTTCGTAAAAATATTATTTATTAAGGGGTCACCAATGGTAGTTCGTGTTCTTGTGTCTGATCAATTGTCTTTGGCATCTGTGCAGGTGTTTCGTGATTATGGTATTGAAGTGGATTTTCAGCCAGAAGTAGGTAAGGATAAAGTCAAGCTTGCTGAGATTATTGGCAATTATGATGGTCTTGCTGTTCGTTCTGTTACAAAGGTAACAGATAAGTTATTTTCTGTTGCAAATAAACTTAAAATTGTTGGTAGAGCAGGAATTGGTACTGATAATATTGATATTGCATCTGCGTCACGTCGTGGTGTTATTGTTATGAATACGCCTTTTGGGAATGCCATTACAACTGCTGAACATACTCTTGCTTTGATGTTTGCGGTTGCCCGTCAAATACCTGATGCTGATTTTTCTACTAAACAGGGTAAGTGGGAAAAATCTAAATTTATGGGTTCAGAGATTTTTGGTAAGACATTGGGGGTTATAGGTGTAGGTAATGTTGGATCAATTGTTTGTTCTCGTGCTCTTGGTCTTAAAATGAAAGTTATCGCTTTTGATCCTTTTCTTTCTAAGGAGCGAGCTGCAGAAATGGGGATTAGAAAAGAAGAGCTTAAAGAGCTTTTGGCTCAATCCGATTTTATCACTTTGCATGTTCCTCTTACCGATAAGACCCGCAATATTTTGAATGCGGATACTTTATCAATGGCTAAACCAGGAGTTCGTATTATTAATTGTGCACGTGGTGGATTGGTGGACGAGAGTGCATTGGCAGCAGCAATACAATCTGGTCATGTTGCTGGTGCAGGATTTGATGTTTTTGAAGTGGAACCAGCTTTGGAAAGTCCTTTGTTTGGTTTGAAAAATGTTGTTTGTACACCGCATCTTGGTGCTTCAACCGTGGAAGCACAAGAAAAAGTTGCGCTTCAGTTAGCGCATCAGATGTCTGCATATTTGACGCAGGGAGTGATTTCGAATGCTATTAATATGGCCTCTATTACTCCTGAAGAAGCTCATTTAATAAAGCCATTTATTCGACTTGCTGATTATCTTGGGTCTTTTGTTGGGCAATTGATAGAAGAGCCAATTAAAAAAATTGAAATTATATATGATGGCTCTACTGTTAATATGAATACCAAAGCATTGAGTAGCGCTGCTTTGGCAGGGTTAACACGCGTATGGATGGAAGAAGTCAATATGGTTTCTGCTCCTTTGATAATCAAGGAAAAAGGAATCGTTTTTTCAGAGATAAAACGTGGTAAAAGCGGTATTTGGGATGGGTATATTGCATTGATTGTAAGAGGAGAAAAGTCTACCTATTCCGTTGCAGGAACAATTTTTGCAAATTCTAAGCCCAAACTTATTAAAATTCAGAATATACATCTTGAAGCTGATATAGGGCGCCATATGGTTTACATTGTTAATACAGATGTTCCGGGTACTATTGGATATATAGGGAATGTATTAGGAGATTTTGGTGTAAATATTGCGAATTTTCAATTGGGTCGTGAAAAAGAAACTGGTAATGCCCTAGCATTGCTTTATGTGGATGATCCTGTTTCTGATAATGTTCTGGTTAAGCTAATATCTCATCCTTCAATTTTGTTTGCTAAACGGTTTAGATTTAATGTTGATTAATTTTTAAAGCTTGAGTCTCTTCGTTTAAAGAGAATGATTGGGATAAATCGTATTCGGTAGTATCATTCTGTAATGGGGAATATTGTTTCTTTGTGTAGGGTTTGATGTATGAATAGCTTGGATTTTGATAAGAAGCCAGAAGATACCCGTGTTGTTGTTGCTATGTCAGGAGGTGTTGATTCTTCTGTAGCTGCTGGTTTGCTTAAACGTAAAGGATATGATGTTATCGGTGTTACATTGCAGTTATATAATGATAGAAAAGCCTTTAAAAAGAAAGGTTCCTGTTGTGCAGGTCAAGATATAAATGATGCTCGTCAGGTATGTCATGTTATTGGGATACCTCATTATGTTCTTGATTATGAGCAGCGCTTTCATGATGAGGTTATAACTCCTTTTGCTGAAAGCTACCTTTCTGGTGATACTCCTATTCCTTGTGTCTCTTGTAATCAAACTGTAAAATTTGTGGATCTTATTTCTGTGGCGCGTCAGTTGGGAGCAGATGCTTTGGCAACGGGTCATTATATAAATTCATATTCTTCTATTGGGGCAGAAGGAAAACGTAGGCGTATATTATGTCGTTCGGTGGATCTTGAGCGTGATCAAAGTTATTTTTTATTTGCGACGACACAAGAACAGGTTGATTATTTGCGATTTCCTCTTGGTGAAATGAGAAAAGAGGATATTCGTTGTTTGGCCAGAGAAATGAATCTGGAGGTAGCTGAAAAATTAGATAGTCAGGATATTTGTTTTGTACAGACAGGAAGGTATTCTGATATAGTAGCTAAGTTAAGGCCAGATGCGATTACGGAAGGTGATATTGTTCATTTGGATGGTAGAGTGTTGGGTCGTCATCAGGGAATTATGAATTATACGATAGGGCAGCGGCGTGGTCTTGGTGTGGCAACAGGGGAGCCTCTTTTTGTTGTTTATCTTGATGCTCGTGTTGCGCAAGTCATTGTTGGCCCAAAAGAAGCTTTAAAAATAAAGAGAGTTTATTTGCGAGAAGTAAATTGGTTAGGTGACGGTGATTTCATGAATATAACATCCAATGGATATAGATGTTTTGTAAAACTTCGTTCAACTCAAGAAGAACTTATCTCTGCTTCTATAACCAGTAATGACGCAGAAGTTTATGTCGATTTTAATGATAGTCAAGAAGGAATTTCTCCAGGTCAAGCTTGTGTTTTTTATTCATCTCCTAATCAGGGTGCTCAGATTTTGGGCGGTGGTTTTATCGTACGATCACAATTTTTAGAAGAAACAGCCAAGGCTTTGCAGATGTTGTTGAAGCGTTCTTGTGCTGCCTAATATTGTATATGGTGACATTTTAAGTATTATGATAGTTTTGGATGTAGTTAGAAAATTATTAGATAGCATTTGTAGTATCTTTGGTTCATCATTGTGGTTGACAGATGTATAATGTCAGGGATAGTTAATAGAATTATTTTTTAAGAGTTTTTTTGATTTTAGTGGCGGAGTAGCTCAGTTGGTTAGAGCAGAGGAATCATAATCCTTGTGTCGGGGGTTCAAGTCCCTCCTTCGCTACCACTAATTTTTGTGCTTTTTTATAAAAACAATTTTTATTATTAGAAATGGTTGTTTTTGTTGGTTATTAATTTTAAAAGATAGAATTTAATGCTTGCGTTGTCGTAGATAAAGCCTTAAGAATTTTTTTAAATATATGCTAACGTAAAATATAAAAATAGTAATAATAGGTAATAAAATGGCAAAGGAAGAGTTTATACGAGATCAGGATAATGTTGGTCTTTGTTCGATAGGTCATGTTGATCATGGGAAGACGACATTAACGGCGGCGATTACGAAGTATTATGGCGAATACAAGTCTTATGATCAGATTGATAGCGCACCTGAAGAGAAGGCTCGAGGTATAACGATTTCGACGACACATGTTGAGTATCGTACGAGTAAGCGTCACTATTTTCATGTTGATTGCCCTGGTCATGCGGATTATGTTAAGAATATGATTACTGGTGCTGCTCAAGTTGACGGTGCGATACTTGTTTGTTCTGCTGCGGATGGTCCTATGCCTCAGACGAAGGAGCATATACTTCTTGCTCGTCAGGTAGGTGTTCCTGCGATGGTTGTTTATTTAAACAAGGTTGATCAGGTTGATGATCCTGAGTTGATTGATCTTGTTGAGCTTGAGATACGGGAATTGTTGTCTTATTACAAATTTCCTGGGGATGATATTCCTATTATTAGGGGTTCTGCGCTTGCAGCTCTTGAGGATCGGGATAAGTCGATAGGAGAGGATTCGATTCGTTCGTTATTGGCTGCTGTTGATGATTATATTCCGACACCGAAGCGATTGATAGATAAGCCGTTTATGATGCCTGTTGAGGATGTTTTTTCGATTTCTGGACGTGGTACAGTTGCTACTGGTCGTATTAATCGTGGTGTTGTGAAGGTTGGCGATGAATTAGAGATTGTTGGTATAAGGGGTACGGTTAAGACGATATGTACAGGAGTTGAGATGTTCCGGAAGATTTTATCTGAGGGACAAGCTGGAGATAATGTTGGTCTTTTGTTGCGAGGAGTTGACCGTTCTTTGATTGAGCGTGGTCAGGTTTTATGTAAGTCGAATACTGTTAATCCGTATAAGAAGTTTAGAGCTGAGGTTTATATTTTGACGAAAGAGGAAGGTGGTCGTCATACATCATTTTTTTCGAATTATCGTCCGCAATTTTATTTGGGTACAGCGGATATTACTGGTGTAGTAACGCTTCCTGATGGTGTAGAGATGGTTATGCCGGGGGATAATTTAGCTCTTGATGTTGAGTTAATTGTTCCTATTGCTATGGAGCTTCAGCAGCGTTTTGCTATTCGTGAGGGTGGAAAGACTGTTGGTGCTGGTGTTATATCAGAAATACTTGAATAGGTTCTTTTATGGTATTCTTTGAAAAAGTCATTTGTACTAATGATGTTTGTTTTTAATGTTGGATGTAACAGTAGTTATAACGTCGTGTCGTCGTTTTGGTCTTTTGAATAGAACACTTGAGAGTTTTTTTTCGACAAACGATTATCTTGTGTCAGAGATTATAATTGTCGAGGATTCTGATGATAAGAATGTTCTTGAGATCTTAGAAATGTTTCCCAATCAAGGAATTAGGGTTTTATTGAATGGTTCTAATTTTGGTCAACTCCGTTCTATTGATATCGCTTATTCACAAGTGAAGATCCCGTATATTCTGCATATGGAGGACGATTGGCTTTTTTGTGGTTCTGGATTAATTCATTCTGCGGTTAATATCCTGAAGATGAATCCAGAAATATTATTGGTTCAAATGCGAACAGAGAGCGATATGCCTTCTTGTATACGTTGTTTGCCAGATACTGTTTCTCCTGTGCCGTATAAAAAAATTCCTGCTACAGCTCATCATGTTTGGTATAGTTTTACGTTTAATCCTTCTTTAAAAAGGATTTCTGATTATTTACAGCTTTCAGGGGGGTATTCTGCTTTTTTTGATGAGGTATCTATAAGTCTTTATTATAAGGATATGGGAAAAGTTATGGCCTGGATTAAAAATGCAGATGTAAGACATATTGGTTATGGTTGTAGTAATTATCAGTATAAGTATAATTCAATGTATGAGGCTTTTAGGGAATCTTTAAAGCGTTTTTTTTCTATGAAAACACTTTATAAGTGGCAGGAATCCTTAAGGAGAAGGATTAATCATTTTAGAAGAGTTTATAAAATATAGCGTTTTTGAATGATTTTATATTGATTGAAAGGGGTATAGCTCAGTTGGTAGAGCGGCGGTCTCCAAAACCGCAGGCCGGGGGTTCAAGTCCCTCTGCCCCTGCCATTTTATTTTGTAGGATTATGGTGTAGAAAGTAAGAAGTTTTTAATATTGGATTTACTTTTTGTAGGATGAAAATAGTATATTTAATTAATTGATGTCTTAATAGTTATGTGCTAAAGATGGTATAGTGTGAATGTATATGATATACAAAACGAATCTGTTAGTTTTTTTAAAGCAGGTTAAGTCTGAAGTAAAAAAGGTTGTATGGCCCTCACGTAATGAGGTCCTTATGTCTGTTATTGTGGTTTTTGTTATGATCTTTCTTGCTTCCTCGTTTTTTCTTGTGGCTGATCAGCTTATAGGATGGCTTATGCGTCTTGTTCTGAATATTGGTAATTGATTATCTGGTGATGAATATGGCGTCTCGTTGGTATGTTGTTCATGCGTATTCTAATTTTGAGAAAAAAGTTGCTCAGTCTATAGAAGAAAAATCAAAAACTAGAGGATTAAGTAATTTTTTTGAAAAGATTATAGTTCCTACTGAAAAAGTTGTCGAAGTTCGTAAAGGGCGGAGGTTTGATGTTGAGCGCAAGTTTTTCCCTGGTTACCTTTTGATTAAAGTAGAGTTAACGGATGAGGTTTATCATCTTATAAAGAATACGCCGAAGGTAACAGGGTTTCTTGGTTCTGGTAGTAAGCCTGTGCCAATATCTGATCAAGAGGCAGATCGTATTATTGGTCAGGTTGAAGATGCTGTTCAGCGGCCAAAGTCTTCTGTTGTTTTTGAGACTGGTGAGCGCGTCTGTGTTTGTGATGGTCCTTTTGCTTCTTTTAATGGTGTTGTTAAGGATGTTGATGAAGAAAGATCTCGCCTTAAGGTGGAGGTTTCAATTTTTGGTCGTGCAACTCCGGTTGAGCTAGAGTATAATCAAGTTGAAAAGATAGTTTAATGTTATGAACATTTTTGTTTTTTTGTTATAAAATTTTGAATTGATTTGTGTTTTTTAGGTTTGTTTAAGAGAGGCGTAAAATAATGGCTAAGAAGGTTGCCGGTCAGATTAAGCTTCAGGTTGATTCGGGTTCAGCGAAGCCTTCGCCACCAATTGGTCCTGCGCTTGGTCAGCGTGGTATTAATATTATGGAATTTTGCAAGGCATTTAATGCTGCAACACAGGGTATGGAAAAGGGTATTCCTATTCCTACAATTATTACTTATTATCAGGATAAGTCTTTTACTTTTACAATGAAGCAACCGCCAGTGAGTTATTTTATTAAGTTAGAGGCTAATATTAAATCAGGTTCTAAAACTCCAGGGAAATCAATAGTTGGTTCTATTTCTAGAGATAAAATTAAAAAAATTGCTGAGCTTAAAATGAAAGATATGGATTCAGTTAATATTGAGGGGGCAATGAGAATGATAGAAGGCTCTGCTCTGTCGATGGGGTTGGAGGTCACAGGTTAAGCTATGTCTAGAGTATCAAAGCGGATTCAAAAAATAAGTCAGGGTGTTGATAGATTAAAGCTTTATGCTTTAAGTGAAGCCGTATCTATGGTTAAGGAGCGTGCTGTAGCTAAGTTTGACGAAACTATTGAAATAGCTGTAAATCTCGGAGTTGATCCTCGTCATGCTAATCAAATTGTTCGAGGTGTTGCTCATATGCCAAATGGTACGGGTGTTAATGTTCGGGTGGCTGTGTTTGCTCGTGATATGAAGGCTGATGAAGCAAGGGTTGCTGGGGCTGATATTGTTGGTGCAGAGGATCTTTTTGAGGATATTAATAGAGGTAAAATAGATTTTGATCGTTGTATTGCTTCTCCAGATATGATGCCTCTGGTTGGTCGT
Source organism: Liberibacter crescens BT-1 (assembly GCF_000325745.1). NCBI lineage: Bacteria > Pseudomonadati > Pseudomonadota > Alphaproteobacteria > Hyphomicrobiales > Rhizobiaceae > Liberibacter > Liberibacter crescens. The sequence continues at coordinate 930,890 of NC_019907.1, read as the reverse complement.
TTAGGTAAAATATTGGGTCCTCGAGGTATAATGCCTAATCCAAGAGTAGGGACAGTTACTGTTGATGTTGCTTCTGCTGTAAAGGCAGCGAAGAGTGGTGCTGTTGAGTTTCGTGTTGAGAAGGCTGGGATTGTGCATGCTGGAATTGCAAAAGCGTCTTTTGGGGCTAAGCAGATAGAAGAGAATATTTTGGCTTTTTTCGATGCTGTGCTGAAGGCGAAGCCTGTTGCAGCAAAAGGTAATTATGTAAAGGGTATTTCTTTATCTTCAACTATGGGAGTTGGTGTAAGGGTTGAGCTTTCAAGTGTTAATGTTTAAAGTTAAATAGGTCCTCTGTGTTTGTCGTTTAAATAAACTTAATGGTTGTTATTGTGTTTTTTTGCCATGTTTATTGTGATCTTAGGTTTTGTGTTGTTGGGTTTGTAGAAGCATCGGCTGGAGATAAAAATTGAAAAGACAAGAGAAACAAAAAGAAGTTATGGAGCTTAGTAAGATTTTTAATGCTTATGGTTCAGTTGTTGTTGCTCATTATAAAGGTATTAATGTTGCACAAATTAAAGATCTTAGGGCTAAGATGCGAATGGCTGGTGGTTGTGTTAAGGTCTCAAAGAATCGTTTAGTTAAAATTGCTATTAGTGATACTTCTGCTAAAGGGATTTCGGGTCTTTTTAAGGGGCAGTCATTGATAATATATAGTAGTGATCCAGTCGCTGCTCCTAAAGTTGCTGTTAGATTCGCAAAGGATAATGAAAAGTTTGTTGTTCTTGGCGGTTCTATAGGTGAAAATGTTCTTGATGCGACCTCTATTGAAGAAATGGCTATGTTGCCAAGTCTTGATGAGCTTCGTGCTAAGATATTGAGTGCTATTCAGATGAATGCAACCAAACTTGTAAGAATTATTAAAGCGCCGTCAAGTCAAGTTGTGCGTGTAATTTCTGCTTATGCTAATAAATCTGAATAGTAGTAAATTTGTTGATTATTAAAAATTAGACTTTAAAAGTGAAGGAACTATAATATGCCTGATATAGAATCAATTGTTGAGCAGCTATCTTCTCTTACCCTGCTTCAGGCTTCAGAGCTTTCAAAGAGGCTCGAAGAGCATTGGGGAGTCTCAGCAGCAGCTCCAGTTTCTGTTGCGTCAGTCGGTGGTGTTTCTTCTGTAGCTGAAGTTGAGAAAACAGAGTTTGATGTTATTCTCGTGGGTTTTGATCAGCAGAGCAAGATAAATGTTATTAAAGAAGTTCGTTCTATTACGGGTCTTGGTCTTAAGGAAGCAAAGGATCTTGTTGAAGGTTTTCCAAAGCCTATTAAAGAAGCCGTTTCTAAGGGTGAAGCTAAAGATATTGAAGAAAAGCTTAAATCTGCTGGTGCAAAAGTAGAAGTGCGATAATTTTCTTTATGTTTTAGAGAAGATAGAGTATTGATGATCTCTTATCTTTTTTTAGAATATTTTCTAAATATATAAGCTAATGTTTGGTTATTGTTTGTTTAGGTAGAGATGTATTTTGTTTTTGTTTTTTAACTGTTTCAAAAGCATATTGATTGATTATCTCTTTCATAAAAATATTAACTGAAGCTTTCTATTTAATTTAAGCATGATAAAAAGTTAGTAAGGAGCGACGATGGCTCAGAGCTTTTCTTTCAGTGGTCGTAAGCGCATACGTAAGTTTTTTGGGAAAATTCCTGAAGTTGTCGATATGCCAAATCTTATTGAGGTGCAGAAGGCATCTTATAATCAGTTTCTTATGATCGAAGAGCCTCCCGATGGGCGTCCCAATGAAGGCTTGCAGTCTGTATTTAAGTCTGTTTTTCCTATTGTGGATTTTTCAGGTGTTGCGATGCTCGAATTCGTTTCTTACGAGTTTGATCCTCCAAAATTTGATGTTGATGAATGTCGTCAACGTGATTTGACTTATTCAGCTCCTCTTAAAGTAATTTTGCGCCTTATAGTGTTTGATATAGATGAGGATACTGGAGCAAAGTCTATTAAGGACATAAAGGAACAAAGTGTTTATATGGGTGACATGCCGCTTATGACGGAAAATGGTACCTTTATAATTAACGGAACACAGCGTGTAATTGTATCCCAGATGCATCGTTCTCCTGGGGTTTTCTTTGATCATGACAAGGGTAAGTCAAGTCCTTCAGGAAAGCTGTTGTTTGCTTGTCGTATTATTCCTGCTCGTGGATCTTGGCTTGATATTGAGTTTGATTCTAAAGATATAATCTGTGTTCGAATAGATCGTCGTCGTAAGATTCATGTTACATCATTTTTGATGTGTTTAGGCATGGATGCTGAAGAGATTCTTTCAACTTTTTATTCTAAGCTTATATATTCTAGAGATGGTAATGATTGGCGTGTTCCTTTTGAGCCCAATTTATTGTTTGGTTCTAAGGCTTTTTCAGATTTGGTTGATGCAGATACAGGTGAAGTTGTAGCAGAAGCTGGAAAAAAATTAACTGCGAGGTTTTTGAATCAGATTAAAGATAAAGGTGTAAAATTTCTTAAAGCCACTGATAGTGACTTATATGGTTCTTATATTGCAGAGGATATTGTAAACTTTAAGACAGGAGAGATTTATCTTGAAGCAGGTGATGAAATCAATGAGAAAAATTTAGAAATTATAAAAGAAGCAGGTTTTACTGAAATTCCAGTTTTGTATGTTGATTATGTTAATGTTAGTCCTTACATCCGCAATACTTTAGCTGTAGATAAAAATGAAAGTCATCAAGAAGCATTATTTGATGTTTATCGTGTAATGAGGCCTGGCGATATTCCTACAATTGCTGCTGCTGAAGCTATGTTCAATTCTTTATTCTTTGATTCGGAGAGGTATGATCTTTCAGCCGTGGGTCGAGTAAAGATGAATATGCGTCTTAATCTTGATGTTCCTGATACTTTGAGAACTATACGAAAAGAAGATATAATTGCTATTATTAAGCTTTTAGTTGATTTGCGTGGAGGTAAAGGTGAAATTGATGATATTGATAATCTTGGTAATCGACGTGTGAGATCTGTCGGTGAATTGATGGAAAATCAATATCGTGTTGGTTTATTGCGTATGGAACGTGCAATAAAGGAACGTATATCTTCAATTGAAATTGACACAGTAATGCCTCAGGATATTATTAATGCTAAACCTGTTGCTTCTGTTGTTCGTGAGTTTTTTGGTTCTTCACAGTTGTCTCAATTTATGGATCAGGTAAATCCTTTGTCTCAGATAACGCATACTCGTCGTTTATCAGCTCTTGGTCAAGGAGGTTTAACAAGAGAGCGTGCTGGTTTTGAGGTTCGTGATGTGCATCCAACTCAATATGGTCGTATATGTCCTATTGAAACTCCAGAAGGTCCAAATATAGGGTTAATTAATTCTCTTGCTACTTTTGCTCGTGTTAATAAGTATGGTTTTATAGAATCTCCTTATCGTAAAATTGAAAATAGAAAAGTAACAGATAATGTTGTTTATTTATCAGCAACAGAAGAGGAAAAGTATTATATAGCACAGGCGAATGCTCCTCTTGAAGAAGATGGATTTTTTTCAGAAGAATTTGTTGTTTGTCGTCATTCTGGAGAAGTCATGCTTGTTCCGCGTGATAATATAGATCTTATGGATGTTTCTCCAAAGCAGTTGGTTTCAGTTGCTGCTGCTCTTATTCCTTTTCTAGAAAATGATGATTCTAATCGTGCGCTTATGGGATCTAATATGCAGCGTCAGGCTGTTCCATTGCTGCAAGCTGAGGCTCCTTTTGTCGGTACTGGTATGGAGTCTGTTGTTGCCAGGGATTCTGGTGCTGCAATCGTTGCGAAGCGCGCTGGAATTGTTGATCAGGTTGATGCAACTCGTATTGTTATACGTGCTACAGAAGATGTTGATCCTTCAACTTCTGGTGTTGATATTTATCGTTTAATGAAGTTTCAACGTTCTAATCAAAATACCTGTATTAATCAACGTCCATTAGTAAATGTTGGTGATGAAGTTACTCGAGGTGACATTATAGCGGATGGTCCCTCTACGGATTTAGGAGATTTGGCTCTTGGCCGTAATGTAGTCGTAGCATTTATGCCGTGGAATGGCTATAATTATGAAGATTCTATCTTGTTATCAGAAAGAATGGTTTCAGACGATGTTTTTACTTCTATTCATATGGAAGAATTTGAAGTAATGGCTCGTGATACTAAGCTTGGTCCAGAAGAGATAACACGTGATATACCGAATGTTTCAGAGGAAGCATTAGGAAGTCTCGATGAATCTGGTGTTGTTTATATAGGCGCTGAGGTTAAGCCTGGTGATATTTTGATTGGAAAGATTACTCCTAAGGGTGAGAGTCCGATGACACCTGAAGAGAAGCTCTTGCGAGCTATTTTTGGTGAGAAAGCTTCTGACGTTCGTGATACTTCTATGCGTATGCCACCTGGCGCTTATGGTACTGTTATTGAGGTGCGTGTATTTAATCGTCATGGAGTTGAAAAAGGTGAACGTTCTATAGCTATTGAGCGGGAACAAATTGAACGTCTTGCTAAAGATCGTGATGATGAGCAAGCAATCTTGGATCGTAATGTTTATGGACGTTTAATGGGAATGCTTTCAGGGCAGATTGCAATTACTGGTCCAAGAGATTTTAAAAAAGGATCTAAACTTTCCAATACGTTAGTGTTACAATATCCTCGCTCGCAATGGTGGATGTTTGCTGTTAAGGACGAGAAAGTTCAAGAAAAAATTGAAGCTTTGCAAGCTCAGTATAACAAGTCTAAATCTCATCTTGAACGTCGATTTATGGATAAGGTTGAGAAGCTTCAGTGGGGTGATGAAATGCCTCCAGGTGTCATGAAGATTGTAAAAGTTTTTGTGGCTGTGAAGCGTAAAATTCAACCTGGTGACAAAGTGGCTGGGCGTCATGGCAACAAAGGTGTTGTTTCTTGTATAGTTCCTTGTGAAGACATGCCATTTCTTGAGGATGGTACCCCTGTAGATATTGTTTTGAATCCTTTGGGTGTTCCATCTCGTATGAATGTTGGTCAAATTCTTGAGACTCATCTTGGTTGGGCTTGTGTTGGTATTGGTAAACAGATTAGTCAACTCATAGAAGCTTATAGAGCCTATCAAAATATAGATCCTCTTCGTAAATTTCTTGAAAATGTTATTGGTAATGGTCCTAATAGGGATTCAATTGTTGATTTTGATGATGCTTCAATATTGTGCTTATCAAATCAATGGAAGTCAGGTATTTCTATTGCAACACCTGTTTTTGATGGAGCAAGCGAGAAGGATATAAATGCTATGCTTCAGATGGCAGGTCTGAATGAAAGCGGTCAATCTATACTTTATGATGGTCGGACGGGAGAGCAATTTGATCGTCCAGTGACAGTTGGTTATATTTATATGTTGAAGCTGAATCATTTGGTTGATGATAAAATTCATGCTCGTTCTATAGGTCCTTATTCTCTTGTGACACAGCAACCGTTGGGAGGTAAGGCTCAATTTGGTGGACAAAGGGTTGGAGAAATGGAAGTATGGGCTCTTGAAGCTTATGGTGCAGCTTATACTCTTCAAGAGATGTTGACAGTTAAATCTGATGATGTTGCTGGTCGTACAAAGGTTTATGAGGCTATTGTAAGAGGAGATGATACTTTTGAAGCTGGTATTCCAGAGAGTTTTAATGTTCTCGTTAAGGAAATGCATGCCCTGGGTCTTAGTGTTGATCTAGAAAATTCGAATATAGATAATAATACAAAAAAAGATGAAGTTTCTGATTTAACAAAATTTTAGATGATAATTACAAGTGCTTTTTAATGTATAAAGCATTTGTAATAGAAATTACTATTTTTAAGTTTTGAGAAATTTTCTGAGAGAAATTGATAGCTGAGGGTAGGAATGAAGCAAGGTGTCATGGGTTTTTTTAATGTAGGGAGTAATGAACAGAGTTTTGATTCTATCAGAATTTCAATAGCTTCTCCAGAAAAGATTTTATCTTTATCTTATGGTGAGATAAAGAAACCTGAAACTATTAACTATCGTACGTTTAAACCAGAGCGTGATGGTTTGTTTTGTGCTCGAATCTTTGGTCCAATAAAGGATTATGAGTGTTCGTGTGGCAAATACAAAAGAATGAAATACAAAGGTGTTATTTGTGAAAAATGTGGTGTTGAACTAACATTATCTAGTGTTCGACGTGAGCGTATGGGTCATATTAATTTATGCACACCTGTCGCTCATATCTGGTTTCTGAGGTCTCTACCATCACGCATATCAATACTTCTTGATATACCACTTAAGGATGTTGAGCGTATACTTTATTTTGAAAGTTACGTTGTTATTGAGCCAGGACTTACTTCTCTTAAAGAGCGTCAGCTTTTGAATGAAGAAGAATATATGCGTGTTGTTGATGAATTTGGTCCAGATCAATTTACTGCAATGATTGGCGCTGAGGCTATACGTGAGATGTTGGCTTCTATAAATCTTGAAAAGCTTGCAGAAGATTTGCGCTATGAACTTGGCAATACTTCTTCTGTACTTAAGTATAAGAAGCTAATGAAGCAGCTAAAAATTGTAGAAAATTTTATAAAATCTGGAAATCGTCCTGAATGGATGATTATGACAGTTATTCCGGTTATCCCCCCTGACTTGCGTCCTCTTGTTCCTTTGGATGGAGGAAGATTTGCCACTTCTGATCTTAATGATTGTTATCGTCGAGTTCTTAATAGGAATAATCGTTTAAAACGTTTAATGGAGCTGCGTGCTCCTGCAATTATAATTCGTAATGAAAAGAGAATGTTGCAAGAGTCAGTTGATGCTCTTTTTGATAATAGTCGACATAAACGTGTCATGGTAGGTGCGAATAAGCGTCCTTTAAAATCATTATCTGATATGTTAAAAGGTAAACAAGGTCGTTTTAGGCAAAATCTTCTTGGAAAACGTGTTGATTATTCTGGACGTTCTGTGATAGTGACTGGCCCTGAATTAAAACTGCATCAATGTGGTTTACCGAAGAAAATGGCGCTTGAGTTATTTAAGCCATTTTTATACGCGCGTTTAGAAGCACAAGGTCTATCTTCTACTGTTAAACAAGCAAAGAAGCTTGTTGAAAAAGAGAGACCAGAAGTTTGGGATATTCTTGATGATGTTATTCGTCAGCATCCGGTATTATTAAATCGTGCACCGACTTTACATCGACTTGGTTTTCAAGCCTTTGAGCCAGTACTTGTTGAAGGTAAGGCTATACAGCTTCATCCTCTAGTTTGTGCTGCTTTTAATGCCGATTTTGATGGAGATCAAATGGCTGTTCACGTTCCTCTTTCATTTGAATCTCAATTAGAAGCACGTGTTTTGATGATGTCAACGAATAATATTTTGCATCCAGCGAATGGTGCTCCCATCATCGTTCCTTCCCAAGATATGGTTTTGGGGCTTTATTATTTGTCAATGATGCATCAGAAAGAGCCAGGTGAGGGGATGAGCTTTTCTGATATGGGTGAATTGCATCATGCTCTTGAAAGAAAAATAGTCACATTGCACTCGAAGATTCGTGGTAGATTTAAAAGCATAGATGAAAATGGAAATATTGTTTCAAAGATTTACGATACAACTCCCGGTCGTATGATTATAGGTGAATTATTACCTCAAAATCATAAGATTTCGTTTGACATTTGCAACCAAGAGATGACAAAGAAAAATATTTCTATGATGATAGATATTGTATATCGTCATTGTGGTCAGAAAGATACGGTTGTTTTTTGTGATCGTATCATGCAATTGGGCTTTTCTTATGCTTGTCGTTCCGGTATTTCATTTGGAAAAGATGATATTGTTGTTCCTGAAGCCAAAATTAAGATTGTTGAAGAAACTGAAGCGATGGTAAAGGAATATGAGCAGCAGTATAATGATGGGCTCATTACTCAAGGAGAAAAGTATAATAAGGTTGTTGATGCTTGGGGTAAGGCAACGGATAAAGTTACAGAAGAGATGATGGCACGAATTAAATCTATTGAATTTGATTCGCAAACGGGTCGTCAGAAGCTCATGAATTCCATATACATGATGTCTCAGTCTGGAGCGCGTAGTTCTGTGCACCAGATGCGTCAGCTTGGTGGTATGCGTGGATTGATCGCTAAGCCATCTGGAGAAATTATTGAAGCGCCTATTATTTCTAATTTTAAAGAAGGCCTTACTGTGAATGAGTATTTTAACTCAAGTCATGGTGCACGTAAAGGTTTGGCTGATACAGCTCTGAGAACAGCTAATTCTGGGTACTTGGCGCGTCGTCTTGTAGATGTTTCTCAGGATTGCATTGTTTCAGAAATTGATTGTGGTACTACTAAAGGTTTAACAATGACCTCTATAGTAGATGCTGGTCAAATAGTTGCTTCTCTTGGAAGCCGTATTTTGGGTCGTATAGCCCTGAATGATATTAATCATCCTATAACAGAAAAAAATATTGTAAAATCTGGAGATCTTATTGTTGAATCTCATGTTGTTGAAATTGAAAACGCAGGGATTCAATCAGTAAAAATCCGGTCACCTTTAACTTGCGAAGCGCGTAATGGAATTTGTGCAGTATGTTATGGTCGTGATTTAGCTCGAGGTTCTTTGGTTAATGTCGGTGAAGCGGTTGGTATTATTGCTGCACAGTCAATTGGTGAACCAGGAACACAGCTTACGATGCGTACTTTCCACCTTGGTGGGGCAGTAACAGTTGTTGATCAATCTTTCCTGGAATCTTCTTATGAAGGTAAGGTAAAAATTAAGAATCGTAATGTCTTGCGAAGCTCAGGGAATTATCTTGTTGCAATGGGACGTAATATGTCTATTCAGATTTTGGATGAACGTGGGCAAGAGCGTTCTTCACAACGTATAATTTATGGTTCGAAGTTGTTCGTTGATGATGGCGATGTTATTAAGTGTGGACAACGTATGGCTGAATGGGATCCATATACACGTCCTATAATAACAGAAGTTTCTGGAGTAGTTCATTTTGAAGATATTATTGATGGCCTTTCGATAATAGAGTCTGCAGATGAATCGACCGGTATAACCAAACGTCAGGTTATAGATTGGCGTTCAACCTCAAGGGGCGCTGATTTAAAGCCAGCTATTGCTATCAGGAGTGAAGAAGGTGAGCTTCTAAAGCTTTTACGAGGTTCTGATTCTCGTTTCTTGTTGCCGATTGATGCGATTATTTCAGTCAATCCAGGACAAAAGGTACATAAGGGAGATGTTATTGCACGTTCACCAATAGCTAGCGCTAGAACAAAAGATATTACAGGAGGATTGCCACGTGTTGCTGAGCTTTTTGAAGCACGTCGTCCAAAAGATCATGCTATATTAGCAGAGATTAGTGGCACTATTCGCTTAGGACGTGATTATAAAAATAAATCTCGCGTTCTTATTGAAAGTTCTGATGAAAATGTTGCACCTGTCGAATATTTTATACCTAAAAATAAGCCATTTCATCTTCAGGATGGAGATTATGTTGAAAAGGGAGATTATATTCTTGATGGTAATCCAGCTCCTCATGATATCTTGGCTATTAAAGGTGTAGAAGCATTAGCCGCGTATCTTGTTAATGAGGTTCAGGAAGTGTATCGTCTTGAAGGTGTTGTTATTAATGATAAGCATATAGAAGTCATTGTTCGTCAAATGTTGCGTAAAGTAGAGATTACGGATGCAGGTGATAGTCAATATATTATCGGTGATAATGTTGATTGTATTGAGTTTGATGATACTAATAAAGAATTAATTGCAGAAGGTAAAAATCCTGCTACTTCTTCTCCTATTTTGCTTGGTATCACAAAAGCATCGCTTCAAACGAAGTCCTTTATATCTGCTGCTTCTTTCCAGGAAACAACAAAAGTATTAACTGAGGCCGCAATAGCAGGTAAAGTAGATATGCTTCAAGGTCTTAAAGAAAATGTTATTGTTGGTCGGCTGATTCCAGCTGGAACAGGAGGCATTTTATCTCAAATTCGTCGTGTTGCTGCTGCACGTGATAAGCTGATTCTTAATGAGAAACGTAAGATTTCTAACGAGAATCCTGCAAAAGCTATTGAATCTGTAAAGGATTTTGATAACTTAGACCACTTCAGCATTAATTCTTGAAAAAATATTTAATGTTCTATAGTAATTTAATGACTTGAATTCTCTTAAAGTTTAGAGCAGTAGGGATTGTATTCGCTTCTCAAATGTTAATTATTTTAACAAGGTCGTTGGGAACAATTTTCTTAATAGGATCCAACGAACCTTTTTTATGATGCGTATATTAATCCTCTTTAAGGATACATTATTTATTTGAATTGAATATTCTTTATCAGGGCTTTTTTATTTAAGATTACACATATTGTTTTTTTGGGTATTCCATAAACTGCTATAGAGACCTTTTTGTTCTAAAAGTTGCTCATGAGAGCCTTGTTCAATAACACGACCTTGATCAATCATGATTAAATGATCCATTTTAATCAACGTAGAGAGGCGATGTGCAATAACTATAACAGTTTTATCTTTCATGAGTGTAAAAAGATTTTCTTGGATTGCTGCTTCTGCTTCTGAATCAAGAGAAGAAGTGGCTTCATCAAGAATAAGAATAGGCGAATTTCTTAAAAATAAACGTGCTATAGAAATTCTTTGTTTTTGACCACCAGAAAGTGCAACACCATGTTCTCCAACCTGTGCATCAAGTCCATTGTTTCCCCATTTATCAGTCATTCCTTGAATAAAATCCCAAATATTTGCTTGTTTGCTTGCTTTGATAATTTCTTCATCACTTGCTGTAGGATGTCCGTAGGCAATATTTTCACGGATAGAACGATGTAATAAGGAAGTATCTTGTGTAACAACAGCAATTTTTGATCGTAAGCTTTCTTGTGTTACTTTAGAGATATCTTGTCCATCAAGAGTTATGGTTCCTGATAGAGGATCGTAAAATCGTAATAAAAGATTGATAAGTGTTGTTTTTCCAGCTCCAGAACGGCCTATTAATCCAATTTTCATTCCAGCAGGAATAAAGATATTAATGTTTTCCAAGCCAATTTTATTTTTATTATACCGAAAGGTTACATCTTTAAAGAGAATATCTCCTTTATTGATTTTTAATTCTTCTGCATTTGGGAGATTAGTAATGGAATGTGGTACGCTCAACATTTTTATACCATCGTAAACGGTACCAATATTTTCAAAAAGGATAGCAATTTCCCACATAATCCATTGTGACATACCGTTCATGCGCATGGCCAGGCCAATAGAAACTGCTATAGCTCCTATTGTTATATCATCATGAAGCCAAAAAAATATTCCTATTGCTGCTGTATTAAAAAGTGCGAATGCATTATTAAAATCAACAAAGATATTTAAGAGTGTTACTTGTCGCATTTGTTGAATAACTGTTGTCAAAAAAGAGCTCATACCAGTACCAACATATTCTTCTTCACGGCCTGCATGAGAAAAAAGTTTAAAAGTAAAGATATTCGTATAACTATCTACAATTCTTCCGATCATTGTTGCACGTGTATTTGCTTGTTTATTAGAAAAGGAAGCAATTTTTGGGATAAAGAACTTTAAAATAAACAAGTAGATAACAAGCCATAATATTAAAGGTAATGCCAATTTAAAATCTATAGTTGCAAGCATGAACAGCATTGATCCAATAAAGCTGATAGCATAGATTAAAACATCAATAATTTTTATAACTGTTTCACGGATAGATAAGGTGGTTTGCATAATTCTTGTAGAAATGCGACCAGCGAATTCGTTAGCAAAAAAATCTACTGAATGAAGTAATAACCATCGATACATCTTCCAACGTATCATCATTGTAAAACTTCCTCCTAGAGTTTGATGCATGATCAAAGCATGGAGTGTCCCTAATAAAGGTAAAATAATCAATGTAAGGACAGCTAAAAAGATCAAGGTTTTCCATTCCTTTTCAAGGAAATGACTTCGATCGGTGTTTGACAACCAGTCAACAATGTTAGCCAGAAAATGATAAAGAGTCACTTCGCTTACAGCGATTAATATCGAACAAAGTCCAAGAAGGAACAACCATAATGATGCTGGTTTTATATAGTGCCAATAAAAACTTAAAACTTTTATGGGTGGAAGTGAGAGTTGTTGAGATGGAAAAGGGTTTACTCTATTTTCAAACCAGTTAAACATAAAATTAATCTTTAATTGTGTACTTTTGTGTAATAATGTTAAAATTGAATCTATAATTGTAATATTAAAATATTATGGTTAAATCCACATTTTTTTAAAAAACTCTAAAATGAAGCCATGGTATTAGGGATACAATTATACATTATTTTACCAGAAAAGCTTTAAGAATTTCAATAATTATTATAATCTGAAGGTTGATAAGAATTTTTTAAAATTTGGCTGACAGGTAAAAAGGCTTATAGGTAAACACCATGACAATTCCTCATTTACCGTTAGGGCTTCCGGAAGATATAGAAGAAAGAAAAATTATTGCACAACAGTGGTTTCGAAGCTTACAAGAGACGGTTTGTCTTGTATTTGAGGAATTAGAAGATGCATTAACCGGTCCTTTGTCAGATCGGCCTCCTGGGCGTTTTTGTTCAAAAAACTGGTTACGGGATCATGATAACAATAAAGATCTTGGAGGAGGGTGTATGGCCATCCTCCATGGTAGAGTCTTTGAAAAAGCTGCTGTTCTTGTATCAACAGTTTATGGTGAATTATCTTCTGAGTTTAGAGCTCAAATTCCAGGAACATCAGAAGATCCAAGCTTCTGGTCTTCAGGTTTTTCCTTAATTGCTCATCCTTGTAATCCAAATGTTCCTGCTGTTCATATCAATACACGGATGATGATCACTTCTTCATATTGGTTTGGAGGAGGGACAGATTTAACTCCGCTTTTAGAGCGCCGTCGTGTAGTAGATGATGGAGATAGTCTTTTTTTTCATGGTTCCTTGAAATCATTATGCCAAAAACATAAAGTTGCTGATTATGAACGTTATAAATCATGGTGTGATGATTATTTTTTTCTTAAACATCGACAAGAGTCACGTGGTATTGGAGGAATTTTTTTTGATTGGTTGCATTCATCTGAAAAAACAGGAGGAATAAGTGCTGATTTTTCGTTTATACGTGCTCTTGGGGAGTGTTTTAGGGAGATATATCCAGAGTTGGTACGTCGTAATTTTAATACACCATTTACCGATCAGGATCGAGAAGAGCAATTAATCCGTCGAGGGCGTTATGTAGAGTTTAATCTTCTTTATGATCGGGGAACAACATTTGGTTTGAAAACAGGAGGTAATATAGAAGCTATTTTATCATCATTGCCGCCCTTGGTACGTTGGAAGTAATATTTTAAAAGACTTTGATTTTATCTCAAAAAGATGATTAATGAAAATTGTATATCTATGAATGACATTATACTGCATGAGAGCTGGAAGTTACCACTTTTAGATGAGTTTTGTAGCAGTTACATGCAAGATCTTAAAGATTTTCTTCTTTCTGAAAAGAAAAAAGGAAAGAGAATTTTTCCAAAAGGATCAGAGTATTTTCGTGCTTTGGATCTTACTCCTTTATCAAGGATTTCTGTCGTTATTCTTGGACAAGATCCATATCATGCTTATGGTCAGGCTCATGGTCTCTGTTTTAGTGTTCTTCCAGGGATCCGTCTTCCTCCTTCCCTTATCAATATTTACAAAGAACTTAAAGAAGATTTACAAATTATACCTCCTTTGCACGGATTTTTAGAGTCTTGGGCCAGGCAAGGTGTTCTTTTATTAAACAGTGTTCTTACTGTTGAGGAAGGACGTGCTGCTTCTCATCAAGGAAAAGGATGGGAGCGTTTTACAGATGCTGTTATCCGTATAATCAATAATCAATGTGAGCATGTTGTTTTTATGTTATGGGGTTCTTATGCTCAGAAGAAAGGAGAATTTCTGGATAAACGTCGGCATTATGTTCTCAAGGCTGCACATCCGTCTCCTTTATCTGCTCATAATGGTTTTTTTGGATGCCGCCATTTTTCTAAAGCCAATGAATATCTTCAGGCTCATGATCGCGTTCCTATTGATTGGTATATAGGACCTGTCACGGCTCATGGAGCTTATCAATCTGATGAATAAAGGAAATAATGATTGATGGTGAGACAGTATCATAATCTTCAGTTTTTTATTGATGGCGCCTGGCGTATGCCTTCGACATTCCAGCGATTAGCAGTGACTGATCCATCAACAGAAGATATTTTTTTAGAAATTGCAATGGGGAACAAAGAAGATATCGATTATGCGATCAGTTCTGCCAGAAAAGCATTCCCGATTTTTTCCAATACATCCGTTAACGATCGATTGGAATTAATAAAACGTATTCTTGTCATTTATGAACAACGTTCAGAAGATTTGGCTCAGGCGGTTAGTCAAGAAATGGGAGCGCCTTTATATTTTTCGAGGGAATCACAAGTTGATGCAGGAAGAAGGCATTTGGAAACGATGATTGCTGTTCTGGAGAATTTTCAATTCTTTGAAAGACGTGGCAAGACAATGGTGATGAAAGAACCCATTGGGGTATGTGCTTTAATTACTCCATGGAATTGGCCACTCAATCAAATCGTCTGCAAGGTTATTCCTGCTTTGGCAGCCGGTTGTTCCATGGTTCTTAAACCTTCAGAATTTTCTCCGTTGAGTGCTCTTGTTTTTGCTGAAATTATGGAAGAAGCAGGGACACCAAAAGGTGTGTTTAATCTTGTCAATGGTTCAGGATCTGTTGTCGGACAGGTGATGGCTCAACATCCCGAGGTAGATATGGTATCATTCACAGGCTCAAGAAGAGCAGGTGTTGAGGTTGCAAGGGCAGCTTCTGATACAGTCAAGCGTGTTGTACAAGAGCTTGGGGGCAAGTCTTCCTATATTATTTTACCAGATGCAGATTTTAAAAGGTCTGTAGGTCAATGTATTCAGAGCTGTTTTTCTAATTCAGGGCAATCTTGCGATGCACCAACACGGATGTTGGTATTAGAAGGTCATCACGGTGAAGCCGTTGAAATTGCTGTAGCAGAAGCATCTCGTTTTAAGGTAGGGAATCCTTATAAACAAGGTACTGTTTTAGGCCCTGTAGCGAATCATATGCAATTTGAAAAGGTACAGTCTTTTATCAAGAGTGGTATCGATGAAGGCGCTTGTTTGGCTATTGGGGGGGTGGGTAGACCGAAGGGCCTGGAACGTGGTTATTATGTTCAGCCGACTATATTTGGAAATGTCTCCTGTGATATGGCAATTGCACGTGAAGAAATCTTTGGTCCTGTGCTCTCCATTATTCCGTATAAAAATGAAGATCATGCGATTGATATAGCACATGATAGTCTTTATGGATTGGCAGCCTATGTACAATCAGAAGATATTGTTCATGCTCGCCAGGTTGCAAAAAGGCTTCGTGCAGGATCTGTTTATATTAATAATCCAGATTGGGATCTCTATGCACCTTTTGGAGGTTATAAACAATCAGGTAATGGTCGAGAATGTGCTGATTGGGGTCTGGAAAGTTTTCTTGAGATTAAAGCCATGATTGGTTATTTTAATACTTCCTATGAAGAAGAAAACTGATTGAATGTTTAAATGTAAAAACGGGAAGAGAGTGTTTTACGAGTCATCCTGGAGTGGTTCTTACTCTTTTAATTGTTTTTTGATACACAGGTCTTTTAAATTTTATGAAGAAATTCCTAAACTTCTTTTCTGAGTCTCCTTGTTATGATTCTGTTATTTTAATGATTAACGAAGAAGCCTTTGGTCCTGGGCGTTTTGCACGTACTGCTATGCGTTTGCGGGAGCAAGGAGAGCATGACCGACAGGTCTCTTTTGTTTGTGAGCATGATCAAGCAATAGTTGCTTCAGTGCGCATGACACCAATTATTATTAGTGATGTTAAAGGATATATGCTCGGTCCTTTAGCGGTACGATCTTCCTATGCAAAACAAGGGATTGGCCGCAAACTTGTGCAACTTGCCGTTGATTCTTCTAAAGAAAATGGATCAGAAGTAGTTTTGTTGATTGGTGATCCGGCTTATTATAAACAGATTGGGTTTCAACAAATTAAGGAGAAGACCCTTGAATTACCTGGTCCTGTTAATCCAAGGAAGCTCATGTTTTATCCTTTGGTAGAAAATGTTTCCGAGCGACTGAAAGGAGTTGTTCGTTGGAGAAAAATTGATTTATAAGTGATGTGGGGTATTTTATCTTTTATTTCTGGAGGTAAATTATGAGTTCTATGCTGATTGATGATGCTTTATCTCATGCTGGTGTTGGAGCGTTTCAACGTCGGTTGATTGCGATATTCGGTCTTGTATGGGCTGTCGATGCCATGCAAATTTTGGCTATTGGTTTTGTAGCAGCTCCTATATCAAAAACTTTTAATATCACTGTTCCTCAAGCATTAAACGTGGGCACTGTCTTTTTTTTAGGAATGATTCTTGGTGCTACATTGTTTGGACGTCTTGCTGATCAATATGGACGTCGACGCTTGATGGTTGTTGTTGTTCTTTTAGATGCTGTTTTTGGAATGATTTCATCATTTTCGTCAACATTTTATGAGCTTCTTTTTTTAAAGATTTTTAACAGGAATGTTTGTAGGAGGCACTCTGCCTGTTGATTATATTATGATGGCTGAATTTTTGCCGACCAAAAATCGTGGAAAATATCTTGTTTTACTGGAAGGTTTTTGGGCTATTGGAACATTTGTGCTTGCTTCTATTGTTTGGATGATAAGCCTTTTTAAGGTTGACAACTCCTGGAGGTATATTTTTTTCTTTATAACTTTCCCGTCTCTTATAGGGATTGCTTTACGGTTTTGGCTTCCTGAATCTCCTTTTTATTTAATGCGTAAAGGACGTGTTCATGAAGCAAGAAAAGTAATTGATCTGATAACCATGAAAAATGGGAGAAAATTGCTTCCTCCAGGAACACGTATTGACATGAAGAAAACTGTCAGTTCACAAAAACTTTTTTCTTTTGAAATGTTATCGCGTTCTATTCCTGTCATGTCTATTTGGTTTCTTGTTTCTCTCTCTTATTATGGAGTTTTTATATGGCTTCCTGTTCAGATATCGACACAACATATGATTGGTTTTTTACGGGGATATCATTTTCTCCTTTTAAGTGTTCTATTCCAAATTCCAGGATATGCTATTGCAGCATATGGAGTCGATAAATGGGGACGCAAGCCTACTTTGTTTGCTTTTTGTTTGTTTTCGGCAATAGGAACAATAGGATTTTCTTTTTCTAATACAGATATTGTTTTAGCGATATCTCTGTTAATGATCAATTTTTTCTTGTTAGGAACATGGGCAGCGCTTTATGCTTTTACACCTGAGCTTTTTCCTACAACGCTAAGGGGTACAGCTATGGGGGCATCAGGTGCTATGGCTCGGCTTGGAGGCCTTTTAGCTCCTTTCTTGTTATCATTTGCTTTTAGCGGATACGCAAAATGGGCTATTGGGTTTTTAGCGGTACTTCTTTTCTGTGCTGCTCTTGCTGTTTTATCCATTGATACTGAAACAAAGTCGTTATCTTTAGAATAATGAATATATCGGATCATCAATATTCAGCAGATCTTTTGTTGGTTGGTGGAGGTGTTATGGGGCTTTGGTCTTCTCTTTTAGCAGCAAGAGAAGGCATTTCTGTTGTTCTTGTAGATTCTGGGCGTATTGCTTCAGGAGCCAGTGGCGGGGTCGTTGGCGTATTGATGCCTTATTCTTTAAATCGTTGGGAACCCAAAAAACAATTTCAATTTGAAGCACTTGTCAGTTTGGAGTCTGAAATTATCAAAATAGAAGCTGAAACAGGTCTTTCAGCGGAGTATCATCGCTGTGGGCGCTTGATTCCTCTCTCTCAGCCCTATTTGCGAACCGTAGCCAGGAAATATAGTTTTAATGCTCAGCGCTATTGGAAACTTGGAAAAAGATACTTTGAATGGCAACTTTTAAATGAATCTCCTTTTCCAGACCTTTCTTCATCAACTTCTGCTGATTATGGTTTTATCTTTGATACATTAACCGCTAAATTTTCTCCGCGGAAGTTTTGTTCTTTACTCTTGGCGGCGATAAAGTCGACAGGAAAAGTAACAATTATAGAAGAAGAAGGAGTTGAATGTCTTGATAAGGAAGGGTCAGTATTGTTGACCAGTGGTAAAAGGATTGATTTTGGTCATGTGATCATTGCAGCTGGATTTGCATCTTTTGATATAGTAAGGACTTTATTCCCTTTATTAAAAAAAGCGCTTGGCTACCCTGTAAAAGGACAGGCCGCTCTTCTTAAAACCAATCGTATTCTGAATTTACCGGTTATTTTTCAGGAAGGTCTTTATGTTGTGACCCATAAAGATGGATATGTCGCTGTTGGTTCCACACATGAAGAATGTTTCGAAGATCCTTTTTCTACTAATGAACGTCTTGATCATCTTATTGAAAGGAGTCGTATTCTTGTTCCTGAGCTTGTCTCGGCTTCTGTGATAGAACGCTGGGTTGGTTTGCGTCCTAGAGCAATAGGCCGTGAACCTATGGTAGGGCCTTTACCAGGATATTCAAGGATTATTATGTTATCCGGTGGATTTAAAATTGGATTAGGAATATCACATCATTTGGCACATGTTGCATTATCTTTTGTTCTTGGTAAAAAACCAGATTTTTTTATTCCAGAAGAATTTTTAACAGACAGTCATGTACAGTTAGCTCACATGGATTAAAATGCGTATCCCATCATTTTGTGCAGGTATTGTTTTACCCATGCATGGGATTGCCGAGACAATTCTTATCATGTTTATCTTTCAAATTCAGATATTTTATCAATAGGAATTAACGCGGCCCTGTCCATGCATAGGAAAATTACGTTATAATATTTACTCTATTCCTTCTGCTTTAAGTGCAGCTGCAACCATGGGTCTTTCTTTCATACGCTTCATCCATGGGTCTTTCTTTCATACGCTTCATAAAGTCTGCAATGGAATCAAGGCCGCTTATATCCAGATCAAGCTTGATGGCCCATCTCATAACGACATAAAGATAGGCATCTGCCACAGTGAATTGATGACCAATAAGCCAACCAGTCTCCGAGATCTTTTTATTCATCATTTCATGAAAGTTGCGTAGCCTTTGTCGGAACAATAGTTTTGTTGATTCATCAACTTTTGGATTGAAAAATAAACCAGTACCCTTGTGGAGTTTTGTTGCAATAAAATTTAATGTTTCTTGAAGACGTACACGTGCTAACGTACCATGAGCAGGTGCGAGCTTCTTTTCAGGCGCCTGGTCGGCGATATACTGAAGGATGACAGCAGTCTCGGTAATCTGTTCACCGTTGTCGAGGACGAGAAGGGGAACAGAGCCTCTGGAATTAATAGTGTAATAGTCTGTGTTGTCTTCAAGTTTATGCGTGCTAAGATCGACTTTAGTAATAGTATGATGGATACCAGATTCCTGTAATGCAATATGAGGGGCAAGTGAGCATGAACCAGGAGTAAAATAGAGCTTCATTGAATGTGCTTCCTTAAGATGAGTAAAGATGTAATGCTGTAAAAGATTTGGAAAGAATTATAACGTTTATGTTATATATGTATTATTATAATATTCGTTCAGGTACACTTCAAGGGTGTTGTAAAGCGAGTTATGGCAAATGATGATGAGATCATAAATTTATTTGAAGTTGAATTTATTGCTTGAAGCCATAAAAATGATTTTGGTAAAATAGAAAGAGCTGATCATATAACCAGCTCTTTAATATATCATGAAATTTCTAGTGTTAATCAGAAATTACCTGATTAATCACTTGTAATATCCTCATCGCTACTTTCTGGTTGAGGATTATCTACCTTTTTATTAGGCTCCTTTTTATTAGGATCCTTTTTAGATGTCACCTTCTTTTTATGGTGATGGTGATGACCCTTATTGGCAGGATGATCCTTATCATTTTCTTTCTTATCTACTTGAAATTCTTTATCATCTTTTTTATTAAGTTTCTTTTTGTGATGATGATCATGATCATTATGATCATTATTTACTTGAGGTTTTTTAGGTTCCTCAGGCTTGTCCTGAGCAAATGCTAAACTGTTAAATGACATCATTCCTGTCAATAAAGTAAATAATATTACATTTTTTATTAAATGCATCTTCATAATGTAATCCTCCAATAATTATACAAAAGTTAGTAATCTGATCTTTGAACAAAGAGTCAAATCTTTTCTTTAAATAAAGTAAATAATATATATATTTTCTTTATAATCCTTCCCTGCTTGATTAAGACATGATGTAATAGTTAAGAGTTGTTGTTTCAAGATTATTGCTTATAGATTTAATCATCAGCCTTGAATCATCGTCTCTTTTTGATACCTTAAATTTATTTGGTATTTTTTATATTAAGAAAAAGAAAAAGGATTTTTCTTTTTACCATATCGTTGAGGTTTTGATCTCAAACATTTCTTTAAGGCGGTATAGATTATCATCCTACTTCAATATATCCACACAAACTATTTTCTATCCGGCAGCAACCGAATGTTCCTATAACATTTGTAGCAGTCAGTAAGTTTTTATTATTTTGATATATTTTAACACTTTTATCCCAGATTGCTAAAAAGAGGCTGTTATTTGTCCAAAAAGGAATATATCGTTTTACTCCTTGTTTGGGGGTTATAGTCGTGCTGCTTGCTCTTGTAGCTCCAGGAATAAGTTCTGATTTAATGATCGTGAAGTTGGAAGAGATATATTGCATGATTTGTTCATCTTTATGAATATAATCGAGATCTTCGGATGTCATTGCTATATAAATAGTCTCAAATAAATAAGAAGATTCCTGTAATATTATAAATGCTTTTTTAATTTTTCTTTTGTAAGACCGTAATTATTGCCTTCATTGATTTCTACTATCTGACTTTCAGGTAAAGCTTTATTATTTTCATCGTTCTCGCTAAAAAAAACATTCATAATTTCAATATCCATAGCATAAATGAGAGCCATGGCATATTCTCTCGCATAGATAGAATGTTTTTCTTTCAAGTGGATGTTGTACTCTTCAGGAAATTTTTTTTGTTTTAGAGGCATTGCTATGTTGGGACATTTATAATGTTGTGGATAAATATAGAGAGGATCACGATTGATTGTATCAATAGGATCATTTATATTTTCCATCGGAACAGGAATTCCAAATAATTGAGGAACGTATTGTGTTATACCATTTTCAGGACTAAATGGTCCTATTTTCTTTTTAAGCACATTACTGGCTATGGATTTATTTTTTAGATCTTTACTCAATAACTCCTCTAGTTCATAAGATATATTCGATTTGAGTGTTTCTGATATACCTTTAAGAATACTTTCATAAATATCTCTCATTTTTAGGTTTCCTGATTAAAATTTTGTAGAAAAAGGGATCATTTTTATCTAAACACGCGTCTTATAAGAGTACAATCTGTTATATGATGAAAAAGTTAGAGCAGTTATAAATTTTATTTTAAATTCTTATGAAGTATATCTCAAAATCGATAAATATTAATTGATAACTTTTGAAGTTTTTTCTACAACAATAAGAATTTTTTATGAATATAGTTACACTTATTGCGATAAAGCTAACAAGGTCCAGTTCACAATTTCTGAGGAAATTTTTGTAAAGCTCTTATTAAGGGAATTTACAAAAGCATTGTTGCTGTTTCCTTCTAAAGGGCTTTCAACATGGAAAATATGTTGTGACTTTACAAGTCCATTATGATCATTAATGAGTTTTATGGATATTTCAATAATTACACGTTTTAATTGAACATTGATTTCAAAAGCCCGAATTACAGAGATAACCTGATAATCAATTGCCAATCCTTGACCAGGCTTGCCAACAGCACCTAATTTTTGACTATTTTCAAAACTTTCAATAAGTTTTGATTGTACCATCCTGGGTAATCTATCACTCCATTGTGAATTTTTTAAAAATTGAACTTCAGAATCTGAAGAGCGAACGACAATATTTTCACTATCCAAAAGCTTTAAGGCTGTTGGTTCAGGAATGAGAATTTGTTGATTATTACGGGGTAATATATTTTGAGAGGCTTTCAGATGATTAACATCTTTAATATCTCCTGAAAGATCAAAGGTATTTTTTATAGAACTTCCAAAACAGCCAGAGAGCAATAATGCTGTAAGGGTTACTAGAACACTACTATATTTTTTCATTCTTAGTATCTTTTTCTAATTTGGTATTCTTTTATAGTATTACCTCCGAATAATAATCTTTGAGGATTATTATCAAGGTTAGTTATTGCATCATTAAAATTATTTGTTGTCCTGCGTATGTCGTTAATCAGGGTTTGTAGATCCCTGAAACCAATATTTGAAAAATGATTCATATTATTCATAAGAGGGGCAATTTGCCTATTCAAATTATCAGATGTTGTTTTGAATGATTTCAGAGTTTGACGAGCATCTTCAATGAGCGATCCTCCTTCTTCTGAATTTGTCCATTTATTGGCTTTTTCAATGACACTTTCCAATTGAACAGAAGCGCTGTTAAAATGCTGAGACATTTCATTGAAATTATGGATTGTTTGAGTCATTTCGTTCTGTTTTTGAGAAAGCTGCTCTGTTATGCTTTTTATAGAAGCAGAACTTTCACGTGCATTGGCGATTGCTACTGTTATATTATCAACAGAAGAACTGATTTTATTTTTATCTATTGTTGTTATTAAAGAATCAAAATGTTCAACAGAAGACAGTGCTTTTTCTCCAAGCTTTTGAAAAGAACGTGTTGTTTCCTGGAATACGCTTATTGTTTTATCTAGATTACTGGAGGCTTGAGCAAGATTGATGCTGATTGTTTTGCTATTATTAATGATAGAATCAACCTTTTGGGTATCAACAGCACGTACCAGATTTTCAACCGCTTCTAAAGTTGAGGTTGCACGTTTTGAAAAGCCATTAAAAGTATTGGAAAAACTGGAAACACTCTTTAATAACTGGTCAATATTGTCTGCATTATCTGCCAAGGCTTTTGAAAAAATTTCAACATTATGAACAGTCTTTGTCAAGGGCTGACGAGCATCTTTTACAAATTCTTGGATTCCGAAAACAGAGGTATTGGCTTTGTCAAGAATTGCATCAGCAGTTGTCAGAAGGTTGGTTACGCTTGATTGATATGCTGTAATCGACGCTGGTTTTTTTGTCTCTTCGGCTAAGGCAAAAATGGTTTTACTTTCTTTTTTGGCACCGGAGAGTTCTATATACGCTGTTCCTGTAAGTCCCTGAATTTCAAGAACTGCTTTTGTGGATGGATATATTGGAACATTGGCGCGTATACGGGTTGTAGCAATTGAATATGCAGGCGATTCCTGATCAAGAGAAAGGCTGGTTACTGAACCAACAGTAATACCGTTAAAACGTACAGGAGAACCAACCGATAGGCCATTAGTAGAACCTGGAATACGAATGATAAGGTTGTGTGTTGGTCCTTTGGATTCCTCATGACTGGAGAACCAGTATGTAAAGAAAAACCCCAGGCTTAGTATAAAAACTGTGAATATGCCTACAATGGTATAATTAACATTTGTTTCCATAATTTTTTTCGTATCTTTCATTATCATCCTTGCACGCTTACCATTAAAGTAAGCTTGTATCCAAGGTTCATCAACATTTAATATATCCTGAATGCCTCCTTCTGCAATAATGGTTTTATTAATAACAGCAATACGATCACAAATAGTATATAAACTGTCAAGATCATGCGTTATCATGTAGACCGTTAATCCTAATGTATCACGTAATTTCAAAATAAGTTCATCAAACTCGGCTGCACTAATAGGATCAAGACCAGAGGTTGGTTCATCAAGAAAAATAAGATCTGGATCGAGAGCCAGAGCACGAGCCAGAGCTGCACGTTTAATCATGCCTCCTGAAAGTTCAGAAGGATATCTGTCTGCAGATTCAAGCGGAAGTCCTACCATTGCTATTTTAAGACGGGCAATTTCATGAATGGCTTCTATGGGTAGATTAAGGTATTCACGAATTGGAAAGGCAATATTTTCAATGACAGTCAATGATGAGAACAGGGCGCCGTGTTGAAAAAGAACGCCCAATTTCGTGTCCATGGCGATTTGTTGTTGCTCAGTAAAGGAATCATAATCATTTCCAAAAATGAAAATTTTACCTGAAATACGGGGAATAAGACGTAGAATAGCACGCATTAATACAGATTTTCCTGTTCCGGAAGCTCCTATGATGCCAATAATTTCACCCCGGTATACCTGAAGATCAAGATTTTTAAATATTGTTTTTTTATTCAGAACAACAGTCATATTAGAGACAGATAATACACATTCTTTTTTGTTCAGGGGAACATGTTGTTCAAGAGTTGTGTGTTCCATTTAAACACCAATTGTAGAATAGAAAAAAGCAAAAAGAGCATCTATGATAATAACGATAGAAATTGATTTAACCACCGCAATTGTTACCCTTTTTCCTAGGGATTCTGCGCTACCTTCCACCTTAAGGCCTTCTGATGTTGCAATAATACCAATAGCAAGTGCCATAAATGGTGCCTTGATGAGGCCGACAATAATGCTTGATGTTGTTACAATTGCATGAAGTCGTGAAAAAAATATGGAAAAGGTAATTCCTGAATAAAGCTCGACAACAATTGATGCACCAAGGATGGCAGAAAAGTGAGCGATTATAGTGAGGAGAGGTAAAGAAATAGCCAGGGCAACAAGTCTTGGGGATATTAAAAGTCTTATTGGACCAAGTCCCATAACTTTAAGAGCATCAATTTCTTCTCGCATTTTCATGGAACCAATTTCCGCTGTAATAGAACTTCCAGAACGTCCTGCAACCATGATAGCCGTAAGAAGAACACCGATTTCACGCAGTTGTAATGTGCTGATAAGATCAATAACGAATATTTCTGCACCAAAATTACGAAGCTGGAATGCGCCTTGCTGGACGATAATTGCTCCTGTCAGAAAAGACATAAGAAAAATTACAGGAATTCCACGCACACCCATAAGATCAATATGATTGATAATGGAAGAGAGAGGGATGCCTCTTTTATAATGATGGAAACTGATCTTGTAGGAATTACTGACGGTGGAACCAAAAATATATATTGCAAAAATAAAATCCAGAATTTTCTCGACAATGATTTTGCCAACAGGAGCAAATATTGTTTCAAGCAGGGGGACTTTATCTTGTGTTTTTGATTGTTTATCCATGGGTTTCATCAAGTCACGTGGAATAACAGACATCATTTCCTGAATATATGAACTTGCTCCTTCAAGATGTACTTTTCCTTTTCGATGACGAACTAACCAGATAATTAATCCTATCCCTATAGTATCTATTTGCTGAATCTTTGATAAATTCATCACAATAGGGTAAGGGTCATTTAAAAGTTTCTTGAGTTGTTGAACAACGTTTAGAGTTTTTGTCCCTTTCCAGTTTCCAACACATAGAATGACCTGCCCATTTTCAGCAAAATGGGTTGGAATAATGCTAGCAAAATCAGAATTTTCTAATATCACCGGTCTTTAAATTTCTTTTTTAGTAAGATAATTCTTTTAATTATTAATTGTTATATATATAAGTCTTGTCGTATGAACAAGAATTATTGGAATTTTTATATTCGGAAGGGTAAAGATTAGTTTAATTTGATTTAAAAGAAAAATTTTCCAGGTATAAGAAGAAATTCAGCTATATCATAAGTCTTGAAATTGTTGTTGTTTACTGAATATTTTTGAGTTTTAGATAATCGGGTTAATAATTATGAAGAAAGAGCTATCAAAAAATCATCAGGATCATAATGATGAGTTATCCAGGCAGGCATTGTTTTATCATTGTTACCCACGTCCTGGGAAATTAGAAATTCAGGCAACAAAGCCTCTTGGTAATCAACGTGATCTTGCTCTGGCCTATTCCCCTGGTGTTGCTGCTCCTTGCCTTGCTATTCATAAAAATCCGGAGGAAGCAGCACGGTATACCGCGCGTTCTAATCTTGTCGCTGTTATTTCTAATGGTTCTGCAGTTCTTGGTCTTGGTAATATCGGTCCGTTGGCCGCTAAACCCGTTATGGAAGGTAAGGCAGTTCTTTTCAAGAAATTTGCAGATGTTGATGTTTTTGACATAGAAATCAATGCCCAGGATATTGACAGCATGGTTTCTACCATTTCTGCTCTTGAGCCAACATTTGGTGGTATTAACCTCGAAGATATCAAGTCTCCTGAATGTTTTGAGGTTGAACGCATCTTAAGTGAAAAAATGAATATACCTGTTTTCCATGATGATCAACATGGAACGGCGATTACTGTTGCCGCTGCTGTATTGAATGGGCTTGATCTTGCAGGAAAGAAGCTGAGTGATATTAAAATCGTTACTTTAGGAGCAGGGGCTGCAGCCTTGGCTTGTCTTAATCTTTTGATTAGCCTTGGAGCGAAACGTGAAAATATTTGGGTGCATGATGTTGAAGGTATTGTTTATAAGGGCCGTCAGGTTTTTATGGATCGATGGAAAGAAGCTTATGCTCAGGATACGGATAAGCGAAAGGTTTCTGAAACAATCCAGGATGCTGATGTCTTTCTTGGTTTATCTGTAGCAGGGGCTCTTGATCCTCAGCTCATCAGGCTTATGGCCAAAACTCCTTTAATTTTTTCTTTGGCAAATCCTGTTCCCGAAATTATGCCTGACATTGCCCGGGAAATTCGAGCCGATGCTATTATCTGTACAGGGCGTTCTGATTTTCCTAATCAGGTGAATAATGTCTTGTGTTTCCCGTATATTTTTAGAGGAGCTTTGGATTGTGGAGCCACCATGATCAATGAAGAGATGAAAATGGCTGCTGTACGGGCTATTGCTTCCCTCGCCCGTGATATGGTTTTTCTGGGTCCTTCAGGAGAAGCACGTGTTTTTGGTCCTAATTATATCATTCCTTCTCCTTTTGATCCAAATTTATTATTGCGTATTGCTCCAGCAGTTGCCAAAGCAGCAGCAGAGACCGGGGTTGCCAGTCGTCCTATCGAGAATTTTGACGCTTATTATGAACAACTGAATCGTTTCGCTTTTCGTTCTGCACTGGTGATGAAACCAATTTTTGCTCTTGCCAAGAGTGCACCAACGAAACGCGTTGTTTTTTCTGAGGGAGAGGATGAGCGTGTCTTACGGGCTGCACAAATTTTGCTGGAAGAAAATATTGCCAGGCCAATCCTTATCGGTCGGCCTAATATTATTAAGACACGATTAAAGCGTTATGGATTAAAAATATTACCGGAGAAGGATTTTGATATTACCAATCCGGAAAAAGATGTACGATTCCGTGAATATGTTGATTTATATCTGTCTCTGGTCGGTCGACAAGGTGTTATTCCAGAAGCAGCGCGTACCATTGTTCGTACGAATATGACAGTCATAGGCGCCTTGACTGTCAAGCGTGGTGAGGCGGATGCCATGATATGCGGTCTTGAAGGCCGTTATGAGTGTCATTTAAAGGATGTAAGACAAATTATCGGATACCGTAATAATGTTAAAAATTATTCAGCACTCAGTTTGTTGATTTCACAGCGCAGTACATTATTTTTTGTTGATACATATGTTTCCTTTAATCCCTCTGCTGAAGAAATAGCAGAGAGCACAGTGATGGCTGCGGAAGCCATACGGGCGTTTGGTATCGTTCCGCGTGCAGCTCTTTTATCTCATTCCAATTTTGGATCGCTGGAAACAGAAAGTTCATTAAAGATGTATGAGGCGTTACAAATCATAAAGGGCATGTGTCCGGATCTTGAAATTGATGGTGAAATGAATGGAGAGAGCGCTCTTTCTGAAATATTACGCAAGCGTGCAATGCCTTCTACTCATCTTTTCGGTGAAGCAAATCTTCTCATTTTTCCGAACCTTGATGCAGCCAATATTACACTTGGAGTTGTAAAATCAATTACAGATGGATTGCATGTTGGGCCTATTCTTTTAGGTTCAGCCCTTCCAGCACACATTCTCTCTCCTTCGGTCACATCAAGGGGAGTTGTGAATATGGCATCAGTAGGTGTAGCAGAAGCTTTTAATCGAGTTAAAAACAGTTGTCTGGAAAAAGAAGACTATTATTCATCATTAAAGAATTTATAGAAATAACCCAGAAACAACTTAAAGGAGCATTGTTAACTTTACTTTTATGATAACATAAAAAATAAAAATTTACATTACTTTGTATCAAATCTTTAATATCTTATGTTTATGACAATACCTTAAACCAAATTTAACTAAATTAAACAGGCTTTATGGCATTTTCATGATAAAGGTTATTGTACTTTCAAGTTGTGCATTCTTATTTGCACATTCTACTTTTGCAGCTTTATGTAATTTTCAAAAAAGTTTGATCAATGATGAGAATATAGGAGAAAAATTTGACAGGAATGCATTTCTATCAAGTTTTTTAGAACAAGTAAATTTTACTTCTCAAATTAAAAAGAAAAATCTTTGTTTGTTTCCAGGAAGTTCAGAGTCATTTTTACATGTTTCTGATATCGATTCTGATGATAATAGTAGCGTTATTATCATATCAAAGAAGGATATAGCGCCTTCTCTTGAGCCATCAACTATAAGTAAACCCAATATTGATCCTTTACAAAAAGAGCTAGAGCAAAAGAAAGAGCTTGCTGTTAAATATGACCGTCCATATGATCCTGAAAAAAATCATGTAAGGTTTATAGGTCCTGTTTTTTTTGCAGAGGACATGAGAAGAATGAATTTAAAAAAGTAATTTCGCTCTATTTCAGAAGAGAAACAATGAGAAAAATGAATGTCTTTCATAAAAGGGACATTCATTTTAAGTGTTGTGATCTTTGAATTCCCGAAATTTATGGCTTATAGGATAACGGCGATCACGTCCAAAGCTTTTAAGAGTCATTTTGATGCCCAGGGCTGATTGGCGGCGTTTATATTCTGAAGTATACAGCAATTTTTCTATATAGCGCACAGTTTCAGGATTATATCCTTTTTGAACGATATTGTTAACAGACATTTCATATTCTACCATTAGTTGTATGATTTCATCAAGAATAGGATAGGGAGGTAAAGTATCCTGATCTTTCTGTTCAGGATATAGCTCAGCAGAAGGGTGTTTTGTAAGGATACGATCAGGGATAACTTCATGACTTGGCCCCAGGCCATCAGGAATTTGATAAGAATTTCTCCAGCGTGCTAATTCATAGACGTGAGTTTTATAGACATCTTTGATGGGATTGAAGCCACCATTCATGTCACCGTAAAGTGTACTATAGCCGACAGAAACTTCTGATTTATTTCCTGTAGTGATCAATAGGGCATTAGATTTGTTGGAAATTGCCATTAAGAGACTACCTCTCACACGACTTTGAAGGTTTTCGATGGTTACTCCATGGATTGGTTCTCCAAAGAAGCCTGAAAGTGAGGAAATAAAACTTTCAACAATTCCTTGAATAGGGAGAACATCATATCGACAACCAAGAGCTTTTGCACAGTCAGCAGCATCTTGCAGAGTTTCTTTAGGTGTATAGAGATACGGTAACATGATAGCATGTACGCGCTCTTTTCCGAGGGCATCGACAGCGATAGCAGCACAAATAGCAGAATCAATCCCGCCTGACAGACCAATTAAAATTTTGTCAAAACCATTTTTATGAGCATAATCACGCAGACCAAGCACACAAGCATGATAGTCGGCCTCTTCCTGTATTGGAAGATCAGCGATCAGGTTTTTTTGACAAAACCATCCTTGCGATGATTTTTTCCATTCAACAGGTAAAATTTGTGTTTTGAATTGTGGCATTTGAAAAGCAAGTTGCTGATTGGAGTTAAGGCAGAAACTACCGCCATCAAAGACAAGTTCATCCTGTCCACAGACCTGGTTAATGTATATGATAGGCAATCTTGTCTTTATAACGTTCTTCAAGAGAATTTGACGGCGTATATTCATTTTGTTTTGATGGTACGGAGAAGCATTAATAGAAATAATTATTTCTGCTCCTTGTTGCGCCAGCATCTTGCAAATGTTCAGGTTATTCCAGATTTCCTCACAAATGAGAACGCCCAGCTTAATTCCTCTGAAAAGAATAGGATGGGATGTTGTCCCAGGTGTAAAAAGACGTTTTTCATCGAATTCATTATGGTTTGGCAAATCGGTTTTGTCGTGTATAGCGATGACATTGCCATTATCAAGGACTGCTACAGAATTAAACCGATTATTTTTTATTTGTCTTGGAAAACCAATGATAATTCCTGGACCACCGTCATTTGTATCAGTTGTTAATGTATCAATTGCTTTTTGAGCTTCCTGGATAAAAGCTGGTTTTAAGATCAGGTCCTCTGCCGGGTAACCGGATATAAATAATTCTGTAAAAATAATCAGATCACAAGAATGACTTTTTGCATATCGACGTGCCTCGCGTGCCTTGGCAAGGTTGCTTGCAATATCTCCAACCGTTGGATTAAGCTGGGCAATAAACATTTTAAAATGATGCGGAATGAGATTATTCATATCTGTTACTCCTGCTTATGTGTTTCATGTTATACAGACAGTGAATAACATCAGAGGATATCGTCATGGTGTATGATGGTTCTTTTTATTCAATGGTTTTGAATTTTTTGATTTCATCCCTTATTCGGGCCGCTTCTTCAAAATTAAGATTGCTCGATGCTTCTTGCATTTGTTTCCTCAATTTTTTTAAATGATTTTTTATATCTTTTATCACAGGTTTCGTTTCTTCTGAAAAGCCAACCTCGTACTTCTTTGCATTACCAAAAACCGGATCATCATTTTTGTACAGCGATTCCAGTATATCCGAAATTTTTGCTTTTACTGACTCTGGTTGTATATTCTGTTGTTGATTATAGGATATCTGTTTTTCACGACGTCTCATGGTTTCATTGACGGCACGTTGAATAGATCGTGTTACCTTGTCGGCATAAAGAATGACATGACTCTCGATATTACGGGCAGCACGGCCGATTGTTTGAATTAAAGACGTTTCTGAACGTAAAAATCCTTCTTTATCTGCATCAAGGATGCCAACAAGACCACATTCAGGGATATCAAGGCCTTCTCGTAAAAGATTAATACCGACCAGTACATCAAATGTACCAAGACGAAGATCACGGATAATCTCAATACGCTCTAAAGTATTAATTTCAGAATGCATATATCGTACCTTGATATTCCGTTCATGCAAATACTCGGTAAGATCTTCTGCCATACGTTTGGTTAATACGGTCAAAAGACTGCGATAGCCTTTTGCTGTTGTTTTCTGTGTTTCATAAAGAATATCATCGACCTGATTTCGGGCAGGTCTTATTTCCACTGGAGGGTCAACAAGACCTGTTGGACGAATAACTTGTTCAATAAAGCGATGCTGACATTGATTCAATTCCCATTGACCAGGTGTGGCTGATACCGTTATAGTTGTTGGACGCATTGCATTCCACTCTTCAAATCGTAAGGGACGGTTATCAATACAGGAAGGGAGACGGAAGCCATATTCAGCTAAAGTTGCTTTACGTCTAAAGTCACCTCGATACATACCATTAATTTGCGGGATTGTGACATGACTTTCATCAACAAATAACAATGCATTTTCAGGAATATATTCGAAAAGAGTTGGTGGAGGTTCACCAGGATGACGACCCGTAAAATAACGCGAATAATTTTCAATGCCTTGACAGGAGCCTGTTGTTTCCAGCATCTCCAGGTCATAGGAGATACGTTGTTCAAGACGTTGTGCTTCCAGAAGCCGTCCTGCCTGTTCGAGTTCATTGATGCGGTGTTTGAGCTCTTCTTTAATATGTTTCATTGCTTCATGAAGAGTGGGTTTTGGAGTAATATGATGAGAGTTGGCATATATTTTAATGGATTGCAGATCTCTTGTTTTTTTCCCTGTCAGTGGATCAAATTCCATCAGTTCTTCAATCTCATCGCCAAACATGCTTATTCTCCATGCAGCATTTTCGAGATGCGAAGGGAATATCTCAATGGTATCGCCACGCACCCGGAAAGAACCTCTGGAAAAATGCATCTCCTGACGTTTATATTGTTGCGCTACAAGATCAGAAAGAAGCTGACCTTGCTCCAGTAAATCTCCAACTTTTATATGCAGGGTCATTGCAGTATATGCTTCAACAGAACCTATGCCGTATATGCAGGAAACGGAAGCAATAACAATACAGTCATCCCGTTCAAGGAGAGAACGTGTTGCAGAATGTCGCATGCGATCAATCTGTTCGTTAATGGAGGATTCTTTTGCAATATAAGTGTCTGTACGAGGAACATAAGCTTCTGGTTGGTAATAGTCATAGTAGGATACAAAATATTCTACAGCATTATTCGGAAAAAAGTTTTTAAATTCTGAATAAAGCTGGGCAGCTAGAATTTTATTGGGAGCCATAATAACAGCTGGACGTTGTGTTTCTTCAATCACTTTAGCCATCGTGAATGTTTTTCCTGAACCCGTTACGCCCAAAAGGAGTTGATCCCGTTTTTCTGAAGCGATACCCTTTACAAGACTTTCAATGGCTGTTGGCTGATCTCCTGAAGGTTTGTAATGGGTATGCATACGCAGTGGAATCCCGCCTTCTGATTTTTGTCCTTGACGATGAGGTCGATGGGGAACCCATAATATGCCATTCTTTAAAAGAGGGTTATCTGACTCGATCAGAGCAGAAAGCGCTTTTACGGTCGCCGTCATTTCAGTCTTGAGATCAAGTCGGGATGTTTCTTCCAAAGAAGTATTCATTCCTGCTACAGGATTAAGACCAGAAGCGACCCGTAGCATTGGATCCATCAGACTTTGTACGGATGTTTCTTTTGATTGAGTATCCTGACGCTTTTTAAAAGCTGCATTTTTGCGGTGTTTTGCTGCAATAGAACGAATTTCATTCATATTCTCGGCATGAGCGTTTTTTTTCTTCTTTGCAAAGATTTTTCTCAGGACGGTTCATAATTTTACTGGAAACAGAAGTTTGAAGGTTTTATTCGTAATCAGATGTTTGTCCTCGGCTTTGATTTCATTTTTTCTGACATGAGAGAAGAATAATATAGATTATCTGATTATAAATAAAACTCCTTTACATTATAAACTGCTATAAGTCAATTATTCACCTATAAGTATAGAGCATAGATCATGGTATATCAATCTGTCAGTTTTTTTCTGTTGTTAATTGTTATGGGGTGTTTATCGGGATTTTTAAATGGTTTTTTCGGTATAGGTGGTGGTCTGATCATTGTACCAATGTTTTATAAAATATTAACTGTATATGATAAGGTGGATGATTCAATGCGTATGCATATCGCAGTAGGAACATCCCTGGCTATTATTATTATGACGTCCTTGCGTTCGTTTATCGGGCATTATCATCGTAAAACGGTTGATATGAGATTGCTTCGCAATTGGGTAACAGCAGTTCCCGTAGGCAGTATCACGGCTTCCATGCTTTCTGTTTATGTAAACGCTCAAATACTTCGTGAAATTTTTTCTGTTGTCAGTTTTTGTATAGCATTGTTTATCTTGTTGAATAATAATCGTTGGCGTCTGGGAACAGAGCTTCCTAAAAATCCATGGACATGGATTTTAGGAGTGATCATTGGGGTATTTTCCGGGTTGATAGGAATAGGAGGAGCTATTTTTAACAATATTTTTATGGTTCTTTACGGACGTTCCATATATCAGGCCATAGCAACATCAACAGGTGTTAGTCTTCTGGTTTCTATTCCTGGAGCATTAGGCTATATTTATGCAGGTTGGGGAGTATCCGGTTTACCTGTTATGTCTCTTGGCTTTATTAATTGGGGAGCCGCTCTTATTGTTATGCCTATTGCTGTTTTGATAGCACCTGTTGGAATAAAAGTTGCTTACGATATCGGCAAGCGTAAACTCGAAATCGGATTTTCAATATTTCTGTTTGTGATTTCTTGTTGGCTTTTCTTTTTTGAAGGATAGGTTCATACTATAAGCGATATTAAGGGATTATTTTTGAAAAAGTCCTAGACAGGAAGAGAAACCCTTACGCGTAATCCTCCCAGAGGGCTTTTTTCTAAAATGACGTTACCACCATGGCTACGGCTGATATCCTGGACGATCGTTAGTCCAAGGCCTGTGCCGGATTTATTAAGGTTACGTGCTGAGTCAAGTCGAAAAAATGGTTTAAAAACATCCTGGAGAGCATGTTCAGGAATTCCAGGGCCATCATCGTCGAAGGTTATTGTCAGCCATTTTTTATCGTGATGAGCGTTAATAACGAGTTTATGAGCATAACATTGAGCATTTGAAGCAAGATTAAAAATCAGGCGTGAAAAAGCATTGGGTCTTACATGCACCTCAGGATTTCCTTTTAAATTCCATGTTAAAGGTTTGTTTTGACATTCAAAGTCTTCTTCAATCTTTTCAAAAAGACGAATAATATTAACGGTTCCCGTGTCTTCTTCAGATTCTCCACGCGCAAAAGCAAGATAGGCTTCCAGCATACTCTGCATATCATTGATATCTTCGTTTAAACCTTTTAATTCATCTTGATTCTCTACAAGAGCAATTTGTAATTTGAAACGTGTTAAAATTGTTCGTAAATCATGACTTACTCCTGTTAGCATTGCAGTGCGTTGTTCTATCTGACGCTCTATACGTTTACGCATTAATAAAAAAGCCTGACCAGCACGACGAATTTCCTTGGCACCAGAAGGATGAAAATCATAAGATGTCTGACCTTTTCCAAAACTTTCTGCAGCAACAGCAAGTGACAGGATAGGTCGAATTTGTCCTCGTAAGAATAGAATGGAAATGGTAATAAGGATTATGGATGTTCCAACCATCCATAAAATAAAGATATGGGTATTTGAAGCATATGTCTGATTGCGGTGAGTCAGTATACGAAGGATATGGCTGTCGAGCTTAATGCGAATTTCCACAAAATCAGGAAGAAATGAAGTGTTAATCCAGAATGGGCGATTAATTTGCTGTTTAATTTCCTTGGCAAGAATGTTGTCCAGTATAGAAAAAAAATGTTTGGAACGTGGAGGCGGTAATGTTGTACCAGGTTCAAGAGAAATAATCAGTTTCAGTTTCTGTCTTGCAAGTTGTATTATTTGATTCAGATTTATGTTATCAGGGTCTTTTTCAATAAGCCCAACCAACATTGCTATATCACGTGTTGTTCCCATGGACAAACGTTGTGTTACTGTTTGCCAGTAACGCTCCATGAAAACAGTAGCAATCACCGTTTGTAAAATCAGCATAGGGAGTATAATAATCAGAATAAACCGTGTATATATACCTTTCGGTCTTTTAAACTTGAAAAGCTGATTCAGAAAAGACATATGTTCTATCTTGTTGTTAAAAATCTTTTATGAGTGTGAGATTTTTAATTGACGTTTAAACGGTAACCTATACCTCGTACAGTTTTTAAATAAATTGGTTTTGTAGGACAAATTTCAATTTTTCTTCGTAGTCTGTTAATCTGGACGTCTATAGATCGCTCTCCTCTTTCCATATCTCCCGTGATGAGTTCCTGGCGAGGGATTGTATCTCCAGCCCTGATGCAAAAAAGCATCATAAGATTTTCTTCTCTTTCTGTGAGTCTGATGATCTCATTCCCTTTACGAAGTTCTCGTTGGTTTATAAAGAAAGTATAAGGACCAAACATGACTTTTTCAATTTTTTGTTCATCTGAATTCGCAGGATGACGTTTGAGGATATTTTTTATTCGCAAGATAAGTTCACGGGGATCAAATGGTTTTGAAAGATAGTCATCGGCTCCGGTTTCAAGCCCTGAAATCCGTGAATGTGTTTCATCAAGAGCGGTGAGTAAAATAACCGGAACAGGATTATCAACACGCAAACTTTTTGTGAGTGAAAGGCCCGATTCATGAGGCATCATTATATCCAGGATAATTAAATCAAATTGAAACCATTCCAGGTGTTGTCTTGCTTCAGCAGCATTGGCAACAACGGTGCTACGAAACCCGTTTTCATTGAGATAACGATTAAGAAGAACACGGATACGGCTATCATCATCCACAATTAAAAGATGAGGAGACTCATCAGAAATGGGTATGACTTTTTTGATCATAACTGTAATTCCCTATAGAAAAAGGATGATATTACAAGGTTTTTTCAAATTTTTATTTCTCTATTGATACAATTTTATTGTATAGAGGGCTCTCTATATTACATCGAGTTAATTCTATAAAACAAAGATATTGCATTGAAAAATTGAGAGGATACAGTGAGTTTCTGAAGTATATCCATAAAATGTTATTTTTTGTATCTGTTTGAGGTCCATCCTTGAAAGATCATTCTTCAAGCACCCGCAGTTTTCTTCTCAAGAGAGCGGGAGTGACTGGATTAAAGAAAAAATTCCCGAATTTTTTATAGAAGAGTTAAAACCAGGAATAAGAACAGAATTTTCACTATTCGTAGCAGAATTGAAGCGCTTTATAAAATTTTTCAGTTTTTCGGGATCTTGAAAATCTTTTATGTTGATAGATTTTTTTAATGTAGCAGCTTGTTTGTCTATATCTCCTGATCTGAAATACGATGAGAGACCCAAGGTTTTGGAAATGACCTGATAGAGAGCCTTGTCGGATAAAAAATCATAAATATTTGTGATAGTTGGGGCTTTACGTTCAAAATAGAGTGCCAGTCTTCTATTGATGTCTTTTTTACCTTCTTCTTCTTCTAAAATTTGATGTGTATGGAGATGCATTGTCTTCATGATGTTCTCGGGGCTTTGGATTTGATGTGCAGAATTTCTTGATAATTTTTTGTTGGCATCAAAATGAAAAGAAGCAACAATTTCCATAAAACGATAATCATTGGATGTATGAATAAAGTTGTCTGGAGTGTTAAAATAAGATGTGAACGTTTCTTTAAGAAGATTTTCTGTGACAGTGTCTGGTTTAATTCCCTTTGCTTCCAGCATAAAATGGACAAGACGTTTATCGGCAGTAAAATCATCGGGATGATGAATTTTTCTGATATTTTCTTCAAAATACGTTATTTCAGGATTGAGATCTTTCTCATTTTTTTTACGTTCCAGTTGTGTTAAAAAACGTGTTTTATTTTTGATATAAGAGTCACGGTAATCCTGAATGGTTTTTTCAGAAAGTGCTTGAAACGGTGAGGATGCGTTGCCGTTACTATCAAAATTAAATGCACGATTAAGTTGAATGAAACGCTGGTCTCTAGAGCGATTTACATCACTGTGAGGATCAAGGATATCGCTTGCAAGAAGTGAATGAAATTCTTTTTTTGAGAGTTCTTCTGCCTTTATATCAAAAGCGCGCAAGATCATTTCTATGGGTTGCTGGATTTTTTTGTCTTTAACGGTTGTTCCTGATTTAAACCCTGCATAGGATAAATCTTTGATAGAGACGATATTTTGAAGTGTTTTCTTATAATTTTTAATAGAATCCTTTATGATTTTATTGCGATGATTGTGATAGTGTTTTTCGTAAAGCTCCAGGAGCTTGAATGTTTGTTCTACGGATTGTATCTCTTTGCCATTTTTTTCTTGTCCGTAGGCATTGATGTTAAAAAAATCTGTAACCTGAGAAACACCAGAGCCTTTAGCCAGTTCCTTATCTGTTGTAATCGTTACAAATTCAGAAGGGGTCATTGTGGAATCAAACCCAAGAGCAGTTTTAATAATTCTGAACAGTCTTTTATCTTTTACAAGATGTGTTACAGAGGAAACCGAACCAATCTTCGCTTTATAATAGCTCTGATCAAGAGGGACAATTTTTTTTGTCAAAAAGCTTGATGTCTCTAAAAGATAATTTTCCGTGATCGTTTCTTGTTGTTTTTCTGTCAGAAGGCCATTTTTTGCTGTTTTCCCATCTTCTTCAAAATGAAAGGCATTTGCCAGTTTGATCCATGCATCTTTCTTAAGGCTGTGAACAAAACTTTCAGGATCGTGAGGATCACATATAAGAACTTTTCGAAGAAAAGAATGCGAAATATGCTGTTGATCAATTCCGAAAGCTTTCAGGATATAATGACGTAAACGCTTATTATTCAGTAATTGATCAACGGTTTCTATTTTATGGATATTGTTTTTAAAATACTGGGTTTCGAAAGCTTCACGATGTTCTTCTTTGGAATAAGATTTAAGATATCGTGAGATAACATCTTCTTCTTGTGTTTTTGTTTGAAGAGATTTCTGTGGTGATGAGAGATTAAATGCTTTTGCGAATTCTCTATAACGAGAATCATGAAGAGTATTTACAAAGCTTTTGCTGTCTGCAAGATCACTTTCAAGGGCCTTACGCATCAATGCTTTGGCATAAGACATATCTTCAAGGCCATAAGCCTTCATCGCATAGGCATAAAGACGATTATCGGCCATAAATTGATCAACAGAAGATATTTTCCTGATATTTTCCTGATAATATTTCCTGTCATCAGCAACACGAGGAGTATTGGAAACTTTAGAGAGTACATTCAATTTCAATTTATTTTCAAGTGCATGATAGCGCATGTGAGTGTATGTCATGCGACCTCTTTTTCTTTTTTTTATTATCGTTTCATCTTCAGGATACACGTGAATTATGGCTTAATTTTCTTGTCTCAGGCTTTCTTTTTGAGGGATAAAGAAAAAAATAATTGTTCCAGGGACTGGATTCATGGATTGGTAATTCAGTAACCATAGAGTTAATTCATCTTTTTTAACTGTATTTTTTTAGATTTTATAAAAAAAACTATTGTCTATTCTGTGATCTATTATTTTAAAATAAAAATATTTTTGAACGATACATCGCTATTTTTTTGAAATTATTTAATATTCAAAGGTCCACTAAATGCTGAATACTGTTAATAAGTCTATTAAGCAAGGAAATGCTTTGAGACTGGATCCAAAGAATTTTCCACAACATGTATTTTGGGTGTGTTATCATTCAAAAAATGGTAAAATTGCAGTAATAAATGAAAAAAATGTTGTCGTTCTTCAGTTCCTTTCATTTAAAAATATTCCTGTCTTTATTCAGCTTCCTATTACAGTTTTCAAGGGTATTGCTGTTCGTATTATTTCCCGCAATAATGATCGTATCACGATGCGTGTTGAACTCTATCACCAGGATCCAAATTTCTGTATCCCTTTATTGATCTCTGAAAATCTCCCTGAGGTCGCTCAGGATTGGAAATTATGGTCCCAGATTTATAATCTCCCGATGCTTATGATAGAAGAGAATGGAGATGTTATATCTTTTAACAGTGAAAACAGTGAGAGCACACCTTATGAAGGAAAAGAGCAAAAGCATATTCCTGCAAGACAGGAAGTGCTCACACCTCCTGTGTTGCAAGGATTTTTTATCTGTAGATCAATCTATAAACTGGGGTTAAATCTTAGAATTAAAGGAAAAAAGATGATCATCAGTCTGTAGTTTCTTCAAGGAAAAGAAGAGACGACAGGCATTTGGGCAATCATCTGTTGCCTATATTGAGAGAAGAGAAATCAGTAACCCTGTAAAAACAAGTAACCCTGTGAAATTATTGCTTTTGAAGAGTGCAAGACATTTATCCGGATCAGAACCATCAAAGGCAATAATCTGGTATATAAAGAGAAGAGCAGCACTCAATAGCCCAATCCAGCTGTATATCGTCACCTCCACAAGATAAAATGACAGTGCCAGGAACACTATGCATAAGCTGTAAAAGAGACAAAGCCATCTTTTTGTATGATCGGCAAAAAGTATCGCTGTTGACTTAACACCAATAAGTTCATCAAAACTCTTATCCTGATGAGCATAGATTGTATCATACCCGATAATCCAGCATACTGTTCCTGCGTAGAGACACAATGCAGCTAAGGAAAGTTTATTATGCAGTGCAGACCATCCTATGAGTGCTCCCCATGCAAAACAGAGACCCAGGAAAAATTGCGGCCAGTTGGTAAAACGCTTTGTAAAAGGATATAAAGGAACGATAAGCATTGATCCTAATCCTAAAAAAATGGTATAATTATTGAATTGAATAAGAACAATAAAACCAATCAATAATTGTACTACCATAAAAAATAATGCTTTTTTTAAAGTGATACGACCTGAAGGCAAAGGTCGTGACCGGGTGCGGGAAACAAGGGCATCAATATCTTTATCAATGATATCGTTCCAGGTACACCCGGCACCACGCATC
Source organism: Liberibacter crescens BT-1 (assembly GCF_000325745.1). Classification (NCBI taxonomy): domain Bacteria; kingdom Pseudomonadati; phylum Pseudomonadota; class Alphaproteobacteria; order Hyphomicrobiales; family Rhizobiaceae; genus Liberibacter; species Liberibacter crescens. Next base: position 890,787 of record NC_019907.1, on the reverse strand, counting down.
GTTATCGTTCCAATGTAATACAGGGCGAGATGCCAAAAGAACAATTGATACGACAAGGTGCATGTTTTTTCCAGGGAATATGCTGCAAGAGTTGCAGACCAGAAACATGGCCACATTAATAAATAAGAACCGACGACACGATCCCAGCGTGCTAATTGTGCATAAGGTAAAAGGACAGGAGGCAGAAACTTATAGACCCAACTTTGGTTTGGCGCATCAGCAACACGGTTCGTCAAGAAAAATTCCTCCTGTTTTATAGCTCATATCCAGAATGAAGGTAGAAAGAGGTTTTCATTCAGTGGAATAATCCACTGCTTTCAGAAAGAAATTTGTAAGCCCTTTCTTTCTGAAATTCAATCATAAAATCGCTGTTCAAATGATGAACCATTGATTTATCAAGGAAATCATGTATGTATCTGGAAGAGTTTTTCCTTTTTATGGGTTGATTTTACGATTGATTGTATTCATCCATTGATCACAATAAGGTTAGAAGAATGAACGTCCTTTTAATTGGCTCTGGTGGCCGGGAACATGCGCTTGCCTGGAAGATTGCGCAATCATCTCTCTTGTCGCGCCTATGGGCCATTCCAGGGAATCCTGGTATTGCAGAACATGCAGAATGTGTATCACTGGATGTTAATAATCACGATGCAATAACAGAATTTTGCAAGGAAAAAAAAATCAATTTTGTTATCGTTGGTCCTGAGGTTCCCCTGGTGATGGGAATCGTTGATGTCTTGCAGAGGGAAGGGATACCTGTTTTCGGTCCTTCCAAGGCTGCGGCAAGACTCGAAGGCTCAAAAGAGTTTACCAAGGAACTTTGTACAAGATACAATATTCCGACAGCATCATATCAGTGTTTTTCCCATGCTGAAGAAGCAAGGGAATATGTCAAGAAGAACAAGGCTCCTGTTGTTATTAAGGCTGATGGTCTTGCAGCGGGTAAAGGAGTGACCGTATGCATGAATATTGATGAAGCCATGATGGCCATTGATCACCATTTTAGAGAAAAAACGTCAAGAGTTGTCATTGAAGAATATCTTGAGGGCACTGAAATAAGTTTTTTCGCTCTTTGTGATGGTCAGAATGTCATCCCTTTTACAACAGCTCAGGACCATAAACGTGCTTATGATGGTGACACAGGGCCTAATACAGGGGGTATGGGTGCCTACTCACCTGCTTCTGGAGTTACAGAAGAGACAATTAATTCTATTATGGAAAAAATTATTCAGCCAACAATTAATGGAATGATCGCTGAATGTTCTCCTTTTATAGGTGTTTTGTTCGCTGGATTGATGTTAACGACAGAGGGCCCTAAGCTGATTGAATATAATGTTCGTTTTGGCGATCCTGAATGTCAGGTGATGATGATGCGTCTTGAAAGTGATTTGTTATCAATTTTATACAATTGTGCAACTGGAAAAATGAGTCATATCCGTTTGGATTGGAGTTCTGAATCAGCTCTTACTGTTGTTCTCGCCAATAAAGGTTATCCTGGCTCTTATGAAAAAGGTGCTGTCATTGAGTCTTTACCTCCATCACATGCAAATATGAAAGTATTTCATGCGGGTACTGCATATGTTAATAACAAGCTTGTGATTGATGGAGGAAGGGTTCTCAATGTTACAGCCTTGGGAGAAACAATTATAGCAGCTCAGAAAAATTCTTATGCAGCGGTTGATCTTATTAACTGGACAAAACATGGGTTTTGGCGTAAGGATATTGGTTGGCGTGCGGTTTCGTAGAGTTTCAGCAAGAACAATATCTAAAAATTTACAGTCATTTTTGAGGATGTGACAATTTAATTGTAGTAAACCTTGATGTGTAATGGGAGTGCAAGGATGCGTTATTTAGTTGTTTTAAATGGGTTATTTATACTTTTGAGTACCAATGCAGGGTTCGCTGATCCATTAAAACAAGTAAGCCTTAAAAATATTTTTATAGAGAAACTCAGTAAAAGTGTCATGTTTGTTTGTACAGAGTGTAATACTGAAGAGAAGTTTCTGCAAGATACTTCAAGCCAGGACAGACCAGGCCAATATCATGTTCCCGTGCTTAAAAAAGGCACAGAACATATAGTCGATGTCATGATTGATGGTGTTCCTAAAGTGATTGTTGTCGATGACCTTATGGGTGGATCTCCTGTTAAATTTGTAAAAAGCAGAACTTTGGAAGATGGTGAAGAGCAAGAAATAAATCCTCCTGATTCTAAAAAGAAGGATCATGGTAGCAAGAAGAAAGATGCTCACAATGTTTCTGCCAAGGATACAGCTCATGCCATGAAACCAGCAGAAGAAGCTGGTGCCGTGATGAAACCAGCAGAAGAAGCTGGTGCCGTGATGAAACCAGCAGAAGAAGCTGGTGCCGTGATGAAACCAGCAGAAGAAGCTGGTGCCGTGATGAAACCAGCAGAAGAAGCTGGTGCCGCGATGAAACCAGCAGGAGAAGCTGGTGCCGCGATGAAACCAGCAGGAGAAGCTGAACCTGCAGCAAAAAAATAAGGGATAGAATTTTTTCTACAGGATGATCATCATCATTTTCCAGAAGAAGAAACTCTGGGCATTGATACAGTCATTTGAATTAACTATTGATTTTATGAATATCGAAAACCAGAAGTATCGTATCTCTTACTGCATGCAGTAATGAAAGACGGTTTTTACGAATATGGCTATCGCTCACATTGACCATAACTTTTTCAAAGAAAAGATCAATCGGATCACTTAATGTGGAAAGAGTTAACAGCGCTTCATTAAAATCATTTCTTTTCATCGTTTTTTGAACAAGGGCATTCACTGAAGTGTTAAGATTGTGGAGTTCTTTTTCTGCATCGACCAGGAAGAGGGATGACTGAATGTTACTGGAAACGATTTCTTCTTTTTTTTCTTCCACAGAAAGGATTTGTATCACCCGTTTTGCTGCTGATAAAAATTTCCTGCCTTCTTCAAGAAGAAGAAAATCACTCAAGCATTTTACAAGCTCAACAAGCATATAAAAATTATCTTCTTGAGAAATAAATGCTGCATCAATAATATCATGACGGTATCCAGCATCACGAAGGTGTAATTTTAAACGCTCACGAAAGAAAGCCATCAGATCATCATCTTTTAAAAACCGGTATAGAGGTAGATTGATCTTTCTTTCCAGAAGTATGCGTATTGATCCTAGTGCTGCACGCCGTAATGCATAAGGATCTTTTGATCCACTGGGTTTTTCATCAATGGACCAGAAACTGATCAGGCTATCCAATTTGTCAGCAAGAGCCACAGTGATTGCAACCTTATCTTCCGGAATCTGATCTGAAGGGCCTCGTGGCTTATAGTGATCTTCAAGAGCTGTTGCAACAGAGAGATGTTCTCCTTGTAAAAGGGCATATTCTTTTCCTGTTTTTCCTTGAAGTTCAGGAAACTCCCGAACAATTTCTGTACATAAATCTGCTTTGGCCAATGTAACAGCTCGATCAACCAATTGTGGATCAGCATGGGTAAATTTCAGGAGCTTTTGTGCTAATAATCCTATCCGTAATACACGCTCACCTTGTGTTCCCAATTTAGTGTGAAATCTGACATTTAATGCGTCAAGCTTGGCCATGCGCTGATCAAGAGGTTTTTGAAGGTCAAGATTAAACTTTTTAGCTGAGTCTTGTAAGGAAACAAGATCAGGTAAATTATTTTGATCACATCTCCAGAAATGTAAAGCATCTGCCAGACGGGCATTGACAACCCTGCTATGCCCTTTCAGTATCTCTATGCCATTATCGATTGCATCAATATTGGCAACAATCATAAAATGATTAGACAGTTTTCCTGTAGAAGAGCGGGTTACAAAACATTTCTGGTGTGTTTTAATGGTGAGGCGAATGATTTCTTCAGGAAGGTTGAGATAGTTTTCATGAAAAGAACTCATGAATACTTTCGGCCATTCTACCAGACCTGTCACTTCTTCGAGTAATTCTGTGTCTGGAATGAGCTCTAGACCGGCTACAAAGGCACAATGGTTTATATCGTTGAGAATGATGTTTTTTCTATATTCCGGGTCAAGAATAACCTTTGCTTTATTGAGCGCATCAACATAATCAGAAAAACATTTGACCTTGATGGGTTGTGGTGCATGAAAGCGATGCCCATACGTCCTGTCTCCAAAGGGAATTCCTGCAATATGACTGTTAATGATTTTTACGTCGCCATCTTCAAAATGTAAAATACAAACAATTGATTTTAAAGGACGTATCCAATATAAGGCATTGGAATCGCAAGAGGTATCTCCCCATCGCATTGATTTTTGCCAGGGGAAGTTACGGATAATTTCAGGAATAAGATCTGCAAGGATATCTTCTGCCAAACGCCCGGGTTTTTTTAAGGGATACTCCATAGAAATCACCTTTTTTGACATCTTTGCAAATGGTCGCTTCAGTGATTGAATTGAGCCCTGCAGAACGCAAGAAGCCGTCAATTGTTTTTTGATCCGCGTTGATACGAGGACCTTTTTTTTCTATTGTGGTCTCTTTTGAGGAAGCGGTTAAACCACGAATATAAAGAACAAGACGACGTGGAGTCCAATAGGGGCGTGCACCCTCATAGAGTAAACCGGAGTCAACTAAACCATTGGTAACATTTTTTTTTAAAGTCTCAGCAGCTTTAGACTGCATCCTGGCAGGGATCTCTTCAGAAAAAAGTTCAAGCAAAAAATCAGGCATAATATTTTGACTTCACAAGTAATATTTCTCAACATGCAATTGTTTTAACAAGAGATGACAGGGAGTATCATGTCATGACACTGGTGCCCGATGAGGGACTCGAACCCCCATGCTTTTGCGCTTGGACCTAAACCAAGTGTGTCTTCCAATTCCACCAATCGGGCATTAAATTTATTTAAACTAAGTAACAATATTTTTTTGCTTTCTCAAGAACTATCTTGCAATTAACACACAAGGATCAGTTCTTCACACGCCCTGGTAACAGCGGTATAAAGCCATTGTTTTCGCATTTCTTTAAACGCATGATTTTCGTCAAACAATACAACCTTGTTCCATTGGGATCCTTGAGCTTTATGAACGGTTAATGCGTAGCCATAATCAAAGCTATCATAACGCTTGCTTCTTGTCCAAGGAATTGTATTCGTTGGATTTTCAAAGGAATCTTTAAGAAGATTAATTGTTACCGGCTGAGTATTGAGATCCTCATGATCGTCTTTAACCTGTAAGGTGATCCCCGTATTTTCCCTTGAGCAGGGAAGGAGTGTTGTGACTTTCCATATTGAGCCATTGAGCAAACCTTTTTCAGGATTATTCCTTAAACAAACAAGCTTGTCACCGATATCCGGGAGAACAGAGAAGAAGTTTTTTAATTGACGCAATTTTTTGTTGTATTTTCGTCTTGTATGATTTGTTCCTACAAGAATTTGATCCGCGTCCACCAACATGGAGGATGTGACATCTGTAGGGTGTATCATTCGAACAGTGCTTTTATCTTCCCAGGTAATCCTGTTGCCTTCGCGTATTTCCATGGAAAGACGAATAATAGGATTTTCGCGGGCTTGCCGATGGATTTCTGTGAGCATGAAGTCGGGTTCATGATTGGTAAAGAAGCCACTTCCCGAGATTGGTGGCAGCTGCCCTGGATCACCAAGAACAAGAATGGGTGTACCAAATGTCATAAGATCCTGGGCAAGCTGTTCATCGACCATAGAACATTCATCCACAATCACGAGGGATGCTTTTGCTACGGGGCTCAGATAGTTTATGGAAAATGTTGGTAAAATAACGGTTTTTCCGGTATGATCATCCTGGACGGTTTCTGATCCTCTTGGTCGATAGATGAGGGAATGAAGGGTACGCGCACCAGAGGCACCACGGGCTCTAAGTGCTTGAGCGGCTTTTCCGGTAAAAGCTGCAAAGATAACATCACCATCAATATGTTCGGAGAAATATCGCGCAAGGGTTGTTTTTCCTGTTCCTGCATAGCCAAAAAGCCTGAATATGGGGCTATCGGCTTTATGATACCAGCGACTCACAGCTTTAAGGGCGTTTTCCTGTTGTAACGATAATTGCATGATTGTAACCTTAAAGGCTTGATGTGCCAACGCAGGGAATTCTCCTGACAGGGATGATCATATCCTTATAGAGCAGGAAAAACCAGCTCTTTTAAAAGAGGCTCCTGTTTCTTTATGGCATGTTCATGAAACATTCTCAATGATGATTCTGGAACCGATTTTCAGAGGTGCAAAATGATCATCTGTTATTCCTGCTTTTTCCCGGGCACGGACTAATTCCTGCGGAGGCTCATCAAGAGATTCATCTGAAAGTTCATAGGTACCCCAATGGATGGGGATAACGCGTGATGGGCAGAGAAGTTGCTGATATAATCTTACAGCCGATTCAGGACTCATATGATTTTCTTCCATGAACCATTCTGGCATATAGGCGCCAATGGGCAAGGCTGCCACGTCGAAAGGCCCAAGTCTTTCACCAATTTCCACGAGCCGCAGGGTATAACCGGTATCTCCTGCAAAAAAGAAACGAAAAGTCCCTGTATCAATAACCCAACTGCACCATAAGCTACGGTTGAAATCCCATAGGCTGCGCATGCTCCAATGACGTGCTGGCGTACAATGTAGTTTCAATCCCATCATTGACACCTCATCCCACCAGTCGCATTCACTCACAGAACCAGCACCGTATTGACGTAAAATCTTTCCTACTCCCAGAGGAACAAATGTTTTTATGGACGGGAAGCGCTTCAGGAGTTTTTTGAGAGTTGTGGAATCAAGATGATCATAGTGATTGTGAGAATAGATGAGCACATCAATTTTAGGCAATTCTTCCACGGTTGCTGCTGGAGGAGTTTTACGTTTTGGTCCAAAAAATGATAGCGGTGAAGCGCGTTGGCTGAGCGCTGGATCAATCAGGATATGCGTTCCTTGTGTTCGTATGAGGATACAGGCATGTCCTAACCACCAGATTGCATCTTCCTGTCCATTGAAATCTGCCTTTTCCCACCATTGATTTATAAATGCTTCATAACCATTTTCAGGTGGTTTGGGTAATTTTTGGGCTTTTTGGCTTTTACGCCAATCCCTGACTGTTCTGAAACATTTTTTGGAAGGTTCCGGATTGATAAAACCCATTGGAGTATGATGCAATTTTGAGGGATTATACCAGGGATTTTTTTTGTGCCATAACTCTGTTTTGGTATATTCAATTATGATTTTTATGATTTTCAATTTTTTACTGGAGTATGGAATTTATGCGTTCCTTAAATATATATTTATTTGATAAAGTGCAATATCTTTTGCTACTGTTTTTTCTGATGGTATATTTTGAATCACCAGAAGCGTTTGCTCTTCCTGCGCCGTTACCGCCGTACCAGGTTGCGTTGAAGGAAATGGGGAAAGATTTTCAGATGGAAGTGTCCAATATGGTGATTAAACAGGTGGTTTCTGGTGGCGAAAGTCCAACCGCCGCGACAGTGACTATTAAGGAATCTGGTTTGCGAGATGATTCTGTTCAGGCGGAAAGGTCAATTTTCAAGCTTGTTTTGCGTGACGGTCAATGGGTTATCGATAGTCGGATTAATCAACGGTCCTGTTACCCTGGGCGGGGTCACAAGAATTTTTCAACAGCACCGTGTCGTTAAATGATTGTCAAAATCGATTGTTTTGATGTCAGGATATCCCGATGAACGAAAATCTTTCCCTAGAATCCTGATTTTTTGATATGATGTACAAGGATTTTCCTGATGCGCCTTGAAAAATTTTTACCATCGATAATATCAAACTGGTGCTGGTCTTTATCGTGGATATTCATATGATGGCGGGTTATTTTATCAGCATTTTTTTGAAACAATCTGCAATCATTGGTTTTTTTCAACGATTTGAGAGAATTATATAATTGATGGGCATGAATTCTGGCGATTTCAGCATGGTGTTCTTCGTGACGCTTGATATCAAAACTAAAACTGTCCCAGATCAAAGCGATCTCAGGGAGTGCGTATTTTTTGTTTTTCCAATAGGGCAATATGATCCTGACGGTCAGAGTCACCACAGGCTCTGATGGATAACAAAAATGATTTCTGTTCTTGTAAAAGAGTTGCGTATCAAAATCAATCTGTGCTATTCCAGGGTGTTTTAATCCTGATGTGCTATGTTTGTATATTTCTTCATCAAGATTTTTAATCGTCTTGCCAAGGTCTTTTAAAGGTCTTGTGGTTAAATTATAATAACCTGTTGATTCTTTATAGATGACTTGTGAAAAGAGAAGTTCAGGGTTAAAAAAAATAAACTCGCCAGCAAAAATATTTTAACAGTAACTTTTTTCATGATGAATCAGATTATTTTAGTGAATGCTCAGAAAAGGCTTAATAACCCCAGTTTAAAGAGAATACCATTTTTTCGAGCAAGGTCATTCTGAAAATGGCAGTGTATGATTCTTTTTCCTGGAAGCTGGCTCATCAACGTAACATTGTTATTGGTCCTATAGGGCGTATTATGGCGATAGTCAATGTAACGCCTGATTCTTTTTCTGATGGAGGGCATTATTCTACTGTCGAAAAAGCCGTTGCCCATGCCATGAAGTGTCTGGAAGAAGGAGCAGATATCCTTGATATTGGTGGTGAATCCACGAGACCAGGAGCTTCCTCTGTCAGTCTGCAGGAAGAGCAAGACCGTATCATGCCTGTCATGGAAAAATTGGTATCGTCTACAGATGCTCTTGTTTCTGTTGATACATATCATGCAGAAACCGCAAAAATGGCTCTCGGTATGGGGGCCCATATTATCAATGATGTTTACGGTTTGCAATTTGATAGCGATATGGCTGCAGTGATTGCAGCCTATAAAGCAGGAGTCTGTATCATGCATACAGGTCGTGGTCGTGATAAAATGTCTGATATACTCGATGATCAGATTTTTTTTCTGAAAAATTCAGTAGAAATTGCAAAAGAGGCAGGAATATCCTGTGAATCCATGGTCATTGATCCTGGCTTCGGTTTTGGAAAAGAAGTTCAGGACAATATTGTTCTATTGTCAAACCTTTCAAAGCTCACATGCCTTGATATTCCCTTGCTTGTAGGGGTTTCACGAAAGAGTTTTATTGCGGCTGTCACAGAAGAAACAGATCCGAAATCACGAGATGTCAGTACAGCGATCATAAATGCCACTCTAAGAATGGCAGGCGCTGCAATTTTCAGGGTACATAATGTTGCCATGACCAAAAAAGCTCTTCTTATTGCAGATACGATGATTGCCAATCAGAGGTTTTCTTCCCAGGATTCAGAAATTTTATGAATAATATTTATACACTATATCTTAAAAATTGTACATTTTTTGCAAATCACGGAGCATATGAAGTAGAAAAACGTCGTGGTCAGCCGTTTTTTATTGATGTGGAAATAGATATCGCCTTTTATTCTGGTCTTCAGAACGATAGCCTTGAAGATACAATTGATTATGATCATGTCTATCAGATTGTTGAAAAAGTTGTGACCACGACAAGACGCAATCTTATTGAAGTCCTGGCGATGGATATTATAAATGCTCTTCACCATCACTTTAAACAGATCACCAGGGCTAAAATCGTTATCCGCAAACCGAAAGCTGCATTGCAGGGGATTATTGATTACGTAGAGGCAAGAGTTGAGCAATCCTACTAGGCCAAAACCTGTCCTGGCATGTGTAGGAATAGGGAGCAATCTTGGTGAAAAAAGGCAAAACATGGCTTTTGCCCTGAGGGTCATTCATCATTGCCGTGATTGTGAAGTTCTTTCTGTATCGAAGCTTTATCTGACAGAGCCTTGGGGAATGCATGATCAACCTCGTTTTTTAAATGCAGCGGCTCTCATAAAAACGACCCTTTTTCCTGAAAATCTTCTGGATTTGATGCTTTCCATCGAAGATACCATGAAAAGACAGCGTTCCCAACGTTGGGGCCCTCGTACGCTGGATTTGGACATTTTAAGCTATGACAATCATACCATCGCGACACATCGTTTGACAATTCCTCATCCACAGATAACACAACGGGGTTTTGTGCTCATGCCTCTTGAAGACATTGCGCCTTCTATGCTGATTGAGGAAAAATCTGTTTCAGACTGGTTAAAACAGAACGATGTTTCTGGAATCAAGGTTTTGGTGAATCATGCAAACTGGTGGCATCAGGAAAGTGATCCTTGAATGAAAAAAAAAGGAAGAAGGCTGGTTGCTTTTAGGGGATTGTAGATCTCGTAATAAGGGTAGAATGTTTGCCAGAGAATAATTGTGCAGCGATACCTCCTTCCGGGAGAAATAATATATAATTAATGATTGTATTTCAAAATATTTTTCTCTTCTCATCAACTTGACTTATTAAGCAAATTATTTGATGATGTCCCAATGGATATCATAAATAATAACAATGATCGTGAAGAACCCTTGATAGAAGAACCCTTGATAGAAGACACCGTGATAGAAGAACCCTTAATCCAGGAAACAAGCAATTCATCTCCTCATAATCTCGAAAAAATAACCGCACCTCTGATCACAAAAGAGGATATGGCTCATTATTCTGACAAGATCGTTCGTGAAATGCAGGCGATCAATCATCATTTAAATGACAAGCTGGCCAGAATAGAGATCAAGGTTTTGAGTATTGAACGACAAGTTCAAAAAATTCCAAACATATTCCAGGTTTTTATCATTATGATTGCCCTTGTTTTTATCATCATGTCAGTAAGCTTTTGGCTTATTGAGATGAGTATATTAAAATCCTGAAAGAAAATTTGCATGTTTTATTGTCTAAAACCAGTGCAAGCTTCTTGCAATCATTCCTGCCAGGCTGAGTGTTACAGTTATGATGACTCCAAAAAGCATACGAAAATCCCTTTCAGCAGATCTATGTAACTCATTTTTAATGAGGTCTATTTCCTTGTATGATAAATTTTCCATTTGGCATATTTTATAGTTTACATGATCTGTAACACAATGAACTTTTTCATTGATTGAATTAATTTTGACATCAACCTTATCGAATTTTTCTTCTACCTTTCCTGAAAAAGAATCGAACTTGGTGTCCATTTTATTAACAAGCGAATCAACTTTATTATCAATAAGTTCATTAAGATCTTGTCGGAGATTCATACGGAATATTTCTAATGATTTTGTAATATTATTATCAGCCATATTACGATCGCCTTTACACCTTACACGACATTATATGTGAACATACACTTATTTATATGAATGTCCATCATAATATGATCAGGAAATTTTATTTTTAAGGCGTTACGCTGCTGTATTGGGATACGCTTTTCAGGGCTCGGATCTTAATCAGGAAAGGGTAATTTTTCTCCTTCAATCAGGGAATATTTTGAAACTGAAATTCTATGTCTTCTTCGTCATTGGGAGGGCCTGGTTCATTGAAGACATCGTATGTTTTTCGTGAGGCTATCGGCCGTTCTGCAGCAGCAATCAATACACGGGCAAAGTCAGCCCGTGTAATCTGGCGCATCAACGATAAGGTATTTTCTGGTGCTTTAACAACTATTCGTTGTGCATTTCCTGGATTATTGTTGAGAACAGCACCCCGACACACGGTATAGTCCAGGCCGCTTTCTTTTAGGAATTGTTCACGGTCAACCATATTTTTTTGCAAGTTTCCCTTGATGGTATTCAGCAACACACCAAGTGTTGAACAGCGATCACACCCCATGCCTGACAGCAGTATGATGCGTCCATTGAAATCGTTGGCACGTGCTTCGTTGACAACATTAACGAAGCCCTGGTATGTGACGTTACGGATTTCAGCTGCCGAGCTTAAAAACCCCCGGCCGGTAATGCCAGAACTCATATCAACAGCATAGAATATGGCTTGACAATCCTGCTTCAATGCGGTGCCGAGACTTTCACGAATGGTGACATCTCCGGCAATGACTTCTGCCTTTGTTCCCAGAAGGCTTTTAGCCTTTGTGGCATCCCGTGCGATGACACGAACCTTTTTGCCACGTTTAAGTAACTGTGTGGCGATATGCAATCCAGTCCCCCGAGTGGCGCCAACAACGGCAAAAACATCACTGGACATGCTTGAAATTTCTCCTGCTCGCGTTGCTATCCATATTGTATGTCCTGTTTCAAGAGTTTACAGAACATTTATAAAAAGACCATCAAAGGATACTATAAAATTTAATTATTAATCAAAGGTGCCCCAAAACGCAATAAAGTAAAGCTTGCAGCCATAATGGCAAAAATAATACCAACAAGTGTGTATGTTGTCGGTTCATTTTTTGCTGCTTCTTGTGATTTCATGGCATCATCATGAGGTTTGCAAGAAAAAAAGTCAACACAAAAAGGGAAAGAGGCAGCAGATCATTGATTTTAAAGAGCAAAATCCTGTATGAAATAGATGAACTTCTTCATGGTGAAATCCGATGGGGCTAACGCTCCCTGGATATAAAGGATCCTTATTGGGTTGTGAAAAACAAAATAGAAAGCTTGACCTGTAATGCGGGGATTATTTGTTACTTTTGAAGGCATTGAAGGAGCAGGGAAGTCAACTCAAATGACATCTTTGGCACAATCGCTTCGTCAACGCTCTTATGATGTCTGTGTTACCCGTGAGCCAGGGGGATCACCGGCAGCAGAAGCCCTTCGTTATATTTTGCTCTCTTCTATGGCAGAAAAGGATTTCGGTCCTGATATGGAAGCCATTTTGTTTGCTGCTGCACGTCATGACCATGTTGAAACGATCATCCGTCCAGCCATTCTTTCCGGGAAAATTGTCCTTTGTGATCGGTTTATCGATTCTACCTATGCCTATCAAATCAAGGAAGAGCTGAACAACAGGCAGTTTGTCACTGCTCTTCAGGAGCTTGCTGTTGAGGATATGTTACCTGATTGTACCATTATCCTTGATCTTCCTGCAGATGTTGGTCTGGAACGTGTTGCCCGGCGACAAAAGGCACAGGGGAAAGAGAACACCCCATTGGACCGTTTTGAAAAGGAATATATCGCCGTTCATGAGCAGAGACGGCAGTCTTTTCTGAAAATTGCCCAGGATAATCCATGTCGCTGTTATCCTGTTGATTCTACGAAAAACTGTGAATATATTGCAGAACAAATACTTAAAATTGTAGAAACATGTCTTTTAAAAAGAGGGGAATCGACAGTATGACACAAGAGATCCCTGGTCTTTTGAAAGGCGCAGTTTTTCCTGCTGCCAATACCCGTCTTTTTGGACATCAGAAAGCAGAGAATTTTTTGGCCCGCACCTATGCTTCTGGAAAAATGCATCATGCCCTGGTGATTGAAGGGCCCGAGGGTATTGGGAAAGCAACCCTGGCTTTTCGTTTTGCTTTTCATATCCTGCACAATCCTGATTCACAGAATGCTCCGGATTCTTTAGGGCCTCCTGATCCATCGTCACCTGCTGTCAAGCAGATTATTGCCGGGGCATCGCATGATTTTCTTTATCTGTCGTATCCTTGTGATGAAAAAACCGGCAAGATACGAACAATGATTCCTGTCAGTGCAATTCGTCGGATTCATCAGTTTCTTTCCCTGAAATCAGTCACGGGCAATTGGCGTATTGTGATGATTGATCCGGCAGATGGCATGAATCGTAATGCTGCCAATGCAATGCTTAAAATTCTCGAAGAGCCTCCGAAAAGGGTTTTGTTTATTCTTCTGTCCCATGTTGTTGGTAAATTGCTGCCGACAGTTCGATCCCGTTGTATCACGCTCACGCTTTCTCCTCTGTCGGAAACCGATCTGGAGAAAGCCCTTCAGCATCTTGGTTTGTCACTTTCTGCACAACAGATTGAAATTTTAAGACTTTCCGCTGAAGGAAGCGTTTCTGAAGCACTAAAACTCCTGAAGTATCAGGGTCATAAAATTATGACGGCCTATACACAATTCAAGGAAGAAGAAGAGGAATATGTTGCCACTAAAATCATGCATCAGCTTATGAATGATCTGTCTGCGAAAGGGGATCAGGTGTCTTTTTCCTTTTTTGTGAATCTTGTGACAGGAGATTTGGTGAACAGGGCAAAAGGAGCGGCCTTGTCAGGTCATCTTGAAGAAGCAGAAAGGATTGCACGGCTCTACAGTGTGATTCATGAGAGGCTGGAGTCGGCATCCATCTATAATCTTGATAAAAAACACAGTATTTTCCAGGTGCTTGATGCGATAAGACAATGATGTGTTTTTGTGATTAAAGTTCTTTATAAGGGAATGATGGATAAGGATAAGAATTTTTTGGGAGAGTTTGAAGTATAATGGATAACAGGAAAAGATTTTATATAACAACAGCCATTTCGTATCCGAATGCGAAACCTCATATTGGTCATGCCTATGAATTGATTGCAACGGATGCTCTTGCACGATTTCAACGGCTTGACGGGAAAGATGTATTCTTTGTGACCGGTACGGATGAACATGGACAAAAGATGCAGCAGACCGCTAAAGGCGAAGGGATAACAGTCGCTGAACTCGCTCAGCGGAATACTCAGGCCTTTCGTGACATGGCTGTCTGTCTGAATATTTCCCATGATGATTTTATTCAGACAACCGAACAGCGGCATCACCAGTGCAGTCAGGAGTTGTGGAATCGCATGCTGGCAAAGGGTGATATCTACAAGGGATTCTATTCCGGGTGGTATTCGGTGCGGGATGAAGCCTATTATCAGGAAAGTGAGATCTTTCTGGGAGATGATAATAATCATTATGGGCCACAAGGAACAGTTGTTGAATGGGTTGAGGAAGACAGTTATTTCTTTCGCTTGTCTGCCTATCAGGAATCGCTTCTTTCCTTATATAATGAGAAGCCGGATTTCATTGCTCCTTCTGAAAGGCGAAATGAGATTATGGCTTTTGTCAGATCAGGTCTGAAAGATATTTCTATTTCGCGTTCGCGGAAAAACCTGAATTGGGGAATCAGGGTGCCCAATGATCCTGACCATATCATGTATGTCTGGGTTGATGCATTATCCAATTATTTAACAGCAACAGGTGTTCTGGAAAAGGAAGGCAACCCTCGTTCTTCATTTTGGCCTGCCAATTTACAGATTATCGGCAAGGATATTATCCGTTTTCATGCGGTCTACTGGCCTGCTTTTCTTATGTCTGCAGGGCTGTCGATGCCGGACAGGATTTTTTCTCATGGATTTATCCTGAACAAGGGAGAAAAAATGTCCAAGTCTCTGGGCAATGTGATGGATCCTGTTGATTTGGCTGAGCGTTTTGGTGTTGATTGTCTGCGCTATTTTTTCCTGAGAGAAGTTTCTTTTGGTCAGGATGGCTCTTATAATGCAGAAAATATCATTACACGCATGAATGCTGATCTTGCCAATGGTATTGGCAATTTAACGAGTCGATCCTTGTCGATGATCTTTAAACATTGTGATGCCCGGATTCCGGAATACCAGACATTGATTCCTGTCGATCAGACGATGCTGTCTTCGGGTGATAATTTGGGAAAAACGGTTCGTGACCATATGAATGCACAGGAAATCCATCGTGCTCTGGAAAAAATTATGGCTGTTGTTTCCGAGACAGATCGTTATTTTGCAGCACAACAACCTTGGGCTTTAAAGACAACGGATCCTGTGCGTATGGCAACGGTTCTTTATGTTACTGCAGAGGTTATTCGTCAGATTGCTCTTTTGCTATTGCCTTTTATTCCTGCTTCTGCAGGTAAGATCCTTGATTTTCTTTCGGTTCCTCACTCCGCGAGGTTTTTTTCTTTTCTTGGCGAGCAGGGGCGCCTTGTTCCAGGGATGGCGGTAGAAATGCCCTGGTCAGTTTTCCCGCGATATAATGCATGAAAGGATTGTTGTGAACATGCTTATTGATACACATTGCCATATTGATTTTTCCGAGTTTGATGAGGATCGCGACCAGGTTGTTGAGCGTGCACATCAGGCAGGTGTGAAGATGATGGTTGCTATTTCTGTCAGGATCAGGGATGTTCCTGGCCTTATAGCAATAGCGGAACGCTATCCTTCTGTTTTCTGTTCGGTTGGAACCCATCCTTCCTATGCTCATGAGGAGACGGGTGTTACTGCAAAGGAATTAATTCTTTTATCTGCGCATTCATCGGTTGTGGCCCTGGGAGAAACAGGTCTTGATTATTATCATAATGCCGATACCGCCAAAGAACAAAAGAGACTCTTTTTAATGCATATAGAAGCCGCACGGGCCACAGGTCTTCCTGTTGTGATTCATAGTCGCATGGCCGATGAGGATATGGCGATGATCTTGCAGGAAGAAATGAAAAAGGGCCGGTTTACATTTATTCTGCATTGTTTTTCTTCCAGTGAACAATTGGCGATGAGCTGTCTGAAGCTGGGAGGATATATCTCTTTTTCCGGTATTCTTACCTTTGACAAATCAGAGGAATTGCGTTCTATTGCTGCAAAAATCCCTGAAGATCGTTTGCTTGTTGAAACAGATGCACCGTATTTGACTCCTCAATCCTTGCGTGGTCGACGTAACGAGCCTTCCTATGTCGTGCATACGGCGAAAGTCCTTGCAGAGATCAGGAAGATTGATTATGATCAACTATCGGTTATTACAACCGAAAATGCCATGCGTGTCTATTCTTGCTTGCCAAAAGTCTTTATTGAATGAATGATTTGTATCGTTTTACCATTTTAGGATGTTCATCTTCACCAGGTGTCCCCCGCATCATCGGCGATTGGGGGGCCTGTAATCCTGAAAATCCCAGGAATCGTCGGACACGCTCTGCACTGATGGTTTCCAGGATAACCCTGGAGGGCGATGCAACAACGGTTATTATTGATACAGGTCCTGATTTCCGCGCCCAAATGATCCGTGAGAATGTCTCTGATATTGATGCTGTGTTGTATACCCATGCGCATGCAGATCATGTGCATGGGATTGATGACTTGCGCGGATATTATCTCAAGACAAAAAAACCTGTCCCTATCTATGCCGATAAAGAGTGTATGGAACATCTTCGCAAGAGTTTCGGGTATTGTTTTGAGGTTTCTTCCAGTAATTATTATCCATCAATCGTTGAGCCTTTTATCATTGAAGAGGATTATTTGCCAATAAGCATTGAAGGCAAGGGGGGGCTATTAAAGCCGTGCCTTTTAGGCAGAACCATGGAAAAATGACTTCTCTTGGTTTCCGGTTCGGGAATGTTGCCTATTGCACGGATGTTCATTCTTTTCCGGAAGAAACATTACAGAAATTACAAAATCTGGATATATTGATCATTGATGCCTTGCAGTATCAGGTGCACAAGAGTCACTTTTCCCTTTCAGAAGCATTAGAGCATATTGAGTTGCTTAAACCTAAACAGGCCATCCTGACCCATATGCATATTTATATGGATTATGATACTCTTTTATGGGAAACGCCTGCTCATGTAGAGCCTGCCTTTGATGGAATGAAATTTTTTTCAGTTGCCTTGAATGCATAAAATGCTGCCTCGATGGAGAGGCAGCATTTCCTTTTCTTTTAACAGTTTTTAGCGAACCGGGTTCTGTTGCAGGCCTTTCAACAGTTCCGGGACATTATGTTTAAACATATCGAGATAGGTTGGGGCAGGTCCCTTCGGATCGGACAGCGCATCTGTATACAGGGTTCCACCAATATGTGCACCAGCATCTTTTTCAAGTTGTTTGACCAGGCGTGAATCCGTCATATTTTCAAGAAATACGGCTGTAATTTTTTTCTTGCGGATCTGTTTGATCAATTTTGCCATGTTTGCTGCTGAAGGTTGCGATTCTGTGCTGATACCCTGTGCTGCAAGGAATTTAAGTTTATAGGCTACACCAAAATATTGCAAGGCGTCATGAGAGATAATGGCGATGCGTTTCTTTTCCGGAACCGTGGCAATCGATTCTTTAATCCAGGCATCAATGGCATCAATCTGTTTGATATACGTCTCGGCATTTTTGCGATAGTCAGAAGCATGTGCCCGATCGGCAGCAATCAGGGCGTCGCGGATATTGGTGACATAGATTTTACCGTTCGCCGCATTTTGCCAGGCATGAGGATCAGGTGCGCCGGCTTTTTGGCCTTCTTCTTGCGATGTGAGCAATGAAATTCCTTTTGTTGCCTCGACAACCGGTCCTTTATAGCCGGAGGACTGAATCAGGCGATCAAGCCAGCCTTCCAGTTTTGCGCCATTCATGATGACAAGATCTGCTTTTGCAATATCCTTTGCGTCCGTTGGTGTTGGCTGATATTCATGCGTATCGCCATTGGGGCCGACAAGGACTTTAAGATCAATGTCGTTATAGGCGACATGTTTGACCATATCGCCAAGAACACTGAAAGTCGCAATAACTTTTAGTTTACCTCTGGCATGCGCGTGAGAGAAGGGAAGAAGGAGTGTGAGTGATGCAAGGAGTATTCTTAAAAAATAATTCATCATGATGAGTCTCTTTCATGAAAATGTTGACGTGGAAAAAATCGTACAAGGATACTGCTGGATGGTCCGATACATAAAGAAATGACGTACCATACACTTGCAGTGAGGATGATTGCCGGACCGGAAGGCAGGCTGTAATGATATGAAAGCAACAGGCCGATCACAGACACAGCAATCCCGAAAAGAATACTGAGACCGATCGCCCAATCAATATTTTTTGTCCAGAAGCGTGTTACGATCGCTGGAAGCAAAATAATACCCACAGCCATTAATGTTCCCAAAACCTGAAAAGAAGCAACCAGAACAAAGACAACAAGAATAAGGAATATTTGATGATATAAGGCTCCTTTAATGCCTTGTGCCTTGAGAAAACCGGGATCAAAGCATTCCATAATGAGCGGACGGTAAATGATGGCCATCATGATCAGGCTCAGGGATCCCACACTGTTGACAAGAATCAGGGAATCTTCATCGACAGCCAGAACATTGCCAAACAGGATATGCAGAAGATCAACCGTGCTGCCTTTCATGGAAATGATCAGGACGCCAAAGGCCAATGAGGAAAGGTAGGCAGCGGTAAAGGAGGCATCTTCCTTCAGGGTGGTGAGACGGGTAATGGCACCGGAAATCAGGGCCACAAGCAGTCCCGCCATTAAACCGCCCAGGGTCATGGGCCATAGGGAAAGGCCGGTAAAGATAAAGGTAATGGCAACACCCGGTAAAATAGCATGTGAGGTTGCTTCTCCCATAAGAGACATACGACGCAGGACCAGAAAAACTCCAAGCGGGGCACCACTGGCTGCCATGGCGATACAGGCCGCCAGTGCACGACGCATGAAACCATAATCATTGAAAGGAAGAATAAATGCATCATAAAGGGTCATGCTTTTTGTCCATTGTCTTGATCAGGGACAGTCTTGCGGTAAAAGCTGCACCTGAGTAAATTCTGTGTTGTCAGGACATCACAGGGTTTACCCCAGGCGATAGATTCACAGGCCATGAGCAGGCAATTGGTGAAATGCTTCCTGATCTGTTCAAAATCATGCAGGACACATATGACGGTCCGCTTTTCAACATGCCAGTTCCTGGTGATCTTCAGCAGGACCTCTGTTGTTGCAGCATCAATAGCCGTGAAGGGCTCGTCAAGCAGGATAATCTGGGCATCCTGCACCAACAGGCGCGCAAACAGTGCACGTTGTACTTGCCCTGCTGACAGATTGTCCAGGGTCCGTTTTTCAAAGCCCTGTAATCCTACAGTATGCAATGCTTTCAGGGATTTTTCGCGTTGGGCGCGCGTCACCTGACCGAAGCTTTTTGTTTCTTTCCAGAAACCGGATGCCACGATTTGCAGCAGGTTAATCGGAAAATCAAGCTCAAGTTCTGCACTTTGGGGAAGGTAGGCAATATCCTTGCGTGTAAATTGGTGAAATTCGATCGATCCTTCATGGATGGGAAGGATACCGGCAATGGCTTTCAGCAGTGTACTTTTTCCTGCCCCGTTTGGTCCGGCAATGGCTGAAAGCTCTCCGGCAAGAAAGGAGCCATTGACATGATGGACTGCAGGCTGCCGTAAATAGGCAAGCGTCAGGTCATGCAGGGTAATGGCTTTCGTCATCGTCAGGCCTTTGCCCAATAGGCGACAGACCATAGCATGGCGATCAAAACCAGAGTAAAGGCAACACGTTGCCATGCGCTCCAATAATACATCAACAGTTTCCTTTTGAAGGTGATGTTTTGTTCATAAGGCAGATGGTTCTATGATGTTCATCATTATATTGAAGATCATATTGTGAATGTGATCTTTATAAGGCAAAATAAAAGGATTATATTCCATAAATGTGTGTTTCCTCAAAGGCTCTTCACTCTTGGTTATAATATAACAAGAGCAATTACAATGATCCGGAAACAATGTAAAGACGAAAATTTCACGATCCTGTAAAAAATCCGGATAGGGGTTGCCTGAATCCTTTGGCGATAAGGGAGCGACGGCCATAGGGCGCTCTATAGGGTTACGTTGATGGTACTATCGACGTATTTTCTTTTTATAAAGAATATTTTAAATTAATTTTAGATTAAATGAGATTTGTTTGCTTTTAATTGCAAGTAAAAAAGTAATCATTAAAAGATGTTTGTGATTTATATTTTTGTTTTTTTAAAACTATATTTAAATAATATTTTATGGATACTCAATTAAATGATTTACTTCAAGAATAAAATTCTTTTGATGCGTGATTGTTCAGGGAATTTTGCTTTATTAACGGCTTTTCTTATTCCCTTGATCTTTGGAGCTGTAGGATTATCGATTGATTTCAGTCATCTTTTTTTAACGCGTTCTTCCATGCAGGCAGCAACCGATGCCGCCATTATGACCGCAGCAGCCAAACTATCGGTGAAGGATCCTGAGAATAAAAACACCATGGATAATGTTGAGGATTTGATCAGGGACTCTCTGGAGCAGCATCTGAACAATTTGTTCTCTCCGGATGTTGCTGAGACTATTGCCAGGAAGACACCCATAGAGATCACAAAACTTTCTGCCTCTCCGACGGTCTATGAGATTTCTGCCTCTCCTGAATATGATATGCCTCTGAACAAATTTTCTGTTGTCAGTTTATTAACGGGAAAAAAGAGCATCAATATTGCGGTGAATGGCGTTGCGGAAGCACAACAGGAAGAAAGCATTCCCGTCTCCATTGAACTGGTCCTGGATGTTTCCGGTTCGATGGGCTCCCTGATGTCCAGTAAAAAGACAGATCAAATTCGCAGCAGACTGGATGTTTTGAAAGAAGCGGTGATCACTATGATGGACGTGGTAGAAGCCAATGCGCTGTCAGAGACTTCTATCCGTATGGGAATTTCTGCTTTTTCAGGAAGGCTGGAAGGTGAAAGCCCTCTTTCCTGGGGAAACGACAAGGCAGAGAAATTTGTTCGTGAGCTTAAGTATGCCGATGGTAAATACGGTACCGACTCCTCGGTTGGCCTTGAAAGTGCCTATAAAGCACTGGCATCAGATACAGAAGACTATCACCATGCCTCTAAACATCATAAAACCTTTAAAAAATATATCATCTTTATGACAGACGGGATGAATACCTATACAGACGATGATACGAACACAGAAAAGATTTGTTTGCAGGCGCAGCAGCAAGGGATTGAAATATTTACAATTTCTGTTGGTCTGGAACCGTTTTCCGCGGAGAGTGACAGGGTGACGCGTCTCATGAAAATATGTGCTTCTTCTGTCAACAATTATCATAATGCCACACATGCCACAGGTTTAATGGAGGCTTTTCAGAATATCGGTAAGAAAATGAGCCATGATGCCATTATTCTCAAAAATTAAGCATTGATTTCATTTTTTGATGATAACAATCCAGCAGGTGATTTCTTGAGATTCTATATCCCCAATGACAATAAAACTGAAAATTTAACAATCCAAAAAAAATACAGAATAAGTCAATTTTTTCATGGATTTTTTGAAAAGACTGGTTTATATATAAGGAATTAATTCTCTTTAAATTTATTCAGATCCATATATAAAAAGAAAACTCTTCATCATGATCCCATATTCAAGATTTTGTTTAGAACATTCATTGCCTTGTTTTTTTATACCATTATTAAAATTAAAAAGAATTTTTTCTTGGGATATTTTCTTAAAAATCCCTATTATCTCTTAAAAAACAGACTTTTTTATGATTTTTTGTTTGTTTTTTGCCAACGTGTTCGCTTTTTATTCAAATTATAGAACAGATTCAGGATCATCAGCAAAAATAAGAATATACTCTTTAAATGAAGAGTCATGTTCTGTTGTCGAGAAGGCTGTTTCTGAACATTCAGAGAATCTTTGTTGATGATTTGTTTTTTTGAAAGATAACATCATGAAATCAAACGAACCCAATTTTATTATTGAACTAGAGCAGGAAATTTTAGGAGCCTTATTATTGCGTGGCAATGAGCGGGAGGTTCTTGGGTTTTTGCAGCCAGAACATTTTATGGATGGTTTTCACCATGAACTTTTCCGGACGATTTCGTTGGCCTATCAACGATTTGGTACGGCTGATCCGTTGATTGTGAAGCGTCTTATGGAGCCATCGACGACGAAATCCTTTGAGGAAAAAACGGGGCTGGAACTTTCTGTCTATCTTGCACGTCTGGTGTCATCGACTGTATCCGCCGGGCCGCTGGCCATAGAGGCCGCCCGTCGGGTTATTCATCAATGGGGGAGAGTCATGGTTTCCCGGCACATGCAGGAAGTGGCGGATCAGGCATCCCGGCTGCAGGGTGACACGATACCGCTTATTCGTAACGCCATGCAATCTCTTGAAGATATTCTCTCCGAGGTTCAGGGATTGGGGGTTCGCGGTTCGCGTCCTTCCCAGGCCTCTATTGCAACCGCCGCAACCCACATGATTTCCCTGGCTGAAAAGAAACAGGGAGAAGATCTGTCACCGTCTCCAGGATGGGGGATCAAAAGTCTTGATCATGCCACCGGAGGCGTACAGTTGCGCGAGTTAACTCTCATTGCTGCGCGTCCGTCAATGGGTAAAACCACGGTTGGTTTGTCGGTTGCTTTGGGAATGGCAGAAGCAGGTCATCCTGTTCTGTTTTTCAGTCTTGAAATGGATCGTGAAAAATTGGGAGCACGGGCCATTTCGAATATCCTTTATGACGGTCCAAAACCTGTTCCCTATATTAATCTTATCCGTGGGAATATAAACGGCCATGATTTACGCCTTGCCAGGGAAGCCTGTCATAAACTCGAGAAGCTTCCGCTTGTGATTGATGATCGGCCTTTTCCCTCGTTGGCTGAAATTCGTTTACGCACGGAGCGGATGGCAGAGGAAGCACGGCAACGGGGTCGTCCGCTGAAGGCTGTTATCATTGATCATCTCGGCCTTATCAGGCCTTCCAATCGCTATCAGGGAAATCGTAATAATGAAATTTCTGAAATCACGGCCGGTCTCAAGGCTCTTGCTCGTGAACTGGATATCGCTGTGATCCTGCTCTCTCAGCTCAATCGAAGTGTGGAGGGGCGCACCAAGAAAATTCCTCAACTGGCCGATCTTCGTGATTCCGGTGCGATTGAACAGGATTCTGATACGATAATATTCCTACACAGAGAGGCATATTATCTTTCTCGAGAGATAGTAGGAACAATTGATGAACATTTTGAAAGACGAGATCGCCTTGAAGTTGTTGCAAAGGATATGGATTGTATCATTTCAAAACAGAGGAATGGCCCGATAGGGTCGCTGACTCTCTTTACAGATATGGCTTTTTCAGTGGTCAGGGAAGGAGTGGGAGAATGAACAGTCGTCCATGGTATAAACGATATCCTGCCGATTTTATTTCCGGTGTTCTTGGGCTGACGCTTGAGGAAAAAGGCGCTTACAGTATCATTCTGGATCTGATCTATGATCGTGGTGGTCCTATTCCGGATAATGACAAATATCTTGCCGGTGTCTGTGGTTGTTCCATTCGAAAATGGCGTATTATTCGTGGTATTCTCAGTCAGGCAGGAAAAATCTATTTTTGTGGGGGATATATTTGCAATGCACGAGCAGAAAAAGAGCTGTTAAAGGCTCTGAAAGCAACAGAAGAACGCATTAAAAATGGCCAGAAAGGTGGAAAAAAATCTGCCGAAATGCGTTATTTTTCCTTGAAAAACAACAATTTTGGTCAAGGGACACTTGAGCCCGCGCGCGCGTTCCAGAAACCAGAAGCTAGAATAAAGAAATCGATCAATGAAGAGGACAAAATGGTTTTTTGTCCTTCTCATCACAATGATTCAGCGGTTGATCAGAAGAAGGGTTATAGGTCGTATCATGAGAAACAGGATATTATGAAGGATTCTGATTGGCGTCAGCGTCTGTTATGGGCACGTCGGGATGGTTTTTGGCCAGAGGAGTGGGGCCCTGCTCCAGGTCAAAGTGGCTGTCATGTTCCTGATGATTTTTTGAAGGAGGAAGACAAACAATTGTTTCAGGGGAAAAAACCTCCGTATTTTTCAAAACCCGTGGTTCATGTTTTTTCGGAAGTGAACCAACAAGGAAAAAAAGAACATGATAAGGAACATTGAAGACCATACAAAGAAAAGAAGAACAAGGCATTGTTCATGTCGAGTCAACGATCGTAAAACTGAGACGGGTTGGTTCTCTCGGACCAAAAAACAACAACAGCGTTCAATAGGCTTTTTGGGAGGGAAAAACACCATAATGAAACCTCATGAAACAATGATGATAATTCTTGATGCTGTAAAGCAAAGCTGTGCTCAGAAAAATATTGACTTTTACTAAAAAAAGAATATATTCTTTTTATGATAGGAAAGCTCAAAGGACTGAAGATGAAGCTCCAATAACTTCAAGAAGAGGACGATTTATCAAAGTTCTTCTTGTTGTTGGAAGATAATATGAGATGAACGATCAAAGTAATATGCCAACATGTTATTAGGTAATCACATGTGCTTTCTCCCTATCAGCTGACTTCGTACAAGCGCAAAATCGCAGTAGCAGTAAAAGGAAGTTAAAATTTATCAGCCAAGCAACAATGAATATATAAGATTTTCTTCCTTATGTCAATACAAACCTGGTGTACGAAAGAAGAACAAGAACATATCGTGGTCATATACGATATTAGAGCCTGCATAAAACAGTTTAAAAAACAGCTTTTATGATCTCTCTTAAGTCCCATTGATAATGATCGATGGGACTTTTTCTTTGAGAGAAGGAGTATGTGTTTTTAGATTATGTGGTGTTTTCTCTTTTTTTATATCTTGCTTTTCGGAAAAGCATAATGGTGCTTGAGGCTTTTTTGAGAGGGAAAAACATCAGATGATGTTGTAAAGCAAAGCTGTGCTCAAAAAAAATATTGACTTTTACTAAAAAAAGAATATATTCTGTTTATTAAGTGCAGCTGATACTTACGTATGAAAAGATAGTTTTTTCTGGATTGTTGGGGCATATATCTACTAATATAGAAGATTTTCTCCCTTATGTCAATAAAATGTAATGTTTCTTTAAGAAACTGTCAATTTCAAGTTTTTTTGGCCAACGACACAGAGTTGAGTGATTAGGAAAGGGCACGGAGTTATAACCTTTATACTTTTCTGCAATGGTAAGAATTAATATATAAGATTTTCTTCCTTATGTCAATAAAAACCTGTTGTAGGATAGAAAATAAGAACATATCGTGTACATTACGATTTTTATGATCTCTCTTAAGTCCCATTGATGATGATCGATGGGACTTTCTCTTTGAGAGAAGAAGTATGTGCTTTTAGATTATGTGGTGTTTTCTCTTTTTTTATATCTTGCTTTTCGGAAAAGCATAATGGTGCTTGAGGCTTTTCCTGGAGGGCAAAACATCGGAATGATGTTGTAAAGCAAAGCTGTGCTCAAAAAAATATTGACTTTTACTCATAAAAAGAATATATTCTTCTTATGAAACGCCACTGAGAGAGAGATTTCTTCATGGCTGTTTGATTTGAAACTAGAGCTCAAGTAGCTGAATTTCCCGTTCCCCGGGCTTATGTGCTTTTGTATAACAAGGATTAATATATAAGATTTTCTTCCTCATGTCAATACAAATCTGGTGTATGATAGAAGAATTAAGACCATATCATGGTCATATACGATATTATGCTCTGCATTAAAAATCGCTTTTATGATCTCTCTCAAGTCCCATCGATGATGATCAATGGGACTTTTTCTTTGAGGGAGGATTATGGGGTGTGTTTTTCTCTTTGTTCATTAATCAAAGGGAGAATTTTAAAAATCTTTTGATATCGAACTCTTTCTACTCTTATACTATTGAATCTTTTTTTGTCTTTTTTATGTCTTGCTTTTCGGAAAAGAATAATGGTGCTTGAGGCTTTTCCTGGAGGGCAAAACATCGGAATGAAACCTCATGAAACGATGATCATAATTCTTGATGCTGTAAAGCAAAGCTGTGCTCAAAAAAATATTGACTTTTACTCATAAAAAGAATATATTCTTCTTATGAAGCGCCACTGAGAGAGAGACTTCTTCATGGCTGTTTGATTTGAACATAGAAGTCAAGTAGCTGAATTTCCTGTTCCCCGGGCTTATGTGCCTTTGTATAACAAAAATAAAGATATAAGATTTTCTTCCTTATATCAATACAAGCCTGTTGTACGAAAGAAGAATAAGAACATATCGTGGTCATATACGATATGTTGATCAAAATCCTGGAAGAATGGAGCAGGTTTTTGTGCTTTATAGAGCCGCACGCTCTTTTATTGCAAAAATTCCTGTTATGATGGCCTGTTATGATGGGGGAGTTCGCAGCGGGTTTCTTTCAGATCCGTTGTTTTTTTGTTCCTGTTCTTTCAGAGTCCTTTTTAATGTTGTGAGGTGTTGATGTCTCTGACCAAAAGTCGATTATCCAAAAAAGAATCTGCCTCCAGGGAGAGCAAGAGGGAGATGAAGAAACAGGAAAAATTGCTTACCCGGAGTTTCCTGGAAGCCATGACGGCTGATTTTTCCCAACATGGTGTGGAGACCATCAGGAAAATCCGTGAGGAGAAGCCTGAACAGTATTTACGTCTTGTTTCTCTGACCCTTAACCAGGAAAATATCTCGAATGACAGGACAAAAACCGATGATATGGACCATTTGACAGACAAACAATTGCTTGAGCTTATCGATGCCCTTGAAGAAGAAATGCGCCTTTTCACAGGCGCTGAAAAAGAAAGCAGAGCTGCTGGCTCTCTTGAAACAACGCTATCATCGTCGACGGCTTGATTTTTACCGTCCCTATGGCCCGCAGGAAGCTTTTCATCAGGCGGGTCTTCGTTGTCGTGAACGCTTGTTTATGGCCGGGAACCAATTGGGTAAAACGATGGCAGGCGCTGCCGAGGCTGCCATGCATCTTACGGGTCTCTATCCCCCATGGTGGAAGGGACATCGTTTTCATCGTCCTGTGGTTATGCTGGCAGGTTCTGTTTCGTGTGAACTGACCCGTGATGGCATGCAACGCTTGCTGTTAGGGCCTCCTTTATCCCTTTCTGGGCAGGGAACAGGCATGATTCCTTCAGAAAGTCTTTTGGAGGTGACCCGTCGATCAGCGATTGCCGGTGCATGCAGCAGCGCGACCATTCGTCATAGCAGTGGGGGTGTTTCAGTTCTTTTATTTAAAACCTATGAACAGGGGAGAGAAAAATGGCAAGCTAATACGGTCGATTATGTCTGGTTTGATGAAGAACCCCCGGAAGATGTCTATTTTGAAGGTTTAACACGCGTCAATGCCACGCAAGGTTTGGTTGCTGTCACGCTGACACCCTTAAAAGGACTTTCGTCCTTGATCAATCATTATCTTCACCAGTCTTCTCCCGATCGTCAAGTTATTCGTATGACTCTTGATGATGCTCTCCATTATACACCAAAGGAACGTGAACGTATTATCAATAGTTATCCTGTTCATGAACGCGATGCACGCATTAAAGGAACTCCCGCTCTGGGCTCAGGACATATTTTCCCGGTAGCGGAAAGCGATATTACTGTTGCTCCTTTTCCCATTCCGGCGCATTGGCCGCAGATTGGCGGTATGGATTTTGGTTGGCATCATCCCTTTGCTGCTGTTGTTCTTGCCTGCGATCGCGATGGGGATGTTTTTTACGTGACGAGAACCTATCGATGTCGTGAACAAACGCCTCTTTTTCATGCGCATGCCCTGAAAAGCTGGGGAGACTGGCTGCCCTGGTCATGGCCGCATGACGGGTTGCAGCATGACAAGGGATCAGGGAAACAGCTGGCCAGTCAGTATCGGGGACAGGGGCTGAAAATGCTGGACGAACATGCACGGTTTATTGATGGTACAAATGGTGTTGAGGCAGGAATTCTGGAAATTCTCGATCGTATGCGGACAGGGCGCTGGAAGGTTTTTTCGAGTTGTCCTGACTGGCTTGAGGAATTTCGTTTGTATCATCGTCGGGATGGCACTGTTGTCAAGGAGCATGACGATTTGCTGTGTGCCAGTCGTTATGCGTTGATGATGCAGCGTTTCGCGACAGTGAAACCTTCTGATGGCACATGGAAATATTATCCAAGGAAAGTGATTTAGATCATGACAATGACAGGAAAAAAAGAAAAAGAACAGGAATTTGCCGGAACAATCAGAAGACTGGTGAGCGATGCAGAGGAGTTGCTGTCGCAACGGCAACAGATCTATCAACGGTCGCAGGAATATTATGACGGGACAATGGTCGATATTCCGGTCATGGCAGGACGTTCATCGGTGGTTTCCTGTGATTTGCGGGCCATCATTCGTAAAATCATGCCGTCACTCTGTCGGGTTTTGCTGGCTGGTAAAAAAGTTGTTGACTATCATCCCGTGCATCAGGGTGATGAAGAAATGGCGGCAGCGGCCAGTGATTATGTCAATCATGTTGTTTTTCCTGAAGCAGGGGGACGTGATGCCGTTGAAAATGCCATTTATGATGCCTTGCTGTGTGGTAATGGCATTCTGACCTGGCGCTATGAAATGCGTGAAAAGACGCAGACAAGTCTGCATACAGGGCTCAGCGAGGCGGCATTTGCCTTGCTGGCCAGCGATGATGATGTTGATGTTCTTGAGTATAGTCGACGTCAGAAAGACGGGGTCGCTGTTCATGATCTGCGGATACGAAGAAAAAACAGGCAGGGAAGGGTCTGTATTGATGCTGTCCCTCCTGATGAATTCCTGATTCATCCAGAGGCCATTGATATTGATAACAGTCTGCTGGTCGGTCGTAAACTGTCTCTCAGTCGTTCAACACTGGTTTCCATGGGCTATGATCGTGATCGCATTCACCGTCTGCCAACTGCCCGTTCCGGTGCAGGAATGCATCGCAGCAGGAGCATGCAGGACGCTGATCATGCCCTGGAGCGGATCGATTATTATGAGCTCTATGTCACAGTCGATTATGATGGCGATGGTGTTGCTGAATTGCGCCGTGTTGTGATGGCAGGAGGAACAAATGAGGAAAATATTCTTGTCAATGAAGAATGGGATGAAGTGCCTTTTGCCTCCTTACGTGCCCTTCGTTATCCGCATCGTTTTGAAGGAGAAAGTCTTGCGGCCAGTGTTGCTGAAATACAGAGAATAAAAACGGTCCTGTTACGACAGACACTGGATAATCTTTATTGGCAAAATCAACCGCAGGTCATTGTTCAGGAAGGCACTATCCTTGACCCCGAGAGTGTTCTGAATCCCCAGTTTGGTCAGCCCATTCGGGTCACTGCCGGTCTGGATGTTCGCACGGCTCTCGGGATGCATGGTGTGCCGATGGTTGCCGATAAATCCTTTGCCATGCTTGATTATCTTGATCGTGAACTGATTGATCGTACAGGAATTTCGGATGCTGCCGGTGGTTTTTCGCCAGAGCTTTACCAGAATATGACAGCCACAGCCACGGCTCTTGTTGAGCAGGGAGGCATTGGCCAGGTAGAACTGATTGTGCGTACTCTTGCCCAGGGTCTTGAACGTTTGTTCCGTGGTTTGTTACGGTTACTGGTCCAGCATCAGGACAGGGCGCGGATGACACGATTGCGGGATCGCTGGATTGAATTTGATCCACGCTCCTGGAATGTTGATATGGATGCCAGCGTCAATATTGGTCTTGGTGCCGGCAGTCGGGAACGGGATATGGTGATGATGATGAATCTTCTGTCACTCCAGAAAGAGTTGATCAGTGCTTTCGGCGTCGATAATCCTTTCGTTTCAGCAACAAATCTCTATCATGGTGTTGCACGCCTTGCCGAAGCGGCCGGTATCCAGAATGTGGAGCATTATTTTACCTGCCCTGATCCTGAATCGATGAAGCAAGGCCGTGATGTCGTGCAGGCTGTTGATCCTCTTGCAGCAGCAGAACAGAATATGCACTTTGAACAGGCGCTGTCCAGGGCACGTTTACAGGCAGAGATTGATTTGAAGCGAGAAAAAATGCTGGCAGAATTACAGCTTAAAGGCCAGCAAATGGAAGCAGAAATCCTGTTAAAGGAAAAGGAACAGCAAACAGCCTGAAGCGGGAAGGAGAGGCAGAGAGGCGGCAATGTTGTTGAGAAAAGCCACGTTCTGCCATAAGACCTTTCTCATGATGTTGCATGAGTCTGTGTGAGGCTGTTGTACAGGAAAGTAAACAAAAAAAGAACATATAGGATAAAACTCTTGATAATGAAAGAATTTTCTCCTATAATGGGGAGGTACCAGACCTTATCAGGATCCCTGGGGCAAGATCCCTGGAACCTGATAATGTCGAGTGCAAGAAACCAATAACAGGAGAGTAAAAAACAATGTATAGTTCATACACAGGACCACTGCCAGGGCCAGGAATGAGAGAATTTCCGGGAATGAGGGAACTGCCGAGGATAAGAATAAGTCCAGACGAACCAGGAATAATGATGATGGTGAGGGAACGGCCGAGCGTCAGTGAACATCCGCGAGGAGAGATGGTCCATACCCTGAGGCCATATCCATTCCAGCCACAAAGCATGGCAGACTATGCGAAGGCCTATCCAAAAATGAGCGATTTCGTTCCGCATATGGATATTCCACCATCACACACCATGGCATACTATACCAGGGGGTATCCAAAAATGAGTGATTTCGTTCAGCCTGTAGTGGTTCCGGAATCACACACCATGGAATACTATATGCGACCTTACAGAAAACCGCAACAACCCGTTGCGATACACGAGCCGCGACCAGGTCCAAGTGATACAGGGAATCCGGGAGACGATCTCAGGATCATCGATTCGCGATCAACGCGTGCCAGAAACCCATACGGATGGCCATTCGGATTCTAGACAAGAGATCGAACCCGACGACCACTGACAGGACCAGGAAGCAGGGACAGAAAACAAAAAACGTCAGGATCATCGATCCGCAAGCAGGGAGGTTGCAGAAACAACCATTGGGATCTTTCTTTGCTTTTCTCCACTTCAAGGATTTGTTTCTTAAAAGCAATAAAAAATGTTTATTTTTTTGAAATATCTTGACAGGAAAAGAATTATGTCCTAATAAGAAATCGTATTGATCAATTCATTGTGATTTTTCATGATGATGCCATGTGAAGAAGGAAGCTTCCTGGTTCATACATCAATATTAATGACTTAAAATAAATAAAAAACGAATAAAATATAAACAAATAACGAATTTTTATGACAAAACTTTATAAAAAAAGGAATATTAGCTTATGTTTAAGTCAGAAGCCCTGGGGTCATGGACCATAAGGGAAGCAGCGCAACCCCAAAAAGGTTCTTTTTTGTTCCTTCCCGGGACATCACTCATGATGATGCTGATCGTGTTATTAAAAATGACGATTGTCCTTCTTCCTGGTTTACAGGGAATGCAGATGAAAACACTCCATCAGCACAGGATTGTGATGATGAAATGCCAGAAAAAACAAGGCTTCAGGAAAGTCTTCAGCAGCAAGGCGAAGAACAGGAAACAGCAGAAGAGGATGATCATGTCTCTGTATCTCTGGGAGATGGTCAGGATGTGAGCATTGCCGAGTTGAAAGAAGTCTACAGATCGTATCAGGAGAACAGGAACGAGATTGGCGAGCAAAAGAAACAGTTGCGACAGCAGGCAGAAATGCTTTCCAAAAGTGCAGAAGCCCTGGCAAAACTGATTGATTCCCATATTCCTGCTGTTCCGGATGCCCATCTTGCGATGAGCGATCCTGGTGCCTGTCAGCAGGCTCTTGCCTTGCGACAGCAAGCCCTGGCCGTGATTGATCATTTCATGGAAGCGGCAAAAATTCCTCATACTGTTGCGGACACACTTCATCAGGAAGCATCGCAAAAAGTGCTGGAACATGAAAATTTACGATTGGAATCTCTTTTTCCGCAGACAAAAGACCCTGTTCAACGGGAAGTTTTTTTTAAGGAAGCTTTTGATGCGGGTCGTCAGCTTGGATTCAGTGAGCAGGAAATGCAAGAGATTGTCGATCATCGTTTACTGGCTCTGGCGCATTATGCCCGTGTTGGCCTGCAAGCCCGGCAGGCTGTTTCAAAGGCCTATCAAAAGACACGAGGATGCCCGCCTGTGACGGCACCTGTGCAGGGAAGAGGAACAAATCATCAGGTTTCCGACCAGAAAAAGGCTTTGCAACGCCTCAACAAAAGTGGATCGTTACGCGATGCCCTGGCTCTTGATTTTGAATAATTTCCTATAACAAACCCGTTTTTTAAATCACTGATGTTGATATGAATTTTAAGGACAATAGATTATGACTGCTGTTACCAATACCTTTACGACGTCTTCCTCGAAAACAAACAAGGAAGCACTTTCGGATGTTGTTTCCCGGATTACACCCGAAGATACCCCCATTTATTCCATGATTGAGAAGGGGTCAACACCGTCAATTCATCCGGAATGGATTGTTGATGAATTGGCTTCTCCTGCTGCCAATGCCCAGGCAGAAGGTGATGAATACAGTTTCGATGCCCTTGCCGCACCCTCAAGAATGGGAAATTATACACAGATTATGCGTAAAAGCTGGATTATTTCTGCAACACAGGAAGCGGTGAGCGATGCAGGTTCGGTTCTGAAGCGCAAGGAACAAAAACTTAAGAAAGCATTGGAGATTCGCAAGGATGTTGAATATGCCATTGTTTCTACACAGGCTTCTGTCAAGGATTCACCTCGAAAATTTGGTTCATTGAACAGCTGGCTAAAAACCAATACCAGCAGGGGACAGGGTGGAACTTCAGGCGGATATGATGAGACGACGGGTTTGACCAAAGCACCAAAAGACGGAACACAGCGTGCCTTTAGCAAGACTCTTCTGGATAGCGTCATGCAGAAAGGCTATCAGAATGGTGCCAATTTTCGTCATATTGTTGTTTCTCCTTATGTGAAGAGTGTTTTTGTAACGTTTATGTCTGATGCCAATGTTGCTCCCTTTCGTTATAGCGTTTCCAAACAGGGAGAACATAATGCAATCGTGGCAACAGCAGATGTTTATGAAGGCCCTTTCGGCACAGTGATTGTTCATCCTGATCGTGTTATGGCTGCTGATGCCAAAACAGCAAGGAATGTTTTCCTTATTGATAGCGATATGCTGGAGTTTCTCTGGCTTCGTCATATTCAGGAAGATCAGGGTCTGGGAAAGACCGGTGATGCTGAGAAAGGTGTAATCATTGGCGAAGGAACATTAAAGGTCAAGAATGAAAAAGGTCTGGGATGCATCGCTGATGTGTTTGGTTTGTCAGAAACACAATAAATGTAAAGGAGAAGGAAGCAATGGTTATTGCTGATGGCAGCTGGAAACTCTTTCTGTATGACCCTTTGACAGGCAGAACAGTCTGGCAATATTCTGATGGTCAACAGGATGTGTATCGTATTGATACTCCTGTTGATGGAATACTTGAGCAGAACAAGGAATGTCGGAATGAACAGTTTGGAAAGAAGGCAGGAGAATGGAGAAGAGTCGCGAGTATTCCGACCGGTCTTTTACGCAGTTCTCACCTTTTGCAAGCCTATAATGACGGAAATGACCGGTGGGTCAAGCGTTGGCTGAATGATTCCGACAATCGCGCATGGCGATCATCAGAGGGGACAGTATGATGCAATATGATTATGCCACATTGCTTATGGATGTGAAACATTATGCGACGAAGAAAAGTCTTCCTGCAATGTTTAATGTTTTTTTGCAGCGTGTTGAAAATCGTCTGAATCGTGAACTCCGATTACGGGAGATGGAAAAAAAACTGGTTGTGTCCCTGAAAGACGGGTGTGCCTCTCTTCCTGAAGATTATCTTGAGATGCGTCGTGTGCAGGACGATCAGGGAAAAAGACTGCCTTGCCTCTCTCTGGAATCATTTTCGGGAGAAAGAGAAGGATATATGATTACGGCGAATATCCTCTGTGTTTCGTCTTCTTCCCATAACAAGGATATCCATTTGCTGTATTACGGGCGACTTCCGGCGCTGCGTCCTGATAACCCGAGAAACTGGTTATTGGATAAGGCCTCTGATATTTATCTCTATGGATTAATAGAGGAAATTTCCATATGGGAAGAAAATCCTGATAAAGCCGCTGCCGCCGATGTCCTGTTACAGGAAGCCATACGAAGAGTGCAAGTCAACGATCACCGTGCGCGTTGGGGAACAGCAGCTGTAACACTTTCAGGATTGACACCATGACAATTTTATCCTTGATCAATACGGTTTGTCACCTGGTAGGCCTGTCACCTTTTAGCAGTGTTTATGGTCATCAGGATGATGATGCGCGTCTTTTTATTGCTCTTGTTCAGGAAACCGGTGAAGAGATCAGCATGCGTGTTGATTGGCCAGATCTGTTGAACATATTTTTAGTTAGTACAACACCCTCTAATATCCCCGGGAATTTTCATCGGCCTTTATCAGGAGGCGCCGTTGTCATGCGCGATGGTTGTTTTGCCAGACCGGTGGTCACCGCGGCCGATTGGGATGTGGTTAAAAAAGGATCAGGTGGGTGCTGCTGGTATTGGCTGACCAGTAGACGTCTTCATCTGTCTTGTCCACCTCCTGCATTCTTGCGATATTTTTCCCTGGACTGGGTCATTGATCAGCAAGGAAACAACAAATCGACGGTAACCAGTGACGATGATAAGATTATTTTCTCAGACTATCTGTTTATCAAGGGAATGATCTGGCGTTGGCGTCGTATGCAGGGACTCTCTTTTCAGGATCATTTGCAGGAATTCGAGGCTGCTCTTTCTGCTGAAACACTCAAATTGCTGGAAGGATAAGTATGTCTTTTGTTCGTCCATGGCGTCTTGATTCGAAAAATAACCGAACAAATACTGTACAAACAGCCTTTCCGGTATTTTTTCCGGCACCAATGCGTGGTTTGGTCAACAGCTTTGCCAACAGTCCTTCAGAACAAGGAACAGCTTCTGTCCTGTACAATTTTTGGCCAGGGCTCAAAAGCATTCAGATCCGTGGAGGATGTAAAAAGATTCTTTCCCTGGACACTTCTGAAGCAATAGTGACTGCTTTTCCCTATAAATCTGGTCGTACCCAGAAAAGATTTGTTGCCACGCATCACGCAATTTATGACGTTAGCGGGACTTTTCCACTGTCTGTCAAGGTCAAGGCCGTTATTATAAAAACAACCTCAGGTCATTGGTCGGTCTTTCAGCATGCCATGCCAGAAAAGAATTTCCTGATTGCTGTGAATGGTTGCGATCCGCGTCTGGTCTATGATGGCACAACCTGGACAGTCAATAGTCCGGCAATTTTATTTCCGGAAAAGGAAAATATGTCTTCTTCACGTCTTCTCTATGGATGGTTGTTTAAAAACCGTCAATGGTATGTTGAGGCGGAAAGTATGGATGCCTGGTATCTTCCGGTACGCGCTATTGGCGGTACTGCCAGATTATTTCCTCTGGGAGGGATTATGCAGCAGGGCGGATCATTACTGGCAGGGTTTTCCTGGTCAATGGAAAGTGGTGATGGTATGTCAACCCTTTGTGGATTTCTCTCCACGGCAGGTGAGATTGCTGTCTATGCAGGTCATGATCCGGACAGTGCTGACGGTTTTTCCCTCAAGGGCCTCTATCATATTCCGCGACCTTTAGGAAAAAATGCTTTGGTCATGTGTGGAAATGAGGTTATGATTGCTACGGCTGGTGGTTTGATGGCCATGAGCCAGATTTTACAGCAGGGCAGAAAGGATATCAAAGCCTGTATTCCCTTGTCAGAGCCTATTGCCAGAGAATGGGATCGTGCCGTGAAAGAGGCTCCTGCAGACTGGTCGTTAACGCTTTGGGCAGAACGCAACATGCTGCTGGTGAGTTTCCGAAGGAATTCTTTCTTAAAGGAGACAACACTGGTCATGAATCTGTTGAATAACAGCTGGTCTGTTTTTTATAACTGGCCAGCACAGGCCTATCTGGTTTCAGATGATAATCTCTTTTTTGGTGATTATCATGGAAATTTCTGGATGGCCGATACAACAGGCTCTGATAATGGACTGCCCTTTACAGCCGTGTATCTTTCAGGATTTCAGAATATTTCGACACCTGGACAAATCAATCGTAGCAGTTTGGCGCATCTTTCCTTGCAAACAAGAATCCGTCCGCACATCAAATTATTTGCCTGTGCAGACAATCGTATCTCTATTCCGCAGTTTTCAAAAGTGAACATTGAAAAAACAGACAAGGAGGTAACGAGTGGTCTATGGAATTCTTCCCTGTGGGATTCTTCCCTGTGGGACATACCGGAAATTGATCCAAAGCCTTTTCTTGTTCGTCAGAATGTTCATGTTTGCGGCCGTTGTCTGGCTGTTGGCTGTATTGTCCTTTCCGGTGGGGCTTTGAAAAATAATATTGAAATAGGGGGTGCAACCCTCATGGTTGAACAAGGAGGCCTGATTGCATGAAAATTATCTGGGGTGGCGCTGGTGCGCCGGAAATCAATGCTGCCATTGAACGTTTTGTCAAACAACGTATTCCTGGCTGTTCTGGTGGCTGGGATCGTTTTACCAGTATGGGTGTTGTTCATGACAATGCGCTGATTGCCGGAATTATCTATCATAATTATTGTCCTGATGCACAGGTCATTGAGCTTTCCGGTGCTGCGGATCACAAGATATGGTTGAATCGCCATGTTCTCAGGGAAATGTACCGTTATCCCCTCGAGGAATTGAAGTGTCAGGCCGTGATTCATCGTATCCCGGATGAAGACGATGCACAGCACAGGATGTTGTTGACCCTTGGCGGG
Organism: Liberibacter crescens BT-1; assembly: GCF_000325745.1. Taxonomy (NCBI): domain Bacteria; kingdom Pseudomonadati; phylum Pseudomonadota; class Alphaproteobacteria; order Hyphomicrobiales; family Rhizobiaceae; genus Liberibacter; species Liberibacter crescens. The sequence goes on along the minus strand of NC_019907.1, from coordinate 853,713 downwards.
CTGCGGTATCGCATTCCACGGTTGCGTGGCCCTTCTGCTGCTGAAAATATTTACGTGATCACCAGGGAAGCCTGGAGCAATAATAAATTTAACCAGAAAAAATGTGATGAAGAACAGGAATATTGTTCTCAATGACGATTTAAATGAAGACGAGGAAATTGATTGATGGGAAAACAAAGAGCACCTGCGGCACCTGATCCGCGTCACATGGCATCCATGCAGATGTCAGGCAATATCGGTTCCATGATCAGCAGTTCAGCGATTGGCAATATCAACCAGGTGACTCCTGATGCACGCCTGGATTATGTCCAGACGGGAAAGAGAATGATCAGGGATCCTTTTACAGGAAATATGATGGAGATACCACAATATAGTGCTATCCGCTCACTTTCACCACAGGCACAGGCCATTCATGATCAGCAGAATGCCAATCGGCAAAGCCTGTCAAGACTTGCTGCCCGGAAGATCAATACACTGCAACCAGGTTTGGCAATGCCTCTTCCGGGGAACAACGCGCCAGCCGGTATGAATGTCAGCAGCATTCAGGGGCCTCAGCTTCAGAACCTTGATCTGAGGTCAGGTGATATTGTTCGTGATTATGGGACAGCGGATGTCAAACACTATGAAAATGCCCTTTTTTCGAGGCTTGAACCGTTTCTGCAGCAGAATCATGAGGCGATGGAAACGAAGTTGGTCAATCAGGGACTTGCTCCCGGTTCAGTTGCCTGGGATCGCGCCATGGATGAAAGAAACAGGGCAGAAAATGATGCGCGTCTTGCGGCTGTTCTCACGGCAGGTCAGGAACAGGACCGTATCGAGAATCGCAATGCGCAGCGGATGATGAGTCATAATGCTGCTCAGGCACAAGCCTATCAGCAGGAAATGGCCAGCCGTATGCAGCCCATCAATGAAGCTCTTGCCTTGATGCAGGGTGCCTATTCTCCCGAGGTTTCTTTCAGCAATCCTTCTCCTATGCCTGTTATGCCTGTTCAGTATAGCGATCTTGTCTCTCAGGATTACCAGAACCGTCTGGCACGTTGGCAGGATCAGCAGAAAAAATTCAGGGAGGGGTTATCCCTGGGGAGCAAACTTTTAACAGGTTTTTCCGCACTTTCTGATGTACGTGCCAAAACAGATATCAAACGTGTCGGAGGTCTCTATCAATATCGTTATAAAACAGATCCTGAAAAGGTTCGCCGTATTGGTGTCCTGGCCCAGGAAATTGATACACTTCGTCCAGATGCTGTTTTTACGGGCAGTAAAGGATTGAAATGCATTGATTATGGTCGTCTGTTCGGTTTCCCGGCAACGCATCGACATTCTCAGGAAAGGAAAACCCATGCCACGCGTTAAAGATATTTATTCTGTTCCGGCAGGATTACGTGCCTATCCCAATACAATCATCAGAAGTGACAGCTATAACAGCCTTGTTGAGGATCTCGTTGCTGATAATAATCAGCCTCGTCCTGTCCTTGCAGGAGGAACAGGCGCTTCTAATGCCTTACAGGCGCGCATCAATCTGGGAACAGATGATGCCAGCCATATTATCAAGGGGAAACTTCCTCAAATCTGTTTGCCTTTTCAGCCTGTTCAACAGTCTGGAGGGATTGGACAACAGAACAATAAAATCTTTATTGGCTGGGATGGTTCCAGGATATTAATTCAGGTTGATCAGAAGCCCCAGGGAGACATATGGACCTCTTCCCTGGCACCAAAAGCCTTGCAAACATTGATCAGCCTCGCTTCTTCCAAAAATCGGATTGTTTATACAACAACACAGGGAACCTATGATACGGCCCCTTTAAGTGAGTTCATGAGAATACTCTTGTCCACTCAAAATATGCAGGCGCTGCAACAGCTTCTTTTAAATTCTGGTGTGAGCCTGTATCATGGAAATAATAAAATCATTAATTTTGGCAGTGATGGAGAAATTCATTCTCTTGGCCATGGCAAGGTCTGGGAAACAATCAATGCGGTTAAAATTATTGCCAATGATGCTCTGGAAAAGAACAATAATTTCGATGCAACAATCAATTCGATTAGAAGGCTTGCCAATGATGCTCTGGAAAAGACCAGCGATCTTGATAAGAAGTGTATGAAAAAGTCAAGTGTCAAGGAAATTTGGCGGGAGAATGGTTATATCAACTTTAACACCTTCATAGGGAATGTAGGATGTCATTATTTTGTTTCTGATGAACGTTTAAAGAATGTTCATGGGGTATCAGAAAAAAACGCTCTTGATGTCTTCGACAGGATGGAATTGGTCACATTCAATTATCTTCCTGAAAGTGGCATGGACACATCTTTAAAGTATGATGTCGGGTTTAAAGCCGGTAATCTTGAGAAGATTGATCCAATGATGGTCAATAAGGTTGATGATTATTTGTCGCCAAATCCTACAGTGATCATTCCCTATCTTGCCAAGGCAGTCCAGGAACTCAGTGCTGAGGTCAAAACATTGCGAAAGCATCTTTCGGAACAGGAAGAGAAGAACAGTCTCCAAAAGGAATGAAACGATGATACGGTTGAGAACCCGTGTCTCTCCTGTCATAAAACACAACACAGCTTTTGAACACTCTTTTCATAACAGGATTTTCCCGCAAGGAAAAGAGTGTTTAAAAGCCTTACACATAAAAGGAATTAATCATGCATTCTATAATTGTTCAAACCAGTACAATTTTACAACCTTTTTTATTATGTATTCTTTCACTCGCAATTCCTGTGGTCATTACCAGGGTTTCCAATTGTCTGATAAGGTTACTCAAGGTTAATGATGAAAAAAAGCGTCTGGAAATTGAAGGCATGCTGCGAAAAGCCTTGCATGATTGTGCGTCCAATGCACTCAAGTTTGCAATGATAAAGCTCAAGATTTCCACTCCTACACCGGAAGCCATAACTCTGGCGCTGGATTATGTTCATTCCATGAATCCTGATACGGTAGCACAGCTAAAAGTGAACAATGCAGTATTAAAAGATATTATTGTCTCTAAAATGCCCCTGGACAAAAACAGGGAAGGTTGAATGACAGAATAGAAAAAATCCATAATATACAATACAGTCTTCTTTTTTAAAAAAATTATTCAATACATTAATAAGAAAGGTTTTATAGAATGATATCGGCTAGACTCAAGAGTTCTTTTTTTAAAGATTATTATAGTATTCTTACACTTTGTTTTTTTTATTACTCATCCCTGTTGAGGTTCACTCACAACATCTTTTTACAATAGAAGATCATATCTATCGCAGTATAAAAGGGTTTAGTTCACGTGTCCGATATTTGGTTCTTCATTGTACACAAGAAAATTTCCTTGATTCCGTGCAGATTCTTGGGCAGAACGGTCAATTGAGCGCCCATTATCTTGTTCCTGATCCTTCTGACCCTACCTATCTGTCAGAAGGTTTTAGAAATATTGTCATTTTCAATCTGGTTGATGAAAAGGATCGTGCTTTTCATGCCGGGGCTTCTGGCTGGGAAGAGCGTACGAATCTGAATGATACGTCTATCGGTGTTGAAATCGTGAATCGGGTTACCATTGAAGGTGATGAATATCATTTTACACCCTATCCCCTGGAACAGCGAAAGGCCGTGATCCAGCTGGCAAGAAGTATTATTCAGCGTTATCCGTATATTACACCCACCCATGTTCTGGCCCATTCCGATATTGCCTATACCCGAAAGAATGATCCTGGTCCTCTGTTTCCATGGAAAGAACTGTATGAGGCAGGGGTAGGTGCCTGGTATGATGATCAGACTGTTGCTGATTTCAAGGAACAAATAAAAGCAGGAACGGTGAAAATTTCCAAGGAAGCTCTCGTGCCAAAATTCAGGAAATATGGCTATGCTGTGGAGTTCACGATTGATGATAGTGCATATCAACAATTAGTGAAAGCTTTCCAGATGCATTTCCGTCCTGAAAAATATGATGGAGTCATGGATTCTGAAACAGCAGCGATCCTCTATGCACTGAATCACAAGTATTTTTATGATCATGATGATGTAAGTAAAAGTTCCTGACATAGTGTTGTTGCAGCTCTGTATTGCTTTTGGAAAAACTCTCCATTTTAAAGATAAGAAACAAGTAAAGGAACCATAGAAATGTTTGCGTATAAAAATTCTCTTAAAACTTCTTCTGCCGGAATTGAATTTATCAAAAAGAAAGAAGGATTTATTCCTCGTGTTTATAGTGATCCTGCAGAGCTTCCAACAATAGGGTATGGTCATTTGATCAGGAAAGGAGAGAATTGGACTACTATAACACGAGAAGAGGCAGAACAACTTCTAAAACGTGAATTATGCGAGGTGGAGGAAACTGTGAACAGCCATGTGACCATTCCTCTTTCGCAAAACCAGTTTGATGCTCTTGTTAGCTTTACATTCAATGTCGGTAGTCATGCCTTTTCGGGTTCTACGCTGCTCCACTATCTTAATCTTGGGTCTTTTAAGGATGCAGCCAATCAATTTTTACGTTGGAACAAGATTCATATAAAGGGTCAGGCTGTCAGTCTGCAAGGTCTTTCCAATCGCAGAAAGGCAGAACGCGACTTGTTTTTGCAGGATGATGAGGCCCAGGAAACCGTTATGGTATAATGATGCTGATATCTGCGATGATGCTGTTATCAGGAGTGCAAAGAATTTTTCTTCTCGCAGGGAGTTTTATTCTTTTCACTCTGTTGGCATGGGTTTTGGGTATCAGGAAAGGTAAAAAAACAGCGCGTGAAGAGGCCAGACAGGAATTCGCAAGCATACTTTATCATGTGCAGGAGAAACGCCATGAAATTGATAGCGAAATACAGGACCTTGCCTCTGCACAGCCTCAAAAAATTGTGGATGCTGCACCTGATACTGCTGCTTGCAAGCTGCTCGAGGATGGATGGACACGGGATTGAAACAATGATTTGTGTAGGCTGGAGGCCTATCTACCCGTCCCGTAACGATATCCTGACCGATAAAACAGCACGTCAGATTCTTGCTCACAATAGCTATGGAGCTGCAAGAAGCTGCTGGAAAAAAGGATATAGAAAAAAATAGGGATACAGACTTTAAAAGAAGAAATGGGAGATAATATGTCATATTATTGTCATAATTTCGCAATCATAGCTTTACTTTCAATTACTGTTCTCGAATTAGGTCAATATGAAAGATCTTTTGAAAAACAAGCTACGTCACAGCAAACCAACCGTTTTTTTTCATTGGGCTGTGTTTTTACTTATTCTGATTGCATATCTTGCTATTAACCTGAGAGGTTTAAAAGGGACAGAAAGACGTTTTTTCTTTATGCAATTGCATTTTTTAGCGGGTTCTCTTGTTTTAATTTTGTCTCTTTTGCGTATTGGTTGGCGTATCATTGATCGCTACCCGCCGGCGTTATCCCGGAAAAAGTTTTTTCTGTTGGCTTCCAGGATTGTTCATGCTGCTCTCTATGTTTTTATCCTTGTGCAACCGTTATTGGGAATTATGATGATCAATATGGCGGGCCATCCTGTAACCTTGTCATGGCTTAATATTTCCTATACCCTGTTTGGAAAAAATGAAGTATGGGGTCATGATGTTCATAATATGCATGTATGGTTAGGAACCATATTTTATTATGTCATTGGTTTGCATATACTTGTAGCGCTTTGGCATCAATTTGTTAAAAAAGATTCCTTGTTAAAACGTATGTGGTTTTAATCGTGGAATAATAGCTTAAAAAGCGATTGTATGATCTCATGGGATTTGATCGTATTACAGGTGATCGAATAGATGGTGTTATCGTTTCTTGCAAGATTTCCATTCCTGTCCATGATCATCGTACTTCCTTTAACAGGATGTCATAATCGCACAAATATCCATAGTTTTCCCTTGCTGGTTTCTGAAAAACAGCTCAGCGTTTCTCCGTCACCAAAAGCTGTTATCCCGGTTTATTTTGCTACAAATCGTTTATATCAGATCGATCCTCTTGATCCTTTCGGTAAGCAGCGTTCAGAAAATATTTCTTTTGGTCTCGTCAATGTGAGCATCCCTCCTATTCATAAAGAGGGTAGTTTTGAAATAAAAAGCTTCAATGAAAATCCGGTAAAATATTTTACAGGCACGTTATTGAAACTTTACCCTTCCAGACAAGAGTTTAAAGATTCCTTAAATATGGAACTTAGGCATCTTCATAAGAAGAAAAGAAATCTCTTTATTTTTATTCATGGGTTTAACAATGATTTTTCCAAAGGCATCTTCCGAACGGCCCAGTTTGTTTATGATTACAATGTCAATGCCGTCGCGGTTCATTTTTCCTGGCCAGCCTTAAGGAAAATAACAATAAGTTCATACCTTTATGACAAGGACAGTATGAGTTTTGCCCGCAAGGATATGGCTGATTTTTTAACATTGATGACACAAACAGATGCCGATGAAATAACTGTTGTGGCTCATTCCATGGGAAGCTATCTCTTGATGGAAGCTTTAAGGACATTGTCATTGCAGGGAAAGACCGGGGTCATAAGTCACATGGACAATATGTTGCTTGCAGCTCCTGATATTGATATCGATGTTTTTAAAAAACAATTGGCAGATATTAAAAAATTACCGAAAAAAACAATCGTTCAGGTTTCCAGTAAAGACAGGATTCTGAAACTGTCAAGAGGAATAACAGGCGGACCTGTACGTTTGGGAGAGGGGTCAGATATTGATTTTTTACGACGTCATGGTATATTCGTTCTTGATATGTCACAGGTAGACGGAGGGGGTCATACTATTATGTTCTCTTCACCGACAATGATCTCTTTAGCAAAAAAATCCTATCTTGTTCACTCTGGCCTGGAAGATGATTTTTTGATTGCTCCAAAAGGCGTATCATTATCTTTTATACAAAAACTGGTGCTTCCTATTGTATATGCACCAATACATTTTATTTCTGCTTTTGTAAAAAGTCGTCATCCTGCTATGTGATATAGTGTTCATGCAGAAGGAAAAACCTAAGAGAGAGGCTGACAATTTTGCTTACTTATGGTGTATTTTGTCCATCCTTTTTCTCGTATCTTGCAGGCCAGGCAAGTTCCACAACCATAACCCCATGCATGTCTCTGACCCCGTTTTCCAAGATAACAGGTGTGGCTTTCTTCGATAATTAATTCTACTAAAGCTTTTCCACCTATTTGGTATGCAAGATCCCAGGTTGCAGATTTATCGATCCACATTAAAGGCGTATGGAGTGTAAAATCATTGTCCATTCCAAGATTAATAGCGGTTTGAAGCGCTTGTATGGTCTCATTACGGCAATCCGGATAACCGGAGTAATCTGTTTCACAAACACCAACGACAATATTCCTAATATTGCGACGGTAAGCCAATGCTGCAGCAAATATAAGAAAAATGAGATTACGTCCTGGTACAAAGGTATTCGGTAAGCCATTTTCCTCTGTTTTTATAGGAATATCACGTGTTAATGCTGTTTCAGATAGTGCTCCAAGTGTTTTCAGGGGAAGAAAATGATCTTTTCCCAGTCGGTTTTTCCAATCTGGATTCAAGGAAATGATTCGATCCCGTAGTCGAATTCGACATTCCAGTTCAATGAGGTTGCGTTGTCCGTAGTCAAAAGCAAGAGTTTCAACAACATCAAATTGATTAAGTGCCCAGGCAAGACAAGTGGAAGAATCCTGACCCCCTGAAAAAAGAACAAGAGCACCATCCATTGTTTTCTTTCCTTAATTCACCATGCTCTTTATTCGCCCTGATATTCTGCCCATGACATTGATGTTTCATAAACGCGTACTGAAAATAGCAAAGGAATTGTATGATTTATTTTATTCCAGATCCAGAGAGCAATATTTTCAACACTTGGCTTTTCAAGGCCATCAATATCATTGAGAGATTGATGATCAAGAAGAGCAAGGACATGTGACATAGAACTTTCAATATTAAAAAAATCTTCTACGAAACCAGTTTCAGGATTGATATTTCCTTGCAGAGTGATCTCTACACGGTAAGAATGACCGTGCATACGGTGACATTTATGTGTTTTGGGTAAATGGGATAAGTGATGTGCTGCTTCAAATGTAAAAGCTTGTGTAATTTTCATAACTAAAAAATCCATTCTGAAAAGGATATGATATCTTCTCGAAGAAAAAATCTAAAGATATTTTTAAAAATCTTTTTTCTCAAGAGGAGAGATGATATTTTTCAGGATACGAGCTCTGCCTTTAAAGAAGGCTGTGGGGAATTCTCTTCGTTTATAACGAATTCTCGGTCTTTAATACCGAATACATCTGCTACTCTCCAGACAATATCATCTTCAAGCTCTCTATTTTCTCCGTCTATAGAAGCAAGATCCCGGAGAACAGCGATGACTTCAAGTCTTTGTTGAATATTGAGATGACGTTTCAGGTTAGAGGTAAAACGATAATAATCGATTGCCTCAAGTTCTGCAGATTTTGCTGCATCAAGCAATGACTTCAATTCTTTCTCACTCAGATTATATCTTTTTTTAAGAACAGACTTGAAATGGCTGATTTCTTTTTCTGATATTTCTCCATCAACTTTTAGTATCATAAGACACAGCGCGGCAAAGTCAACGCGAAGATCTCCTGACGTAAAAGCCTTTCTATGTTGTCTATAGAATAAAAAATCAAAGAAATCGTGTAAACCTTTTAACATTATCTTCTATAACATTTCCAGCCTGTTTAATGGCTTCATGAGAATCAACACCAGGATCATCTGGCTGATAAGATGAAAAATTGGGCAATGAATGATCAACTTTTCTATTATATTCCCCGGGAGTAAAACCATATTTTGGTATGAAAGGCAAGTTTTCAGAAAATATTTTTGTCTTTTCGGTCACTATGTTTCTTAATTGCAACAATTCTTGTGAGTCTTCAACAGGCATCTTCCATTGAAAAATACAGAGCTTTCCAGTCACAGGTGAAAGAGGGAGCCATTCCTTTGATAATGAGCCATCTTCAGCAATCCATATCGGATCAGGAATGCCATCAAGAGCTTTTTGTGTCCAGTGATGTATCTGGTCAAGATGACCAGAACGTGCTTTTTCAATACTTGCAAGAAGAAGATAGATGCTTTTTCTGGAACTTGTTTTCATGGCAGCTGTTGCCTTGATAACGGCTGTTTCAAATTGACCTGCTTCCAATGCTGCCCTGGCAGTTGTTATGAGCGATTCTACATGGCCTTTATGAATATTTTCAAGTTTTTTAGCTTTGCTCAGACGAATGTCAGGATCCTTGCCGGTATGTATACTGATATAGAGACTTGCAACCTCAGGATGAGGATTGATAGCCCATATTTTTTCCAGAATATCTTCGGCCTTCGAGTTTTTTTCTCTTAAAATCATTGCCTGAGCCGCAACCAGTGAAGCCATGATGGAGCCTTTGTCGAGCCTGAGTGCTTCCATGGCATGGTTGTAGGAAGACAGTGTATCATTAACAGCAAGTCTTTCCATAGCTTTTGCTGTTAATGCAACCGCTTTTCTAGAATTTGCTTCCCTCGCATCAATTGCTTGTGCTGTTTTCTGTTTCTCAAGAAGATCAATGACATGAGACCACTGTTTCTTATCACAATAATCCTGTAAAATTGCTTCCATACTCCAGGGAAGGGAAGGACAACTGTCCGCTGCTTCTTTTGCGTATAAAATAGCAGAAGTCTTGTTGTTTATCCTGCATGATTCGACATAAAGCTTTCGTAAGGCAAGCTCTTTCATCATCGGTATCTTCAGCATTAACTCAAATTTCTTGTGTGCTTCAGTGTATTTTTGTTGAATGATATCTGCTTGTGATTCAAGAAAGTACACCATGGGCTCTTTCTCGGCATTGAGCAATTGGCTTGCCTTATATGCCATTTTACAGGCCAGAATTTTATTTTCTGCCTCAAGAGCGATCAAGCCCGTGTATAATGCCTGATATCCTTTTGTATTTTTGTGTTTGCGAAAAAATCTGGTGATGAGAAACGGTGAATATAGAAAAAATTTAACAGACGAGAAAATAATTCCTAATATAAGGAGTGTCGCAATAAAAATACTGGTTATGATAACAGGTCTTATCTGATAAAGATGATTATGCCATATAATGGAAATTTCACCTGGAATAGAGGCAAGCCATATAAAGCCATAAGCCATAAAGAAGAGCATCATTGAAAAAAATAAAAGACGAAAGATACGCAACATATTTATCCCTGTATTGTATTATGTTGAAGTATTCTGGATAATTCTTCCTTGAGTAATTTTTCGGCATAAATGCGTGCAGAAAGTTGTTTTTTGAGTTGAATACTTGTTGATATTGCTTTTTCAGGGAGCTTGTCCCATTCCTCGGCAGCGCCTTTAAGATCACCATGCCTTATTTTATATTCAATACGCGCGATAATGGCATCAGGTGTATTTCCTTCAACATTGCCAACAAGGCGTACTCTGATCATTTTTTCCAGTTTGAAGATCATATTCTTCCAAATTCCCTGGTCTGTTTCTGAAACTTCAATTGCAGAGAACATTTTTTCTGCAACTTCTGGAAAACGCATCAAAATATTCAATGATGTCGGAATCCCATCCTGGGCAAAGTCATTCAACTTAGGAATTGCCGGATCATTCGGCATAATTTCTTGAAGAATCTTTAATTCCAGGAAAAAGGGTTCTCCTTGATCAATCGCCAGTTTTAAACCAAAAATTGCCATCATGCGTTTCAGGTTCAGGTTTTCTTTTTTTCTGTAACTTTAAGTTCGACCTCTTTTAAATTCTTTATGGTTTCCTGAGAAGTTTCCCGAATATCGAATACTTCCTTTTTCAGGGATTTGACTTCAGCATAAAGGTTATTAATAGACATATCATCAGAATTTGGTTTTTTAAAAGGCTCTTGTGATGGTTTTTGGGGAAGATTTCCTTCCATGTCATCATGTTTCCTGTTGGCAGGAACAGAGATTTTTGCTTCATCATAAGATTTGGATGAAAAGGCTTTGTAGATCTGTTTTGTGACATTCATAGAGCTTACTATAAAAATAATTGCTGATACACCGGCAATTACAACCAAAATAAAAGATGTTTTTTATTTTTCTGGAGCATTGAGGGATATCCTTCGGGAATTTCTGATTTTTTTCTTTTGAGTCATCAAAAGTAGACATTTTTTCCTCTTTAGTGTTGCATCACTTTTAAAATTTCTGAGCGTCGGTATACAGTTTTCTTTTAATTTCTAGGGTTTTTATTATTTATAAACAAAAAGGGTTAATTTTCTTATTAAAATAATCTTAAAAAATAAATATTCTCGTCAAAGTAATTCTAATAGAGCATTTTCGTCTGGAGAATTGGCGACAGCAATATCTTTTTTATAGGGATCAGGTATTGCACTTGCAACCTGAGCGCTTAAACATAAGAAACGGGCCATGATCCTGTCAGGCAAGGGTAATGCAAAAAAACGCACGACATTTTCTCTGGAATAAAACAGGATAACATCAATTTTTGCAAGAAGACGCTCTGTATCTTTGGAAGAATAAGAAATATCATGTGCAAGATAGCAATCAATGGCTGTAAAAGGAATGAAATTTTGGCAGAGGGTTTCCTCGAAGCCAGGGGATCTCGGACGTCCTGCCAAATAGAGAAGTGGTTTCTCCGGGCTTAATATGTCTCGTTGTTTGATGATTTCTTTTGCCAAACTTATACCATTCCCTGTTCCGGAAAATATATTTTTAAAGCCATGATTTTGTGCAGCGGCAGCACTTGCATTTCCTACAGCAAAAACAATGGTGTCAAGAGAAGGAGAGATCTCTTCAGGGATTGTACATAATGCTTCTGCGCTGGTAATGGCTACCGCTGCGTAAGGTTTTTTCAAGGCCATTCGGACAAGAGAAAGATTATAGGTAAAATAGGATAAGGGCATGATTATGGCTTCATGTCCCATCTTCGATAATCGCTCTGCTGTCCGTATCGCTGATTTTTGAGGTCGGGTTATTACAACACGCATTTTTTCATTGCCAAAATTGAAAGAATTGTTTCCCAGCCATAAAACGAAGTTCCTCAGCCGCTTCATGTCCTATATGTATAGCATTATAGCGCTTGCCATTTCTATGAATTTTATGGAAAATAGTACCATCAGGTGTCAAAATCATCCCAAAAAAGGAGATGTCCTCATCCTTGCAAGAGGCATAAGCCGCAATAGGGGTGCGACAGGAACCATCAAGAGTTGTAAAAAAAGAACGTTCACAAGTGATGGCATCCCAGGTTTCAGGATGATTGATAGCGCTGACCAGTTCCTCGACACGCGTGTCACCGATACGGATTTCAATGCCAATGGCTCCCTGGCCAGGAGCTGGAGGAAAAGTTTCCTGGTCAAGAATTTCTGTAATAACATGTGTTTTATGCAAACGTTTCAGGCCTGCATAGGCCAGTAAGGTCGCATCTGCCTGACCTGTCTCGAGTTTGCGCAGGCGCGTTTCTATCTGTCCACGGAAGTAAACGATTTGTATATCAGGGCGTACGCGGCGTAAAAGTGCCTGACGGCGTAAGGAAGAAGTGCCAATCACTCCATTAAGGGGAAGATCCTGCAAGGATTTAACCTTATGGCTGATAAAAACATCCCGGACATCTTCACGGGGCAAACAGGCTGCAAGCTGCAGACCATCCAGGAGTTTTGCTGACATGTCTTTTGTCGAGTGGACGGCAAGATCCAATTCTTTGGAGAGAAGTTTTTCTCCAATTTCCTGTGTAAAGAGTCCTTTTCCTCCTGCTTTATGAAATCTCTGGTGAAGGATATGGTCGCCTTTTGTAACAATGGGGACAATTTCAAAGGCAGTTTCAGGAAGATGATGCGCAATCATAAGGCGAGAACGGGTTTCAAGAGCCTGCGCCATTGCGAGAGGGCTACTCCGTGTCCCTATACGAAAAATTTGTGTTTGCATCTTCATTCGTCTATTGATACTCGAAAGAATTCATAATTGATGTTCCTTTAATTTATAAAAAATAACATTTAAAGCGTAAAATGGTAAAAAGAAATATTGTTCTTGGTATAGAAAGCAGTTGTGATGAAACAGCAACCGCTATAATAGCTTGTCCTGTTGATGGCCAGGCTGAAATACTTGCTGACATTATACTCTCTCAATCTGAAAAACATAGTGCTTATGGTGGCGTAGTACCAGAGATTGCTGCCCGGGCACATGTAGAAGTTCTTGATGGTTTGATTGCCCAGGCATTATCGCATGCCGGTGTAAAAATTGCAGACATGGATGCAATAGCAGTAACAGCAGGCCCAGGTCTTGTAGGCGGGTTGATTGTTGGGCTTATGACAGCCAAATCAATCGCTTATGCAGCAAGGAAGCCTCTTTATGCCATTAACCATCTGGAAGGCCATGTATTAACCGCACGTCTCCTGGACAGGATTCATTTCCCTTATCTGACTCTTCTGGTTTCCGGAGGGCATACACAGTTAATTCTGGTAAAAGGGGTTGGGGATTATGAACGTTGGGGAACAACAATCGATGATGCCCTTGGAGAGTGTTTTGATAAAATAGCAAAGATACTGGAATTGGGGTTTCCTGGAGGACCTGCTCTTGAAAAGGCTGCACAGACAGGAAATCCGGAACGCTTTCAGTTCCCAAGACCTTTGGCAGGAAGAAGTGAACCGGACTTTTCCTTTTCCGGACTCAAGACTGCTGTGAGGAAAACAATACAGGAACTGATGCCTTTAACAGAGAAGGATATTGCAGATGTTTGCGCTTCTTTTCAAGAGACCATTGCCTGCATTCTTACAGAAAGAATTGAACGCGCATTCATCCGTTTTTGCACTGATTTTCCGGAAGAGAAACGCGTTTTCGTTGTTGCAGGAGGGGTTGCTGCCAATAGTGTAGTTCGTTCTGTCTTGACAGAATTGTGTGACCGATGTGGCTTTCGTTTTATTGCCCCGCCGCATCGTTTTTGTACAGATAATGCGGCAATGATTGCCTGGGCTGCCCTGGAGAGAATGGCAGCAGGTTTCGATTCTGATTCATTTTCAGTCGCAGCGCGTTCGCGTTGGCCATTGGATTCTTGTGCTGTTGCCAAACTGGGTTCTGGAAAACGGGGAGCAAAAGCATGAAACATCACCCTTTTGTTTGTGTTATCGGTGCTGGTGCTTTTGGAACAGCCCTGGCCAGCGTGATCTCTTCATCCGGGAATGCTTCTGTTGTTTTGCTCGGACGCCAGAAAGAGCTGATCCTTCAGCTGACAAAAACACGAATTCATCAGAAGTCTTTGCCTGGGATTGTCCTGTCTGATTCCTTAGGATTTTCTACGGATCATGAAATTTTGCAAAAGGCGGATATTGTTCTTTTTGCCATGCCTTCCAAGGATTACAGTCACGCTGTCGATTGTTACGGGCCGTGGATCAGGAATACAGCAGATATTATTGTTTGTGCCAAGGGATTTGATCATGAGAGCGGTTTGCTATTAAGTGACATTCTGGAGAAAAGATTGCCTTCTCATTCTGTTTCTGTTCTTTCCGGGCCAGGATTTGCCAGTGATATTGCTCGTGAGTTGCCGGTCGGGATGGTTCTGGCTTCGGAAAACATGGAAAAATCCAGGAGTCTTTGCAGGCTTCTGTCGTATTCCTGCTTTAATCTGTATCCTTCTGATGACCGGACAGGTGTGCAATTGGCTGGGGCTTTAAAAAATATCATTGCGATTGCCTGCGGACTTATAGAAGGGGCATGTCTTGGTGAATCGGCCCGCGCTCTGGTGATATCGCACGGGTTGGCAGAAATTTCCAGACTGGTCAGGGCAGCAGGCGGTTGTCCTGATACGGTTCATGGCTTGTCTGGACTTGGTGATCTCGTGTTGACGGCCACAAGTCATCAGTCCCGTAATTTGCGATTCGGGATTTCTCTTGGAAAAGGGTTTTGTCCGGAAAGAAACAGCGGCCTTCTTGTTGAAGGGGTTTATGCGGCTTCGCTTGCTCTCAAAATGGCTGCCCGTTTTAATATTAAAATGTTTATGACGGAGATCATATCCTCTCTTGTCGAAGGCAGTCTTTCTGTTGATGAAGCCTTGAAAGCCTTGACAACGAAAATTGTATCCAGAGAATAACAGGAATTTTTATGGCATATTGGCTTTTAAAGTCTGAACCCTCTCAATGGTCCTGGGAGATGCAACAATCCAGGGGCGATACAGGAGAAGAATGGAGTGGGGTGCGTAATTATCAGGCTCGTAACAATATGCGTTCCATGTGCGTTGGTGACAAGTGTTTCTTTTATCATTCCAATCATGGACGTGAAATTGTCGGTATTGTTGAGGTCATTGTTCCCGCTCACCATGATTCGACAGCAGAAGAGAATTCTGTCTGGGATTGTGTCGATGTGCGCGCAATATGCAGCATGCCTGTTCCTGTCAGTCTTGCCAGCGTCAGGAAAAATCCTGAACTTCAAAAAATGTCTCTGGTGACTTCTTCCCGGCTTTCTGTTCAACCCGTTACTGAAAAGGAATATAGGATTATATGTCGTATGGGAGGGATCATGGAACCTCCTCTTTGACGGTTAAGGTCAAAAACTCTTGTGATTTATCGGCTTTTGCTGAATGAATGCGATATAGGAATTGAAAATTGTCATTTGAAGTGATATTAAATATTCAAAGCGGGTTCAATGGAATAAAGTTGCTTGATGAATTCAGAAATATTGATATACACTTCGTTCTTGTGTTTTTGAAAAGGATAATGTGAATTTCTCATGTCAAACCTATCGCGTGGTCGTCCTTTATCACCACATTTGCAAGTTTATAAACTGATTCCAACAATGCTGATGTCTATCATGCATCGCATAACGGGTGCAGCGATGTATTTTGGAACCGTTTTGCTGGCATGGTGGCTGTGGGCTCTTTCATCAGGCCCATCAGCATTTGCACAATTTCAGACCTTTATGGGCTATTGGTTCTTTAAAATCATTATTTTAGGCTATACATGGGCTCTAATCCATCATACCCTTAGCGGAATAAGACATTTAATCTGGGATATGGGGTTCTGGTTTGATACGAAATTGTCAACAAGGCTTGCCAGGGCAAATGTCGTTTTTTCTTTTCTTTTGGTAGGAATTCTATGGTTCGTGAAGGAATTTTATTATCGGTAGCAAGGAATTGAAAAGAAATATGGATATGCGTAGCCCTTTAGGGAAAGTACTTGGCTTGGGTTCTGC
Organism: Liberibacter crescens BT-1; assembly: GCF_000325745.1. Taxonomy (NCBI): domain Bacteria; kingdom Pseudomonadati; phylum Pseudomonadota; class Alphaproteobacteria; order Hyphomicrobiales; family Rhizobiaceae; genus Liberibacter; species Liberibacter crescens. The sequence continues at coordinate 837,602 of NC_019907.1, read as the reverse complement.
AAAGGATGGAACAACCCATTTTTGGCATCAGCGCCTTACATCAATTGCTATACTTCCTTTTGTCATTTTTTTTATGGCATTCATGCTTATCTATAGCAATGCTTCTTACGATGAGGTTGTGTCCGTTCTTTCTGATCCATTTGTTTTTATTATAATGGTTTTGGGTTTGGGTACGGTGTTCTTTCATATGAAATTGGGAATGCAGGTTATTATTGAGGATTATATTCATTCCAAGCTTTTGAGATATAGCTTGATTATTATGAATACATTTTTTGTTTTTTTAATGACAGCGTTTTCCTTTTTTTGTCTTATAAAAATTTTATTCATGCGGTAGCTATGTCCAAAAAATCTTTATCTGCCTCTGCAGTATCACAAGCACAATCTTATGTTTATGTTGATCATGCTTATGATGTCGTCGTCGTCGGTGCTGGAGGCGCAGGCCTGCGGGCAACACTTGGTATGGCTGAGCAGGGATTAAAAACAGCCTGTATTACCAAGGTTTTTCCAACACGTTCACATACAGTGGCGGCTCAGGGAGGGATTGCTGCTCCTCTTGCCAATATGACTCCTGATTGCTGGCAGTGGCATCTTTATGACACAGTGAAAGGCTCGGACTGGCTGGGGGATATCGATGCCATTCAGTATTTGACGATGGAAGCGTCGAAGGCTGTCTATGAGCTTGAACATTACGGTGTACCGTTTTCCCGTAATGAGCAAGGGAAAATATATCAACGGCCTTTTGGCGGACATATGCAAAATTATGGTGAAGGACCTCCAGTCCAAAGGACATGTGCTGCCGCAGACAGGACAGGTCATGCTCTTCTTCATACGTTATATGGACAATCCCTGAAGCATAACGCTGAATTTTTTATCGAATATTTTGCACTTGATCTTATTATGTCTCAGGATGGCCGTTGTACAGGGGTTGTTGCCTGGTGTCTTGAAAATGGGGAAATTCACCGTTTTTCTGCAAAAATAGTTGTTCTGGCAACAGGTGGCTATGGTCGTGCCTATTTTTCGGCAACATCGGCTCATACCTGTACCGGTGATGGTGGAGGTATGATTGCACGTGCAGGTTTACCTTTGCAGGATATGGAATTTGTTCAGTTTCATCCTACCGGTATTTACGGTGCCGGGTGTCTTATTACAGAAGGGGCTCGTGGAGAAGGCGGATATCTTGTCAATTCTGAGGGAGAGCGTTTTATGGAACGTTATGCTCCTTCTGCCAAGGATCTTGCTTCTCGTGATGTTGTTTCCCGTTGCATGATGATGGAAATCAGAGAAGGGCGTGGAGTCGGCAAAAGAAAAGACCATATCTACCTGTATCTCAATCATCTTGATCCTGCTCTTTTGCATGAGCGATTGCCTGGTATTTCAGAGTCAGCAAGAATTTTTGCTGGTGTTGATGTCACACGTGAACCGATTCCGGTTTTGCCAACGGTTCATTATAACATGGGTGGCATTCCTACCAATTATTGGGGAGAGGTTCTGAATCCTGACAGTACGGATCCTGATTGTGTTTCTCCAGGTCTTATGGCTGTTGGCGAGGCTTCCTGTTCCTCGGTACATGGTGCCAATCGATTGGGTTCCAATTCGTTAATAGACCTGGTTGTTTTTGGTCGTGCAGCAGCACTTCGCGCAGCAAAAATCATTGATCGGTCAGAGGCAATTCCTTCTCTTGATATTGTCGCCTGTGATCGTATTGTTGAGCGCTTTGATCGTGTTCGCTATGCGAATGGTGAGACACCAACGGCTATATTGCGTGAAAAAATGCAGCGTGCCATGCAGGAGGACGCTGGCGTCTTTCGGTCGCAGGAATCCCTGGCTGCCGGTTGTAGGCGTCTTTCAGTCTTGTGGAATGAAATGTCGGATATCAAGGTTTTTGATCGTTCCATGATCTGGAATTCAGATCTTATGGAAACCCTTGAATTACAAAATTTAATGGCCAATGCCATTGTAACTGTCTATTCAGCAGAAGCCAGGAAAGAGAGCAGAGGTTCCCATGCACGTGAGGATTATAAAGAGGGGCCTTTTTCCGGACGTGATGATGTTCAATGGCGGAAACATTCTCTTTGCAGGGTGAATTGTGATACAGGCGAGATCCATCTTGAATACCGTCCTGTTCATATTGAGCCAATTTCTGCGGGTATTGATCTTCACAGGATTGCTCCTAAAGCCCGGGTTTATTAATATTTGGAGACTATATAAAAATGGTTGAGCTTTCACTGCCAAAAAATTCCCGTATCAAGGAAGGTAAAACGTGGAATAAACCTGTTAATGCAAAGTCGTTGCGTGAATATCGTATTTATCGCTGGAGTCCTGATGATCAGGAAAATCCAAGGATTGATACATATTATGTCGATGTCGATGATTGCGGTCCTATGGTTCTTGATGGCTTGCTGTATATCAAGAACAAGATTGATCCGACCTTGACGTTGCGTCGTTCCTGTCGTGAGGGCATTTGTGGTTCCTGTGGCATGAATATTGATGGAACGAATACTTTGGCATGCACCAAGGAAATGAAAGACGTAAAGGGGTCTATTAAAATTTATCCTCTTCCGCATATGTCGGTTGTTAAAGATCTTGTGATTGATATGACGCATTTTTATGCCCAACATCGTTCAATTGAGCCCTGGCTTAAAACGGTATCTCCTGCTCCTGCCAATGAATGGTTCCAGAGTCATGAAGATCGACAGAAGCTTGATGGTCTTTATGAATGTATTATGTGTGCCTGTTGTTCAACTTCTTGTCCAAGTTATTGGTGGAATGGCGATCGTTATCTTGGTCCTGCCATATTGCTACAGGCATATCGTTGGTTGATTGATTCGCGGGACGAAGCCAAGGGAGAACGTCTTGATAACATTGAAGACCCTTTCCGTCTTTATCGTTGTCATACTATTATGAATTGTGCCCAGGCTTGTCCTAAAGGACTCAATCCTGCCAAGGCGATTGCTGAAATAAAGATTATGATGCTCGATCGTCGGGTTTAATTCATATGTTGTGATTTTGGTTGTATAGTACTATATTTATATTACGAAAGATAATTTGAGGAGAAAGAAGGCATGCCGTTAAACATTAAACATGTCATTTTTGTTCTTGTGGTTGGTTCTCTTGTTTCAGCTTGTCAGAGTGGTGGTGGCAATGATTATCCTGATCGATATGTACCGCCGCCGTTAGCAGCTCAACCTGTTGGTTCAGTGGAATCACAGCCTCTCTCTCCTGATGGTTATCCTGTCACCGATCCAAATAATCCTGGCTATCCACCTTCTGGTTCCGGCTATCCATCTTCTGCCTCCGGTTATCCGCCTTCTGGTTCCGGCTATCCACCTTCTGGCTCTGGCTATCCGCCTTCTGGTTCCGGTTATCCGCCTTCTGGTTCCGGCTATCCGCCTTCTGGTTCCGGCTATCCACCTTCTGGATCTGGCTATTCATCTTCTCGCTCTGGCTATTCGCCTTCTGGAGAGCTTTCGAAGGGATCATTGCCTGGTAGCTGGAAGGTATCAAGCGGCATGGTACGGTGTGATATGTACTTAACACTGACAAATCTTGGTTCAGGTTTGCGTGGTGGGACCCGTAATTGTTATGGAAAATTAAGCCTTATGGGATATTGGGATGTTGTTGGTCATCAGCTTGTTCTTAAGGACCGTAACGGCAATACAATTGTATCCCTGAATAAAGTGGCTGATAATAGATTTGAGGGAGTGACCAAGGATAATCAACCTGTTTCTGTTAGCCGGTAAAGGGGATTTTTGATGTTATCATAGCTGTTCTTCTAGCCGGTAAAGGGGATTTTTGATGTTATCATAGCGTTCTTGTAGCCGGTAAAATGAATTTTGTTATGGTATTGAGTTTTTGATGTGTTGTTTATTGGCTTCTTCTCGCAGTATCAGGTCTGTTCTTGATGAACGGATCCAGTCCGGCGACTTAAAGGTTGATTCTTGTCAGGATGACGTTGTTGTTCTTTTTGATGATGTTTTGGAATCCTTGCGTGAGAGAGATAGGCTCAATCATAAATTCAGCAATCTCTATCATTTTTTCTTTCGATGCTGTTATGGTCACAAACAGGTAAAAGGGATTTACGTTTACGGTGATGTCGGGTGTGGCAAAACCATGCTGATGGATCTTTTTTTCAAGCTTGCTCCTGTTCATAAAAAACGCAGGGTTCATTTTCATGAATTTATGGCTGAGATTCAAGATCGTATTGCGGTTCATCGCCGCAAATATCAAACGGGCACACGGCAGGATCCAGACCCTGTGCTATCGGTTGCTGCTTCTATAGCTCATGAGGCAGCATTGTTATGTTTTGATGAATTTGTCGTTACGAATATTGCTGATGCGATGATTTTATCACGATTATTTACAGAATTATTCAGGCGAGGATGTGTTGTGGTTGCCACTTCTAATGTAGCACCCCATGATCTTTACCGTGATGGAATCAATCGCGATATTTTTATGCCTTTTATTACAGTGCTTGAGAAAAATATTACGGTTGTATCGCTTGATTCTGGTATAGATTACCGACGTGAAGGATTGTTTTCCTTTCCTCTTTATATGTTTCCTCTTGATGATTCAACTCAAGAGGCAATGGATAAGGCGTGGAATTCTGTAACCGGCAAACATGCCTGTGTTCCTTCTGATATTCTTGTCAAAGGTCATAGGGTTCATGTTCCTGTTGCCTGCAGGCAGGCAGCACGTTTTTCTTTTGCGGATCTGTGCGACAGGTCTTTGGCTGCAGGTGACTTTCTGGAAATCACCTCTCGTTTCAATACTGTTTTTATTGATTCGGTTCCTGTGCTGAGCAATGATCGACGTGATCAGGTTAAACGATTTATTATGCTTGTTGATGCTCTTTATAATAGCAAGGTTCGTTTGGTCATGTCAGCAGCGGTAGCCATTGATCATCTTTTTCCTTTTGGAAAAGGTGTTGAGGGGTTTGAGTTTAACAGAACAGCCTCGCGATTATTTGAAATGTGTCGAAATGGATATGTTGCTAGACATGAGGCACTGAATAAATATATATAATAACCATCTTTTGTGGTTTTTGGAAAATATCAGCATATTGGTCATGTTTGGTTGGTGTATCATTAAAAAATTGAGGAATTAATTCTAAAAAAATATTTTAGAAAGGAAATATTTCGATGGTCTTAAATAAGATTGCTCTTATAGGTTCTGGAATGATAGGAGGAACACTTGCCCATCTTGCTGCTTTAAAAGAGCTTGGGGAAATTGTTCTTTTAGATCTTGATGATTCCATTCCGCGGGGAAAAGCTCTTGATATTTCCCAGTCTGCTTCTGTTGAAGGGTTTAATCCTTTTTTACAAGGGACTAAGGATTATGCTGCTGTTGAAGGGGCTGACGTATGCATTGTTACGGCAGGAGTTGCGCGTAAACCAATCATGAGTCGTGATGATTTATTGAATATTAATCTCGAGGTGATGGAAAAGGTAGGTGCAGGAATTAAAAAATATGCTCCTGATTCCTTTGTCATTTGCATTACAAATCCTCTTGATGCCATGGTTTGGGCCTTGCAAAAATTTTCTGGATTGCCGCATCATAAAGTTGTTGGCATGGCTGGTGTTCTTGATTCTGCACGATTCCGTTTTTTCCTGGCACAGGAATTTAATGTTGCTGTTGAAGATGTCACGGCTACAGTTCTTGGAGGGCATGGCGATACGATGGTGCCTCTTTTGAGATATTCTTCTGTAGGAGGTATTTCTATTCCGGATCTTGTGAAGATGGGTTGGAGCACTGACGAAAAGATCCAGAGTATTGTGCAAAGAACACGTGATGGTGGTGCCGAGATTGTGAATCTGCTGAAGAATACTTCTGCTTATTATGCTCCTGCATCCTCTGCAATTTCCATGGCTGAATCCTATTTAAAGAATAAAAAACGTCTTTTGCCTTGCGCTGCGTATCTTTCTGGTCAATATAATGTTAATGATTTTTATGTAGGAGTTCCAGTAATTATTGGTGCAGGAGGTGTTGAGAAAATTGTTGAACTGGAATTGACGGTTGATGAGCAGAATTCATTTCAGAAATCAGTCAAGTCTGTCATCAGTCTTTGTGAAAGATGTCTTAATCTTTCTTCTTCTTTGGTATAAATTTTATTAAGAAATGATTTTGTTATGAATATTCATGAATATCAAGCTAAGGCTTTATTAAAATCTTATGGAGCGCCAGTTGCTGAAGGTGTCGTTATCTTCTCTCCTGATGAGGTTGTGGATGCTTTGAAAAAGCTTCCTGGTCCTTTATATGTCGTTAAAAGCCAAATTCATGCTGGCGGTCGTGGTAAGGGAAAGTTTAAAAATCTGGGTTCTGATGCAAGAGGTGGTGTGCGTTTAGAGACTTCTGCTGAGGCTGTTATTGCTGATGTTCATGAGATGATGGGTTCTCTGCTGGTGACCAACCAGACGGATGTTTCCGGTAAGCAGGTTAACCGTATTTATATTGAGGATGGCGCTGATATTTCGCGTGAACTTTATCTTTCTCTTCTTGTGGATCGTTCTGTTGGTCAGGTATCTTTTATTGCTTCTGTCCAGGGTGGAATGGATATTGAGGAAGTTGCGAAACACACTCCTGAAAAAATTATCAAGGTTTTGGTCAACCATTTTGATGGTGTGACATCGAAAGATGTTTCTTGTTTATGTGATTTGCTTGAACTTGACGGAATGGCCCGGGATGATGCGGCGAATCTTTTTCCTGTCTTGTATAAGGCATTTATTGAAAATGATATGAGCCTTTTGGAAATAAATCCTCTGATTGTTATGAAAAATGGTCGTCTTCGTCTTCTTGATGCCAAAGTTTCATTTGATGGTAATGCTTTGTTCAGGCATCCAGATCTTCAGGCCTTGAGAGATATTTCTGAAGAGGATGGTAAAGAGGTTGAGGCCAAGAAGCATGGTCTTTCATATATTGCCCTTAACGGGAATATAGGATGTATGGTTAATGGAGCGGGTTTGGCTATGGCAACGATGGATATTATCAAGTTGTATGGAGCAGAGCCTGCTAATTTTCTTGATGTTGGAGGAGGAGCAAGTAAAGATGCTGTTGCCGCAGCATTTAAAATTATCACTTCTGATGCGTCCGTTCAGGGTATACTCATTAATATATTTGGAGGCATCATGAGATGCGATGTTCTTGCAGAAGGTGTTTTGTCTGCTGTAAAGGAAGTCGGTATAAGAGTTCCTCTGGTATTACGTCTTGAAGGGGCAAATGTTGATCTTGGAAATAAAATGATAGCCGATAGTGGATTAAATGTGATTACTGCAAATGATCTTGATGATGCAGCTCAAAAAATTATTCATGCAGTAAAAGGAGTTTAATCATTATGTCTATCCTTGTGAATAAAAATACGAAGGTTCTTGTTCAGGGTCTCACTGGAAAATCCGGTACATTTCATACAGAGCAGGCAATTGCCTATTATGGGGCAAATATGGTGGGAGGGGTGCATCCCTCAAAAGGCGGAAGCTTATGGCATGGTAAAAATGGTGAAAGCCTTCCTATTTTTTCTTCTGTTGCTGAAGGAAAAGAACGTACAGGTGCAAATGCTTCTGTGATCTATGTTCCACCTGCAGGAGCGGCGGCAGCCATTATTGAGGCTATTGACGCAGAAATTCCTTTGATTGTTTGTATTACCGAAGGGATTCCTGTTCTGGATATGGTTTCTGTTAAGGCACATCTGATAAAATCAAAGTCACGACTTATTGGTCCTAATTGTCCTGGTCTTTTAACACCTGAAGAGTGTAAAATCGGGATTATGCCTGGTTCTGTTTTTCGTAAAGGCTCTGTTGGTATTTTATCGCGTTCCGGTACATTGACCTATGAAGCTGTTTTTCAAACTTCAAATGAAGGATTGGGTCAGAGTACAGCTGTTGGTATTGGAGGCGATCCTGTTAAAGGGACTGAGTTTATTGAAATTCTTGAGATGTTTTTAGCGGATGATGATACGCATTCAATTGTTATGATTGGTGAAATTGGCGGGGGTGCTGAAGAGGATGCTGCCCTGTTTTTAAAAGATGAGGCCAGGCGTGGGCGTAAAAAACCCGTGGTTGGGTTTATTGCTGGAAGAACTGCTCCTTCTGGTCGTACTATGGGACATGCCGGCGCAGTTGTTTCTGGTGGTAAAGGAGGAGCTGAGGACAAGATAGCTGCACTGCAGGAAGCTGGTGTTCGTATTTCTCCATCACCAGCCAAAATTGGAAGGACATTGGCGCATCTTTTAAAGGATTTGTAATCTTCATCTTTTTAAATAGATAAAAATGTATCTCTATTTTTTTTAAGGTATAAAATGACACGGCAAGAGGCCAATAAACGTTTCGCACTTACTTCTTTTCTGGATGTTACAAGCGTTACTTATATTGAAGAATTATATGATCGTTATAAGGAAAATCCGGTCACTGTTTCTGAAGATTGGAAAGTATTCTTCAAGACCCTTGATGAATATCCTGAAAATATACCGGAAGCCATGGAAAGGATTTCTCCTCTTCTGAGAGAAAGGGTGGTCTCGCCTTCTTGCACGGTCTCTTCTTTTACAGGTGCTTCTGTTGTTAACCAGAAATCCATCAAGGATTCCTTGCAAGCGATCAGGATGATCAATGATTATCGTACTTTTGGTCATTTGCAAGCGAATCTTGATCCATTGGGATTATCGGCGCCTTTGGGAGAAAGGAAGAATTTATCTCCTCTTTGTTATGGGTTTTCCGAGAATGATTATGATCGCACTATCTTTGTTGATAACATATTTGGCCTTGAGTATGCCACTGTCCGTGAGCTTTTGGAGAGAGCTTCTCGTTGTTATTGTTCTACGATTGGAGTAGAATTCATGCATCTTTCGAACGCAGAGCAGCGATCCTGGATCCAGAACTCTATAGAAAATGACGATCGAAAGAATTATTTTACGGCAGAGGATAAAAAGGAAATTCTTGCCAAACTCATTGAGGCAGAGGGTTTTGAGAAGTTTGTTGATGTCAAGTATAAAGGAACAAAGCGATTTGGTCTTGATGGTGGTGAGAGTCTTATTCCTGCGCTTAGAGATATTATTCAGACAGGAGAGAAGCAAGGTGTAAAGGAAATTGTTTTGGGTATGGCGCATCGTGGTCGCCTCAATGTTTTATGTCAAATCATTGGCAAGGCCCATCGTGCTATATTCTATGAGTTTAAAGGTGGTTCATCAACTCCTGATGATGTTCATGGATCAGGAGATGTAAAATATCATTTGGGTGCTTCTTCTGATTATCAGATTAAAGATCATAAAGTTCATTTGTCACTAACGGCCAATCCTTCTCACCTTGAGATTGTCAATCCTGTTGTGTTGGGCAGGGCGCGTGCCAAGCAGGATCTTTTCAGGAATGCTTCTGAAGATGCTGTTTCTGAAATGACTCTTCGTTCACAGGTTCTTCCTGTTCTTATTCATGGTGATGCAGCATTTGCAGGTCAGGGAGTTGTTGCTGAAACTTTTGAATTGTCAGGTCTTTCGGGTTATAGAGTGGCAGGATCTATTCATTTTATCATTAACAATCAACTTGGCTTTACCACCAATCCGGTGTTTTCCCGTTCTTCTCCTTATCCATCGGATATCGCTAAATCATTTGATATTCCTGTTTTTCATGTTAATGGCGATGATCCGGAGGCGGTTATTTATACTGTTCGTTTGGCGACAGAGTTTCGTATGAAATTTAATAAACCGGCGATTGTTGATATGTTTTGTTATCGGCGTTTTGGTCATAATGAAGGGGACGAACCGTCATTTACGCAACCAAAGATGTATAAGGTTATAAGGTCTCATAAAAGTGTTGTGGACATTTACGCGGAACAACTTATTAAAGAGGGCATCGTTTCTGCACAAGAAGTTAAAAAAATCGAGAACGACTGGCGTTCCTGCCTGGATAATGAGTTTGAAAAGAGTCAGGATTACAAGCCGGTTTCAGTGGATTGGTTGCGTGGACTATGGTCTGGTTTACATCCTGCCAATGACGATGAAGAATATCTCCCTATAAAGACTTCTGTAGAGGTTAAAGTTCTCAAGGAGATTGGCAACAAGATTTCACAGCTGCCAGAAAATTTTAAAGTCCATAAGACGATCGATCGATTTATTAAAAATCGTCAAAAGATGATTAAGGAAGGTGAAGGTCTTGATTGGGCAATGGCAGAGGCCCTGGCTTTTGGTTCTCTGTGTCTTGAAGGGCATAAAATTCGTTTTTCTGGTCAGGATTGTGAGCGTGGAACTTTTTCTCAGCGTCATGCAGTTCTTTATGATCAGGAGACAGAGGAACGTTATGCGCCTCTTTCGAATTTATCGTCGACTCAGGCTGAGTTTGAGATTGTGAATTCCATGCTTTCTGAGGAAGCAGTTCTTGGATTCGAATATGGATATTCGTTAGTAAGACCTGATGTTCTTAATCTTTGGGAAGCACAGTTTGGTGACTTTTTTAACGGTGCGCAAGTCATACTCGATCAGTTTATTTCTTCGGGGGAATCCAAGTGGTTAAGAATGTCAGGCCTTGTTTGTTTATTACCGCATGGTTATGAAGGGCAAGGGCCAGAGCATTCTTCTGCTCGTCTTGAAAGATTTCTGCAGTTATGTGCTGAAAACAACATGCAGGTTGCCAATTGTACCACTCCGGCAAATTACTTTCATATTTTAAGAAGACAGCTGAAAAGAAATTTTCGTAAGCCATTAATCATGATGACACCTAAATCATTGTTGCGCCATAAGAGAGCCATTTCGTCTCTTGCGGACATGTCAGGTGAAAGTTCTTTTGAACCTTTATTATATGATGATGCTGAAACTCAAGACAAGAGCATCACTAAGCTTGTTGATGATGACAAGATTGTTCGTGTTATTCTCTGTACAGGGAAGGTTTATTATGATCTTCTTGAAGAACGTGAAAAAAGGTCGATTAATGATATTTATCTTCTTCGTGTCGAACAGATTTATCCTTTCCCGGTAAGGAAGCTTGTAAAAACTCTTTCCCGATTTATAAATGCTGAAATGGTCTGGTGCCAGGAAGAGCCCAGGAATATGGGAGCATGGACATTTGTTGATTCATATCTGGAATGGGTTTTGCTGCATATTAATGCTCACTATAAACGGTTTCGTTATGTTGGGCGTTCTGCTGCAGCTTCTCCGGCAACAGGTCTTATGTCCAGACATCTGGAGCAATTCGCTGCATTCATTGATGAAGCATTGCGAATAAAAAAGGAATAATTTTATAAAAATCCTATTAAAGTTGATTATTTACGAAATGGAAGTTCGAAGAAATGGCTACAGAAATTTTGGTTCCTTCTTTAGGAGAATCTGTCAGTGAAGCTACTGTAAGTGTTTGGCTTAAGAAAGTTGGCGATACTGTACAGGTTGATGAAGCTTTATTGGAACTTGAAACAGATAAGGTTACCATTGAGGTTCCGGCTTCTGTTTCTGGTGTATTAACTGAGCTTTTGGTTGCAGAAGGAGAGACAGTTACTCGTGGAGGATTGCTTGGGTATATTTCTGAATCTTCAGAAAATCCTGTAACAGCCCCTGTCTCTCTTAAGAAAACAGACGATATTGATTCTTCTGGAATTTCTAATCAGATGCCTCCATCTCCATCTGCGATTAAAATGATTTCTGAAAACAATATTCCGCTTTCTGATATACAGGGTACAGGAAAAAGGGGACAAATCCTTAAGAATGATGTAGAATCAGCAATGTCGAAGAAATCCTCCAATGTTATTTCTATCATTCCTGCTGAAAAGAAAGATTCTATTGGCGAGGAGCGTGTAAAAATGACGCGTCTACGCCAGACTGTAGCTAAACGTCTTAAAGATGCTCAAAATGTTGCAGCTATTCTTACGACCTATAATGAGGTCGATATGCTGTCCATTATTAATCTTAGAAAGAAGTATAAGGATTCGTTCGAGAAGACGCATGGTGTAAAATTAGGTTTTATGGGCTTATTTACGAAAGCTGTTTGTCAGGCATTAAAAGAAATCAGAAATATTAATGCAGAAATTGATGGAACAGATATTGTTTATAAGGACTATTGTCATATCGGGATTGCTGTTGGTACTGACAAAGGTCTTGTTGTTCCTGTTGTTCGTGATGCAGATCAGATGAGTGTTGCAGAAATTGAGCAAGAAATAAGTCGTCTTGGCAAGGCTGCTCGTGATGGTTATTTATCTGTAGCTGATATGCAGGGGGGGACGTTTACAATTTCTAATGGAGGGGTTTACGGTTCTCTTTTATCTTCTCCGATTTTGAATCCTCCGCAATCAGGAATTCTTGGTATGCATAAGATTCAGGAACGTCCGGTTGCTTTAAATGGAGAGGTGGTCATTCGTCCTATGATGTATATTGCCTTGTCTTATGATCATCGTATTGTTGATGGCAAGGAAGCGGTTACATTCCTTGTTCGTGTTAAGGAAAGCCTTGAAAGTCCTGAGCGTATTGTTCTGGAAATTTAAAGCAGAGGACGTGGGCCAAGAGTTTTTGTTTTGAAATAAGGTAATCTGGAAACTTTTTTGATGGAAAGATTCAGGCTTTTGTAGATGTTTTTATAGGAAAAATAATGTGATTTATGATGTTGTTGTTATAGGAGCTGGTCCGGCTGGTTATGTTTGTGCAATAAAAGCTGCGCAATTAAAAAAGAAAGTCGCTCTTATTGAAAAAATGAATACATATGGTGGTACATGTCTTAATATAGGGTGTATTCCTTCAAAAGCATTGTTGCATGTATCAGAATTTTATCAACATGTCATGCATGATTCCCATGGCTTTGGTATTGAAGTATCGCCACCGGCAATCAACATAAAAAAAATGATGGCGTATAAAAACACTGTTGTCCGGTCGAATGTTGATGGTATTGCTTTTCTTTTAAAGAAAAACAAAATTGATACGTATCATGGGACAGCGAAAATTGTTTCTCCTCATAAGATTTCTGTCTCTGAAAAAAATGTTGAACAGATTGTGGAAGCAAAGAATATTGTTGTGGCAACCGGCTCAAACGCTTCAAAAATAGCTGGGTTAACAGTTGATATTGATGAGAAGACGATTATGACATCTACGGGTGCTCTTTCTCTTGAGAAAGTGCCTGGCCGTTTATTGGTCATAGGGGCTGGTGTTATCGGTCTGGAATTGGGATCTGTCTGGATGAGGCTTGGCTCCAGGGTCACGGTTATTGAATATGCAGAATCAATTTTAGGGGGTATGGATGGTGAAGTTTGCAAGCAATTTTACTCTCTATTGTCCAGGCAAGGTATGGAGTTTAAACTTGGTTGCAAGGTTATTTCCATTGAAAAAACAGATCACGGTGCCAAGGTGACGTATGTTCCTGTTAAGGGTGGAGAATCTGTAACCGTTGATGTTGATGCTGTTCTTATTGCTACAGGACGTAACGCCTATACTTCTCATCTTGGGCTTGATGCTCTTGATATTAAGCTTGATAACTATGGTCGAATACCTGTCAATGATCATTTTCAGACCTCTGTTCCCAATATTTATGCTATTGGAGATGTTGTGCGTGGTCCAATGTTGGCCCATAAAGCAGAAGATGAGGGGATTGCTGTTGCTGAGATCATTGATGGTCAGAAAGGGCATGTGAATTATAATGTTATTCCCAATGTTGTGTATACTCAACCTGAAGTTGCTTCAGTTGGAAAGACAGAAGAACAGTTAAAATCTGAGGGGATTGACTATAAGGTTGGCAAATTTCCTTTTACTGCTAATGGTAGAGCTCGTGCCATGAATGCTGCTTTTGGTCTTGTAAAGATCTTGGCAGACAAGAGAACAGATTGTGTATTGGGTGTTCATATCATAGGACATGGTGCAGGAGAAATAATTCATGAAGCAGCTGTCCTTATGGAATTTGGAGGGTCATCTGAAGATTTGGCGCGTATTTGTCATGCACATCCAACACTATCAGAAGCAGTAAGGGAAGCATCGTTATCAGCATTTTCTCAACCAATTCATATGTAATATAAAGAGAAGACCTTTTTATATCTGCTGATCTATAAAATTAAAATGAAAAGTAATTTCTTATGTGATAGTGATATAATGTTTGACGAATAGGCAGGTTTGATTCTTTATATAGAGTTTATGCTAGTTTTATATAAATATTGATAATTAAACTAAAGATTGTTTTTTTATAATAAATTGGGAGTGTAATGCAAGCAGTATGGATCTTCTTCAAATGAAAGTAGAAGCTGCCCGTATGGCACTTGAATATGTTGTTGATGATATCGTGTTAGGAATAGGGACAGGAAGCACGGTAGAAGAATTTATTCATCTTCTGGGAGAGAAGGTTTCAAGGGGTTTGCGTATAAAAGGTGTTGCAACATCAAAAAGAACAGAGAGTCTTTGTCATCATTTGAGGATACCTCTTGTATCAATGGATGATATATACTGTATTGACCTTACGATCGATGGTGTTGATGAAGTTGATTCAGAGTTACGTCTTATTAAGGGTCGCGGTGGTGCTTTATTACGTGAAAAGATTGTCGCTTCTGTTTCCAAAAAAATGATTGTTATTGCGGATGAAAGTAAAGTTGTTGACTTTCTAGGTAAAGTTCCTTTACCTATAGAGATAGATCCATTTGGAGTGAAAGCAACCTCTTTCTTAATCAGTGATGTTTTTTTAAGGCTTGGATTGCATGGTCATCTTAAATTACGTAACAATGGAGATCATGTTTTTATTACTGATGGTGGGCATTATATTGTTGATGCATTTTTGAATTGTATTCCTGATGTTGAGTTGCTTTCAAATGAGCTTCATGCAATTCCTGGGGTTATTGATCATGGGTTGTTTATAGGGATGACACAGTTAGCAATTATTGGCAAGGCAAGTGGAGGGTTGTTAATGGAGCCCCATTAATTAATAGAGATTGTTTTCAGTGTTTTGATTTTTATGTTTTAATTGTAATTGTTTCAATATTATTACAATTATAAAGACAAGGAAAGATATTTTAATGGATAAGAATAATAGTTTGCGTTGTGTTATTATTCAATTATTATTTATCTTTGGAATAATGTTTGTTCCTTCTGTTTCTGCTGCGGAAATAACAGAAGAACATCTTAAGGCGGCGCATAAAGCAATTAAAGCTTTGAATGTAACGGCGCAATTTAATGTTATTTTGCCTAATATGGCAGAAAAACTTAAATCCAATCTTATTCAGGTTTATCCAAATTACAGTGATTCTATTGCTGCTGTTGTGAATGATCAGGCATTAAAGCTTGTAGTACGTCGTGTTGATCTTGAAAAAGAAATAGAGAACATCTATGCAAAGAATTTTACTATTTCTGAATTGAATGTGATTTCCGAGTTTTATTCTTCAGAAGCAGGTAAGAAATTGCTTGCAAACGGTCCGACGATTATAACTGATATGATGAAATCTGCTGATGTATGGGCTGCAAGTCTTTCTAAAGATATATCGAAAAATACAGATGAAGCTCTTGCAAAAATTATCAAAGATAAGCCTATACCTGAAGATGTAAAGAAGACTGGTATCAAAAAATAGAAATTTGTGTTTTTGATATTATTGAGTACAAATTTTTTTGAAATAATAGAAAATTTTTACTCATGAGCATTGATTATTTGAGGGGGAGTCTAAAAGAGTAGTTATGTCTTATGATTACGATCTTTTTGTAATTGGTGCTGGTAGTGGAGGGATTCGTTCTGCACGTTTAGCTGCCCAACTTGGGAAGAAGGTTGCAATTGCTGAAGAGTACCGTTTGGGAGGTACTTGTGTTATTAAAGGGTGTATTCCTAAAAAGATTTTATTTTATGCTTCACAATATTCTGAACATTTGCAAGATTGTTTGGGGTTTGGTTGGAGAGTTGGTCAATATGATTTCGACTGGAAAGCTTTAATATCAGCTAAAGACAATGAAATTTCTCGTCTTGAGAATCTCTATAGAGATATATTGTCTCGTGTAGGTGTTGATATTCTGCAAGCTCGTGCTTCTCTTGTTGATTCTCATACGATACATCTTGAAAACATGAATCGCGCTGTTACAGCCAGACATATTGTTATTGCTTCTGGCTCTTCTCCTAACCGGATGGAGGCAATGCCTGGGCATGAGTTTTGTATTACATCGGATGAAATATTCTTTCTTGAAAAATTGCCAGAATCGATTTTGATTTTAGGATCAGGGTATATTGCTGTTGAGTTTGCGAATATTCTTCATGGGTTTGGAGTAAAAACAATATTACTGCATCGGGGCAAGGAAGTTCTTTCACAGTTTGATTCTGATATTCGTCAAGGTTTAACACGAGCGATGATTGATAAGGGTATTTCTATTATCAGTGAGGATCATATAAAGGCTATTTTTCAGAAAGGAATGTGTTTGGAAGCGGAGACCAAGTCTGGAAAGAGCATTTTAGTGGATCAGGTATTACTTGCAACGGGTCGCAAACCTAATACCGGAAATATGGGTCTTGAACGTGCAGGTGTTGAAATTGATTCAAGAAATGCAATCTGTACGAATGAGTATTTTCAGACAAATATACAGTCAATATTTGCAATTGGTGATGTTATTAATCGTGTACAGCTTACACCTGTTGCTATTCATGAAGCAATGTGTTTTGTTGAGACGGTCTTTAAAAATAATCCTGTTTTTCCTGATTATGACTGTATCCCTACAGCTGTATTTTCACAGCCAGAAGTTGCTTGTGTTGGTTTAACTGAAGAAGCTGCAATGGCAACTTTTCCATCATTAGAAATTTATAAAGCACAATTTAAACCAATGAAATCCACTTTATCAATGAGATCTGATTATACAATTATGAAATTGATTGTAAATTCTGTTGACCGAAAGGTTTTGGGGGTACATATTCTTGGTCATGTAGCCAGTGAAATGATACAGGTCATCGGAGTTTGTGTAAAAGCAGGGTGTTCAAAGGATGATTTTGATCGCTGTATAGCCGTACATCCTACAGCAGCAGAAGAACTTGTTACGATTTATTCTCCTTCTTATTATATAAAGGATGGTTGTAAGGTATCATATCAAAGTTAGTATCTTAATTTTAATGAATAAAGAAATTTTAATTTCCAGGAATTAGTCTGGTTTTTATGTTTAAAAGAAAAAGAATTTGAAAGATTATAATGTTAAGGGCTTGGGATTCGAGTACATGGCGGGGGAAGCCTATAAAACAGTTTCCTGAATATGATGATTTGAAAGCTTTGAAAAGTGTTGAAGATGAAATCAAAGGGTATTTGCCGATTGTTTTGCCACAGGAAATTGATTTATTAAAGAAATTTTTAGCGGATGTTAGTGAAGGAAAAAGATTTTTATTTCAGGGAGGGGATTGCGCTGAAAGTTTTTCTGATAATTCAACAGATACAATTTTAGATTTTTTCCAGGTTTTTTTGCAAATAGCGCTTGTATTATCATTTGGATCACAAAAACCTATTCTCAAGATTGGTCGTATTGCTGGTCAGTTTGCAAAGCCACGTTCATTAGATTTTGAACAAATAGGGGATAAAAAATTACCTTCTTATCGTGGTGATATTGTTAATGATATTAATTTTAAAGAGACTTCTCGAATTGCAAATCCTCAACGACAGATAACAGCCTATCTACAGTCAGTTGCTACTTTAAGTCTTTTGCGTTCTTTTTCTATGGGTAAGTATTCTACTTTGAAGAATGCTCATCAGGGGATAGTGAATTTTATTCAAGGCAGTCCACGCAATGAACGCTGTCATAAGATAGCCAGCAAGATAACCGAAACACTAGGTTTTATGAACGCTATTGGTGTAAATTCGGAAAGCAATCCGATATTAAATGAGAAAGAATTTTTTACCAGTCATGAAGCATTGCTTTTGAATTATGAAGAAGCATTGACGCGTATGGATCCTGTTTCTGGAAGTTGGTATGCTACTTCCGGACATATGTTATGGATTGGCGATCGTACTCGTCAAATTGATCATGCTCATGTCGAGTATTGTCGAGGTATTAAAAATCCTGTTGGATTAAAATGTAGTTCATCACTTTCGTGTGATCAACTTCTTCAGCTTATTGATGTATTGAATCCTGATAATGAACCTGGTCGCCTTACGCTTATTTGCCGTTTTGGCTATGATAAGGTTGAACAGCATTTAACACGTTTGATTCGTTGTGTTGAGAAGGAAGGGCGTAAGGTTGTATGGTCTTGCGATCCAATGCATGGAAATACCATTAAAGTGAATGGCTACAAAACGCGTCCATTTGATTATATTCTTTCGGAAATAGAAAGTTTTTTTAAGGTTCATTTTTTTGAAGGCACTGTTGCAGGTGGTGTTCATATCGAGATGACAGGACAGGATGTCACAGAGTGTATAGGAGGAACAAAAAGGATTTCTGAAGAGGATCTTTCAGATCGTTATTATACATTTTGTGATCCACGTTTAAATGCAAATCAAGCAATTGAGTTGACTTTTCTGATCGCTGAATGTCTAATAGAACAAAGATATAAAAGAAAAACATGATTTCTGTTATAAAAGGCCATGATATTTTTTTTTGAGGATTTTTTCTATTGTCAGATAACCATAAGTTAAGTATGACACATTATTATTGTTAATGCTGTTGGTGTTAAAGGGTAATTTTTTTAATATTTTTGGACTATATGATAGTGTCAGTCCGTGAATATATGAGTAGGTTATTGATTGTGATTTTTTTTGTTGAGGAGGCTCTCCCAAAATAGAAAGAAGTTATGTTTTTTTATTAAATTTATATTTAGGATATAATGAACTTCACCTTATAGTATTTTAAAAGTATTAAATAATTTTCAGTTTTAATTCTAAATGATATAAATATTTTATTTTTCTGTGAGGCTTTCATAGCCTTTACAGGTATGCATGTGAACAATAAAAGAAATTGTTATAATAGAACATTTATCTATTGTTTCTATTTATTAAAAAGAGGTACTTGTGGCTAAAGATCCGCTAAGTCAATTTGTTGTAAAAAAAATTATTCCGATTGAGATCGGCGGTATTGATTTTTCATTTACAAACTCATCTCTTTCGATGCTGATCACAGCAGTGATTATTTTGGGAGTTTTTTATATTGCTACAATTAGATGTAAAATTATTCCTACGCCTCTGCAATCAATAGTAGAGATGCTTTATCAATTTATTGAAACGATGCTTGTTGATTCTGCCAGTTCAAAAGCCAAAAGATTTCTTCCATTTATTTTTTCAGTATTTATATTTATTTTGGCAGCGAATTGTTTGGGAATGTTCCCTTATTTGTTCTCGTTTACAAGTCAGGTTGTTGTTACGGCAAGTTTTTCCTGTATTATTATTTTGATGATTATTTTCTATGGTTTTTATCTGAATGGTTTCAGATTTTTGAAATTATTTATTCCATCCGGGCTACCGTCATTGATCTTGCCTCTTGTTGCTTTAATTGAGCTGACTTCTTTTTTGTCAAGGCCTATAAGTCTTTCTTTACGTTTATTTGCAAATATGCTTGCTGGGCACATTATGTTAAAAGTGTTTTCTGGTTTTGTCATCTCTCTTGTTTCTATAGGGTGGTTTGGTGCATTTTTTTCTTTTGTGCCTTTAACTGTTAATGTTGCAATAACAGGGCTTGAATTTTTTGTTGCTTTTATGCAGGCGTATATATTTACGGTACTTACATGTTTGTATTTCAATGATGTTTTTAATTGTGATCATTGAGGTGTGTTTTTTCAAGTCGTTATAATTTGTTTATTAAGGAGTATATAAATGGAAGTAGAATCAACATTAACAGCAATTAATTATTATGCACAGGCTGCTAAATATATTGGCGTCGGTATGGCTTGTTTAGGTATGGGCTTTTTATCCCTTGCTCTTGGTAATATTTTTAATAGTTATTTATCTGGTTCCTTGCGGAATCCATCGGCAGCAGATGGACAACAGGTCAGGGTTTTGGTTTTTGCTGCAATTGCTGAATCTCTTGGTATATTCTTGTTGCTGGTCGTTTTGATGCTTCTTTTTGTAGTTTAGTGGTTCTATGATAAGAGAGTGTTTTATTCTTGAGTATTAAGGGATATGGGAAAAATAAATAGAAATATTTATAGTGCCCATTTATAGATAGCGATGCAAGATCATAATATTCTTAAAGAAGATAAGTTTGAGAGGACAGTTGAGCATGAGCCTAGACATAAGTTTCCTCCTTTTTATACCCATACCTTTCCATCACAAATTTTTTGGCTAGGTATTATTTTTATTGTTTTTTTTATGATTCTGAGGAAAGGAATACTTCCTCGTATTCATAATATTCTTGTCGATCGTCATGATAAAATTTCTAATGATCTTATTGAAGCTGCGCGTTTGAAAAAAGAATCTGATTCTTTACTGGAAATTTATGAAAAAAAACTGGAAGATGCGCGTTTAAAAGCAAAGTTGATTACCCATGATGCATATAAGAATTCCAAGGAAAGATTACATTTTGCACGAGAAACGGCTGATAAGGAATTTGGTGTGAAGATTTCCGAATGCCAAAAGAATATCAATACGATGAAAACAAAGGCTTTGGCAGAAATTAATGTTTCAGTAGAAGAATTAACAATGGAGTTAATTAAAAAATTAACGGGTCTTTCTGTTCCAAAGAGTGAAATTGTATCTGTTGTAAGTAAATTAATAAAGTAAGAGATAGATAATGCATTTTGATGAAACCTTTATTGTTTTTGTTGCTCTTATTGGTTTTTTCGCTATTTTGTTGTACTATCGGATACCGTCGGTATTATATGCTTATTTAGATGTACGTGCTAACCAGATTCGTGAAGAGATTGCTGAAGCAAAAAGATTGCGTGAAGAAGCTGAGCACTTGTTTAATGAAACTCAAAAACAGCTCAAGAAAGCAGAGCAAGAATCACTTAAAATTATTGATTCAGCTGAACGTCAAGCTGAATTAATTTATGCTGAAGCTCAGAAGCAGGAAAAAAATTTTATTGCTTCACGTCTTTTGATGTTAGAAAAAAAGATTTATCAAGCAGAAATGGAAGCTATGAGTGCTATTTATTCAGCAGTTTCTGAGGCTACTATAAATGTATCTAAACAGATTATTACTGATAAACTGGATGATAATATCAAATCACAATTATTCAATAATGCTGTAAAAGAAATAAAAAATATTAAGATCTAATCTGTTGAACATGTTATCTTTTTAATTTTTGATCTTACCCTATTCTCAGGTAACCAATTTTCTTGTTTTATAGGCTTTGCATTTTTTAGTACTGTTTTCATCATAAAAATGTCGCCTATCGATATGAAAAGTAGTTGTTACCAGGATATATTCTCCTGATATTTGTAATCCTAAGCCAGCTAATCATGATTCGTTGATTTATAAAAGAGGATAAAATGAATCAGCAAGAAGATGTTTTTCGTAGCATGAGTGAAGCAGCTGATGATCTTGAGTTGCCACAACATGTATTACACTTTTGGGAAACAAAATTTTCACAGATAAAGCGAGTAAAGAAAAGCGATGGTCACCATTATTATCGACTGGAAGATATGGATTTTCTAAAAGGAATTAAGATACTGCTCTATAATCATGGTTATAGCATTAAAGCTGTTCAAAATATTTTAAAAACAAAAGGAGTTCAATTTGTTATTGCAATAGGTCAAGGTTTATCTGACCTTGAATCACTTTCTTTTGATGAAAGTAAGAAAATAGAAGTAGAGCCAAGAGTTGCTGAAATGGATGACAATCAGATTGTAGGGCGTGCTAAAGCACCAATCCTGCGTAGATTGTTTAAATTTAAAGAAAATAATGATAAGGCTTCTGAAGAGATCTTTCATGATCATCATTATTTAAGTGATGAGAATCGTAGACTGTTGCAGGAAGCAATCTACGATTTATTGGAATGTAAACGTTTACTGGATCAGGTAAGGTAAGTTATAAGAGCAGTATCACCTGTAGCTTTCCCTTTCCTGATTATTAAAGGGATAGAATTTAAAAAGTGTTTTTTGGGTTCACATCTTTCTCGATCACTCCACGCATTTTGTCAACAATATCATTTAAGTTTAATTTGTTTGTCATCGATGTAAGATTTTCATTTTTTGAAATACTAAATGCATTTGGTAATTGATCTTTTGGAACTTGTAAGAAGCGGATTTGCATAGGAATTGTTATTCCTTCCCCAAAAGCGATTGCTTCACGGTTCGCTATAGAGGATAATATTTCTATTTTTGAAAGAGAACTGTTAGGAATGCAAGAGCGTATGATGTCATGATCATTCGAATTGGTGAGCCTCATTGCAAAGATAGTTGAACACTGAGATAAAATAGTTTTGTCAATCTCAGAAGGTTGCTGAGATATTATTCCTAGATAGCACCCATATTTTCTGCCTTCTCTTGCAATCCGCCCTATGGCTTGTTGTGTAGGAAAGAAGCCCATATCAGGATTAGCCGGAATATAACGATGTGCTTCTTCACAGATGATGAGAAAATTCAATGTATTATTACTAAACGCAGCAATTTCGAAAGCCATTCGACACAGCACAGAAACCACAGGATTAATAATTTCTGCTGAAATTTCTGAAAGTTCAAGGACACATATAGGTTTTGTTTCATCATCTACACGAAAGATATGCGATATGGTTTCGATAATACAGTCATTAATGGTATTATGAGGAAATAGAAAATGATATAAAGGATCATTGATCGCAGAGAGGATACGTATCCTTAATGCTTTAAGAAACGGTCTTTCGTTACGTCCTTCCAGTTTACCGATGCGTTCCTCAATAGCTTTAAGAAGATCAGATATACGATAAGGGATTGGAGTATCTGCTGTCAGGTTTTCATAGATATGGCGTTTATGTGATGAGGTTGTATCACCATTATGATGAGAGAACATTTTTTTACATTCTGGTATGAGACTGTAAAGCACGTCTACTTCTTCTGGAACCGGCTTTTTCCCTCGAAACAAGACTTCACAAAATTCTTCAAGACGCATTAGCCAAAAAGGAAGCTTAAGAGTATTTATAGTAATTTTTATACTCATATCCTGGAAGGCGTTTGCAAATTCGCTATGAGGATCCAGAATAACGATTCGTAAACGGGGATTGTGTTGTATTGCCTTATGTAAAAGAAGAGACGCTGCAGTTGATTTTCCTGAACCTGTAGAGCCAACAATAGCAAAATGACGCGATAAGATAGAATTGATATTAATAGCAACATCAATCGTGTGATCGTGTGACATTTTTCCAATAACACAGGTATCTTCTTCCTGTATATTGTAAATAGACCGCATATCATCAGATGTAATACGATATGCCATTGCACCAATAGGAGGATAAAGAGATATACCTCTTGAAAAGTCTTTTATTCCTTGTTGATTAACATTTAATTCTCCCATTAACTCTACATGTACAAGATAGTTTACGTGTGAATTTTCATCGCTTGGTTGTTCCTGGGTTTCCATAGAGTTGATGAGTGCTATCACCATATTTTCTTCAACTATGATTGAGATTAAACAACCTACTTGCCATTGTTCTGAATTTTCTTCATGTAATATTGAAATTGTTGCAAAGGCTCCAGAGCAAGCGATTACTTTTCCAAAAGTTTTTTTGTCGTTTTGGAGATCTGGGAATTGATGCTCATGATTTGGAATATAAGTCATAGAATAATTACTTGTTTAAATATAATTGTTGAAGATAATAATAGTCTCTATACTATTTACGTATATGAAATATAATTTTGTCATTTTAAAAAGTTAAAATTTTTTATATTACTATTATATAAATGGTTTTATTAAATTATACTTATAAAATATTGATTAAAATTCCAGCAATATTATTATAAATATATTATACTATATTTTTACTTTAATTTATCCTTTTTTACTATTGAAACATTTTATAACTGCATATCATGCTCTTTTATTTGCATGATCGGACTGTTGTAGAGAGTTTTCTGGCTTCTTACAATTCTTTTTGATATATTATGGGATCATGTTTTTAACATAAAAATAAATTCACCATTAAATCTTCTTTGTATCTTACTGATTAAGAACGTGAAGCATCCCTTTACGTTTTGCATCGTTGTAATAACCGCGTGCATACAAATTTATAGTCTGGTCTTCGTTTCCAGCCACAAGCCAAGCTCCACGAAGATATTTTACGGCATATTTAAGATTTGTTTCAACATCAAGAAGACCGTGAGGAGGTCCACTATAACCAAGAGATCTCGCTGTATTATACCTAATTTGCATTAATCCAAAATTGCCCTTGCTATAGGCATTTGGATTATAACCACTTTCTCTTTTGACCACTCTATGAACAAGTTTTTCAGGCACTTGGTACAACTTGGCATATTTACTAATTAACATTTGAATATTAGGGTTAGAAGCCTTTTGTTGATTTTCGTCATACATTGGTACATTTTTTGGAGGAATGTAAGTATTATTGTACGTGTAATGTATCGTTGGTCTTGAAAGAGGTATAGGAACACTTATCCCTTTTATTCTTATTGAATTGGTGATTGAAGGAGAAGGAGCCTCTTGATTGTTGTCTTTATGATCATCAGTATTTTGCGCTACATGAGTGTAGATAACATTAAAAGTTGTTGGTATCAATTTTCCTACAACTGTAAAAGGTGCTTTCTGTGAGGATTTATCTTGTTCCTTTAAGGAAGAAAACTCTTCTTTAGCTTTTATTATTGTAAATTTTTTTGATAAACTCTCTGTGTCTGGTATAAAATGTGATACTTCGAAAGCTTGTATAGAGATTTCCGGGGAAGAAACATAATAATCAAGAGGCGAAAAAATAAAGTCTCTTTTTGCTTTCTTCCAGTTCTTTTTTGTAGGTTCAGTACTTTCTTTTACAACAAGAGAAGGATTGATTGTTTCTTGAACTGTGCCTGTTTTTGAAAAATAGTCGAAGCTATATAAAACTGCTGTTACTAAGCAAGGTATTAAAACAATTAAGAACTTGTAACCATGTCTCATTTTCATAAGATTACTTTTTATATTGTATCAGTTTAGACTGAGATAAGTATAAAAATACTCGCTTTTCATTTCTTTAAATTATTTAAAACATGTCCGCAATATTCTTAAATCAAGAGAATAACTTATCAAAATAGAAGATAGTAATAATAAATAAATCTTTAATAAAACCTTAACAAGGGATATCAAAAATATTTGAACCTTTAAATGCTTGATTTTGCTATATTTTTTATTTTATGGGATCTGTTTTTCAGTACAATAACGGAAGATTCTTGTTTCTTTTTAGCTATCCATGATCCCTTTGTTTTGTGATGTTTATTCCTGGTGTGTGATATAAATACACCAGGAATTCTTACAAAAAAATCAGAAAAGCCGAAAAGGATTCTTTTACTGTTTTTTAATCCAGAATCAGAGGCATTTCCATTGCACGTTCCCCAGCCTTTACTGTGAGGAGCCATTGCCCTTTTGTGTCTTGATCATTCAGAATTAAGGATACGGCTTGTTTGTTTTGAAAATCTTTCCAAAAGACTTCTCCTTTAGGAGATACAAAAAATATTTCACCATGAAAAACTGTATTAGGTAAAGTAAAGATCAAATTTAATTCTTTTCCAGTACGCTCCAATTGCTTGAGACGAAAATCATCTGTAGGCTGTTGAGGTAACAATACCCTTGCATTATAAAACATGTTTGCTTCAACGTTATTGTTGTTCTTGTTATCTTTATCGAAATCTATCGTAAAATCTGCTTTTAACAGAACACATTGCTCTTTTTGGCAGAAGTTAACTTCAACATGTAAATTGAGAGGTGTAGAGGACTCTTTATTCTTTTTATGGATAATCACGGGTAATGATACAGGTGTATCATAACCGAACCTTTCTATTTTATTTTCATAAAAATGTTTTGGAGCAGGAAACTCTATTTTATCGAGAACCCACTCCTGAGAAGAAATAATAGAAAAAACAGGGCTTGTTTCCTTGGGGAAACACCAATAGGTTATCCACTGAGGATTAGGTTTTATTTCCAGCAATCCATGAACGATGCCCTCTTGATTACTATGGAAAGCATTTAAGCGTATTTGTCCACCTTCTATCATAACCCAATTTGACCAGGCGGCTTGTGAAGGAAGTCGAAAAATAACAACTAAAAAGATAAGTGCTTGAATAATAATACACCTTATTTTGTATACATGATCTGCACTATACATTGGCAACCTATTAAAAACATTATTTTTAAAGGAGAAAAAAATAACATGGCATAGTATCAAGAGGTTTGTTAAGATGCTTAAACCCTTATATCGCTTTGAAATCTGGCTTCCTTGCATTTTTAATAACCTGCGTAGTATAGTTTTTGCTATGATGTTTAATGATTTTGTCACAGACATGCTTCATGTGTCGCTGTTCTTATTTTTAAGGAATAAATTCTTTGATATTTTTTAAAAAATACAGGAAAAATTTATTAATATTTTGTAAAGATGATCATGTCAATGCACCTGCATAACATGCAAAAATGAAGTCAATATTTTAGAGATTTTAAATATTGTATGGGATACTATATCATTGATGTTTGAGTGGAAAAGTGATAGGTAAGCGCTTTATTTAAGTTTCTGCTTCAAGGTTAAGATCATTACCAAGAGGTTGATTGTATTGAGTAATGCTTGACTATTTTACATTCATTTTTCTTGGTTTTTATCTTAAGGAAGTAATCATTGCAGGGATCAACATTAAAAACCAGCCATAAGAATAGGTTTTTTGATGGCCAATTTCTTATTTCTATGCCACAGATACAAAATGATTATTTTTTTCAATCTATTGTTTATATCTGTGAGCATTCTTCTGCTGGAGCGATGGGTTTTGTTCTTAATCGTCTTCAAAAACATTTAACGTTTATGGATCTCCTTGTTCATCTGGATATCGTTCAGAATAATGATTGTGACATATCATATAAAAAATTCAAGCATGTCAGGATTTTATCTGGAGGACCTATCGATCCTGAATGTGTTTTTGTATTACATTCAACTGATTATAAAAGTGAGTATTCCGTCCCTGTAAGTAAAAATATTTTTTTGACTTCCAATATTAATATTATTAAAGAGATTTCCACAGGAAATAAGCCTAAAAAATCTGCTATCGTTTTTGGATATGCAGGTTGGCGAGAAGGGCAGTTAGAAGCAGAGGTAGCGCATCATTACTGGTTAACATGTCCAGCTTTTGAGGATATCATTTTTGATATGGATTATACCAAAAAATACAACAAGGCCTTAGCCCTTCTTGGTATAAATTCAGCAATGCTTTCTTCTCAGGTAGGCTATGTTTAAGATTATGAGATGAGCTTTTGATAAGTGTAAGTAAAAGGATTCCCTCTTTTATCGGTCATTCTCTTCCAGGAGATGGGGACCATCAAAAGGATCAATAGTCATAATTTCCGGGAATATTTTCTTTAATTCTTGTTCTGTATCCTGCATAAATAACAGTTTAACATTAGGTCCAGCATCTATTGTAAAATAGACCTCTATACCATCACGTCGTGCTGCCCATGTTTTATCGATTATAGTCATTGTTTTTTCTTGCCAATATAAAACAGGCGGCCATGAAGAAATCATGGTAGCATGCATTTTTAATGCATTATGTTCCGTTTTTTCTCCAAATTGTGTCAACTGTTGATCGATCACTGCTTGTTTAATACTGATAAAATCAGTAGAAGTTTCTTCTATCCACTTGAGATAAAAAGGGGATGTTTGACGAACATGATTCATGGCATCGTGTGAACTCATTTCTTTTTCCTTGTCGATGAGAAGAAGGCCAATACGTAAATTGGGCCAATGGCAATCAAGAGGAACAGCAAAGCTATCCGTACCATCATCTTTTTCTCCACGGATCCATTCACAGAATCCTTTATAAAAAGAACGACAGGCGCTTCCAGAACCAAGTCGTGCTATACGCGATAACATTGAAGGGTCTTCTGGAAGACTATAAAGACGTGCCAAAGCCAAAGTTAATGCAGCAAACCCTGAAGCAGAAGAAGCTAAACCTGCTTTAGTAGGTATGGTATTCATTGTTTCTATTAAAAATTGTTCTTCTTTCAGTTGACGAAAAAGATTACAAAATTGAGCGGTTCTTTTAAAGAAAGAAGTTTCTGGTAAAATTTCAGAGCCATTCAGTATAATAATATCTCTATCACTTTTTATCGGTTCTATACGTGTAAAACTGCCTAATTGTCCAAGGCTAATGGAAAGGGAACTGTTTTCTGGAAGATTTAATGTCGTTTGTCGCTTTCCCCAATATTTACATAATGCAATATTGCTAGGCGCAAAAGCACTTCCTTCCTTTTTAAGGACAGGAGTGCAATTTTTGATATAAAGGCGGAATGCCTCAAGAGGAGACAAGAACAAGTTTCATTCCTTCAGAAATCATGTTAATATTGATGGATTGATAGGAAAGAGATTCTGTGTTGACTTTGCCAAGGGCAAGGATGCAATCTCCTAATCCTGATCCAGAAATTTTGGCTGCCATAACTTCTGGCTGTTCTCTGAGTTGCCATATAATTTCTGAAAGAGTTTTATCAGAAACCCCGAGTGTCTCCAAAAGCCCTTGCTGCATATTCATTGCGTTTGCTACTTCTTCCAGATGTCCAAGACAAATAGCTTGAATTGCTATTTGGCTTAATTTTCCTATCAGGCTATAAATATCTTTGTGAAGAGTTTCCATGTAAGCATATTGACGTTTCATCTGATTTATTTTTTGAATGACTTCTGGAGTTTTTGTTTTATAGCCAGAATAAACAAGATGAATCGGCAACAGCCCTGGAAGAGGCTCTACGCTATAGTCTTGCATGCGATAAGCAATCAATCCTCCATAAAGAGCTGCTGCCAGGTCAAGACCAGAGCCTGTTCCCTGGGTAGCGACAACAATAGCATGTGCCTCTTTTAAAATGTCTTTCTTGTCCGGTTCTTTCCCTGATTTAAGCGCCAGTAAAGCTGCTGTCATTGCGATTGTAACTGCAGCTGAAGAACCAAGACCCATTGTATGATCAAGAGCAGAGTTTATCTGAATATCAAAACCACAAGGAGGATTTAGATGACGAATAGATGTAATCATGAAGGAAAACGATGGATGTGGAGATAATCTTTTAATATCACTCATGTAGTTGCCGAGTGATGAGCAGATCGTTACGGTAGTATCATTGCGTGGCTTCAGTGAAAGGAAAAGTTTTTTGTCTATTGCACAGGCAAGAGCATTCTGTTCATGCAGAACAGCATGCTCACCCATGAAAACAAGAGTTCCCGGGACATCAACAGATATTTTTTTTAAGAAGGGTTCCATTTTCATCACATTTTATTGCATAACAAGGATAACCAAAAGAATGTGCCAATTCTTCTGGATTGTAGCCACGAACAATAACAAGGCCTGCATTTTCTCCTTTCATACTCCCGGCACCAGAAACTTTTGCAGCACCTCCTTTTTTTTCAACACAGCGTATAAACTGTCGTACTGACTCAGGAACAATACCAATAGTTTCCAGCAAGAGTTGATTTTGTTTGATAGCATTGATAAGGGCGGTTTCATTTCCTGTGTTCAAAGTATCAATTATATCGTTTGTTACAGAGTTGAATTTATCCCAGATTGTGCTGTTTCCAAAGGCTTTATTGACAGCAGTGATACATTCTCCTGTTGAGCTTTCCGGTTTTCCTGTATTCACTGCCCACCATTCTCCTGGAAGTGATTTAAGTTTTTTGATGGTATTCCTGATGTGAACAATTCCTCCATAAACTATTGTCGTCGCATCAATCATTCCACTTCTTCCGTGTTGAAGACGTTCTATATATCGAACTTCAGAGATGAGTTGCTCCTTGCTTTCAAAAGGCTTTTCAACGAAGGTTGCAGAAGCAAGAGCAATAGCAGAAATAATAGAAGATGAAGAACCAAAACCGCTGGCGATAGGAATTTCGGAGTTAATTTTCATTGAAATTCCCTGACGAGATAAGCTATTGAAGTAGCGTCCTAGAATATAGAACTGCAAGTCGCTCATTTTTTGTAAAACAGAAGTAATTGGCAGAAACCCGGAAACAAATTTTTCATATTGTTGATCAATGTGATGAATAAGTTTTTCGCATTCTTCGAGACTTTTTTCAATGATTTCTTTCCCTAAAAGCCGAATAACCGGTTTTTCAAGGGCGACTATAGAAGCTGTCAAACGTAAAGAAATTGATGTAGCAAGAGCAGAAGCTCCATAAAGAACGGAATATTCACCACTTAAAATGATTTTACCAGGAGAACTCGCACATATTGTTTTTTTACTCATGGTAATTTTTTTATAAATGCGTTTATGGTTGTTAATGGCAGCTAAACGAAATGGCCCTTTTGTTTCATGAGGGATTTCGTAAACTCCGTCATCCGTAGGGTAAGTATATTCGTGAAGTTTTTCATATTTTTCATAGTCAACAGGAACACGGTGATGAAGGACATCATGATGGTATTGCTGATGCAGATTCTTATGATAATTTTCCTGAATGATACCGGAAAAAAATTCAGAAACACATCCAGAACCATAGCTAAACAGCCCTATTCTACATCCTGAAAGATTATTTGAGCTATGATCAAGTAAAGAGATAAGCGCAATATAAAGAGATGCAGTATAGCTATTCCCAATGATACGATTATAAATTGTTGTCAGGGCAATAGCCTGATCAATTTTAGATTGAGATAATACTGCTCCGGAAGTTTTAGCGAGATGTATATGTGCTTTTTCTGCCATTCGTGTAAAAGGTTGATGATAGCAAAAATGATCAAAGGTATGGAATTCATGTCCACCTTGTTTGCAATAATCCTGCCAGGAATTTTTTAAAGATTGCAAATATATTTTAGTAGAATATTTCCCATCTACAAGTGCTGTTTTACGATAGTTAGGTCGCCAAAAATCCATCACATCTTCTGCATGGAGACCTGTAATGGGTTCAATTTCCAATATGGAAGCTTTGGATGAGACAAGGATAGCAACAGCTCCACATCCTTGTGTAGGTTCACCTGAGGAGTTCAAGTCATAGCGGGCAATATCGGATGCAATGACGAGGACCTTATATTCTGGTGCACGTGCTACAAGTGCGCAGGCCATATGTAAGGCACCGGTTGCACCATAACAGGCTTGTTTAAGTTCTATAATACGACATGTGCTTGGTAATTCTATCAGCTTGTGTAGCCAAATACCGGCTGATTTTGATTGATCAACACTGCTTTCGGTTGCAAAAAGCAGGGTACGTATAAGATTTTTGTCTTGTTTTTCAAGAATAGGCAAAGTAGCAGCTGCCGCCATTGTAACAATATCTTCATCTGGAGGTACCAGGGCTATTTTTTCTTGTCCAATCCCAGTATAAAATTTCTCTACATTTATACCATATTTAGATGCTATCATGGATAGATCAAGGTAATAATTGGATGTATAGAAGCATATATCTTCGATACCATATTTCATTTAATAGATATTCCGTTATTTATGCCTTAAGAGCTCATTTTTTAAATGAAGATCTTCAAAGCGTTTTGCACCAAGTAAAAACATTGAAGTAATAAATTCTTCCTTAAGGCGCTCTATTATACTAATAACAGTGTCAATTGAAGTCATCGCAGGTTGAAGAAAGATTGCTGCAAAGCCTCCCATAGATGCTCCCATGATAATCGATTTTACAATATCGAGTCCATTACGAAGCCCACCACTGGCAATTAACTGTGCACGTGAAAGATAGGGTCGAGCCATTTCCAGAGCCAAAGGTGTTGAAATACCCCAATCCTGAAACAACAGTCCAAGATTGCTTTGCAGATTACGATACTGTTCTATACGGCTCCATGAGGTTCCTCCATGTCCTGCAACATCAAAATAACGAATTCCTGCTTCCAGGCCCAATTCTATATCCGCTGGTGACATGCCACAGCCTACTTCTTTCAGAAGTATTGGAACGTTCATCTCTTTTGCAAGAGTGGCGATTTTTTCTCCAAGGTTAGAAAAATTCGTATTTCCTTCTGGCTGAATGGCTTCTTGCAGAGGATTAAGATGTAAAAACAAACCATCTGCTTCAAGAATTTGAACAGCTTCAAGAGCTTCTTTTATTCCAAAACCATAGTTTAACTGAACAGCACCCAAATTTGCCAAAAGAACTGTATGAGGTGCATATTGGCGAAGATCAAAACTGTTTATGGCTTCAGGTGAGGAAAACATGATTCTCTGTGAACCGACAGCCATCGCTACGCCTGTTTTTTCTGCAGCAATAGCCAAATTTCGATTAATTTTTTTTAAGAGCTCATGATCGCCTCCGGTCATTGAGGAAATTAAAAGAGGAAAAGATAATTTTTTCCCCAGGAATGTCACTGAAGGATCAACATCTTCCAATGCTATTTCCGGAAGAGCTCTATGCATGAGTTGCCAATTATCAAAGAAATTGCCTTGACGGTTTATGTCTGGATCTTCACAAATGATATCAATATGTTCGAGTTTGCGATTGTTAATAATATTGGTCATGCTCTTTCCAGATGTATGTGTGACTTCATAAGTTCACCAGGATTTGTTTGAGCAGCGATAAGAGAAAGTTCACCACAAAGTACTGTTGTGGCACATATGGCGGCAAGACGGCGTGAATTTACACCAAGCTCTCTTTCTTCAATACACCCTAGCGCTTTAAGATTTTCTTCTATTGCAGGCGATTTTTTGCCATTACCTATTGTCCCTAAAATGATATTTGGAAGTGTGCAGGAGAAATAAAGGGAATCATCTCGTATTTCTGTGTGCGTTAAACCTTGTGACCCTTCAATAATATTCGCTGCGTCCTGGCCTGTTGCAATGTAAAAGGCAAGAAGCATATTGGCAAAATGAGCATTTGCCGAGCGCACACCACCTGCCAATACAGTTCCGATAAGATTTTTTCGAATATTCAGTTCTACTATTTTTTCTGGTGATGTTCGTAGATATTTTTTACAGATATCGCGGCTAATCACAATTTCTGTGATAATATTTTTTCCACGCCCCATCAAGCCATTGACTGCTGTTGCTTTTTTATCTGAGCATAGATTTCCAGAAATAGAACAGTAACGCAAATCAGGCCATTTGACAAGAATCCAGTTCATGAGCGCTTCTGCTGCTTTTGTTACCATATTATGACCTGCAGCATCACCGGTTAAAAATTCAAACCGTATGAATAATAAATTTGCTGCGATTTGATAATGAAAGTCAATAAGTTTGGCAAAGTTGCTTGTGCTTTGAACAATGATTTGCATTTCATCACGATGAAGTTCTATTTGTTTTATTGTCGCCAATGCTACTTCTGCATGACTGGATTCTAATAAAATAGAACGTGACATGCGTTCATCAATAAAGGTTGTTCTTATTCCTTCCTGGCAGAGCATGGATATTTTTGCACCACGATTTACAGAATACCAAAGAGGGGTTTCATGTGTTGCAAGCGGTACAGTAATTGTTTCCTCCATAATATTGCCGCTTATTTTTATAGGACCAACCCAGCACATGGGCACCGGAACAAAAGTTTTTTTATACATGTCCATGTTTTGCATTTATCCTTTTGTAAATTGAATTTAAGGTCTAATAATTAAGATTTATATCTCTCACATAGAGATTCCAATGCATTTAATGTATATTTTTTATAAAAGGATGTATAGGAAACCTTCATGATAAAACCATTGAACATGAGTTGTGTTTCTTGATGTTTTATAATTTTTGCAAAGAACGATGAAAAAATATACAATTTTTTTATGGAGTTTTTGTTATAGTTCAGTTATTAAATTTGTATCAGTTGGTCGGGTAGCCGCGCTTCCTTGTAGTATAAACTACATAAAAGATTGAGGTGAGGAAAGTCCGGGCTCCACGGAAACACGACGTCGGATAACATCCGGCAAAGGTAACTTTAGGGATAGTGCCACAGAAAATAAACCGCCTTTAAAATTAAAGGTAAGGATGAAAAGGTGGGGTAAGAGCCCACCGCATTTTTGGTAACAAAAATGGCAAGGTAAACCCCGTCGGGAGCAAAACCAAATAGGGATGATGCGGAGAAGTTTAATGCTTTTTCAGACATGTTTTCGGTCTAGTCATCCGGGTAGGTTGCATGAGACGCCGTGTAAACGTCGTCCTAGATGAATGGCTACCACGTTTCGGTTTTTATCGAAGCCATACAGAACCCGGCTTATAGACCAACTGATTTTTAATTCATTCTACCTATAGATTGATTCCGTAAATCTTGTTATAAAGACATGGTTGCTTTTTTAAAATAATTCATTTTTATCATTCAATTTTATGAAATAACTGGAATTTTTTTCTAAAAAGGGTGTCATATCCCTTGAATTCTGGAATTATTGTCTCGTGTTTAATATATTGTTATTATGAATTCCCATTGACGCCCATCTTATCCCATGTTATCCCATAACTGATGTTAAGGAAATGTTCCTGAGTCATTTTTGCGGGGGGTGACGAAAAAGATTTTTCAGGTTTTTGAAATTTTTCAAGTCATTAGGGGAGACAGAGTTAAAATATTATGAGCCGTTTTTTGTCGAATACGACGAAAAAGATTGATTTAAAGGGGCGGGTTTCTGTACCTGCAGTCTTTAGAACGGTTTTGGATGAACAAAATATTGAAGATCTATATTGTTTTCAAGACTTATTGTTTCCTGCAATTAGCGTAGGAGGAAGTGATCTTTTGGAACGTTTTGAGCAGCAGATTAACCGATATGATTCTTTTTCACTGGAAGCTCAGCAAATGTCTCTTTTAATACATGGAGGTGGTGTATTTCTCAAACTGGATACTGAAGGAAGACTGCTCATCAACGATTTCATTCGAGAGTTTACCATGATTGAGAATGAAGTAACTTTTGTAGGCAGAGCGGATCATTTTCAATTATGGAAGCCTGAAACTTTTCAGGCTTTTCAGGAGCAAGCCAGAAATCAGCGTCGACTACAACTTTCTCGATAATAATTGTCAGAAAAAGGATGCAATGACAATGGAAAGAGACATAAATTCATTTTCAGTGGGGTATCAGTCACCATTTCATATTCCAGTTTTTTTGCCAGAAGTTATCAAGATAATTGATCCAAAACCTGGAAAAGTTATCCTTGATGCAACTTTTGGGGCAGGTGGCTATAGTCGTGCTTTTCTTGATTCTGGAGCAGAAGTTATTGCTCTCGATCGTGATCCTTTAGCGGTTTCCTGTGGACAGTCCTTGGTTGAGGAAGCAAAAGGACGGTTTTCAATTTTTAATTCAGTCTTTTCGCGGTTGTCTGAGTATGTTCCGGCTCATGGTTTGGATGGCGCAGTCTTTGATGTAGGTGTTTCTTCCATGCAGCTTGATAATGCGGATCGAGGATTTTCTTTTCAGAAGGATGGTCCTTTGGATATGCGCATGTCTGGTGTAGGTGTTTCAGCAGCTGATGTTGTGAATTTTTCTCCTGTTGAAGATCTTGTCAGTATTTTAGATGTATTGGGTGAAGAAAAACAGGCAAAGATCATTGCTCATGCTATTGTAAAGCGTCGTGCGCTTTCTCTCTTCAAGAGTACGAAGGATTTAGCAAATCTTATTGAGAATACAGTGCGATATCGTACTCAATATCGCATTCATCCTGCAACACGATCATTTCAGGCATTACGAATATTTGTCAATAATGAACTTTTAGAACTTGCCAAGGCATTGTTTGCTTCTGAGCATGTTCTCAAGCCAGGGGGTATCCTTTTGGTTGTCAGTTTTCATTCTCTAGAGGATCGGATTGTTAAGGGTTTTTTTG
This sequence comes from Liberibacter crescens BT-1, assembly GCF_000325745.1. Taxonomy (NCBI): domain Bacteria; kingdom Pseudomonadati; phylum Pseudomonadota; class Alphaproteobacteria; order Hyphomicrobiales; family Rhizobiaceae; genus Liberibacter; species Liberibacter crescens. The sequence continues at coordinate 801,958 of NC_019907.1, read as the reverse complement.
CCGATCGCTCCGGAAAAGTTTCTGTTTCTCGGCATATGCCAGTTCCTCCTTTACGTTCAGCTACATTCAAGCCTTTTACAAAAGGAGCCCTGATGGCTTGTCAAAAAGATATTGATCTAAACATAAGAGCGCGTTCTGCTAAATTACGTGCTGGTATTCGTACTTCTGCTCCATCCATGTCTGCTGATCTTTCTTTTTTAAAACTTCCTGATCTTCCTAATCTTTCTTATCTTGGAGGTTGATATGTTAAAAACTTCTGATTTCTTGATCATAAGCGTCATGATAGCAACTGCTTTTATAACCTATTCAATCAAGCATCGTTCGGAGTTAAAACGTGAAGAAGTTGTTCGTCTTGAAGAAGCAATAAAATTAGAAAATGATACCATTGATCTTTTAAAGGTTGATTGGGCATTGCTAACGCAACCATCAAGATTAAGTACACTTGGTGTTTTTTACAAGAAAGAATTACAGCTCCAGCCAACTGATCCTTTGGCTTTGGCTCTTCCTGTTGAATTGCCTATGTTGCGTTCTGAGTTACCCTTGGATAATCGATTGATAGCTTCTCAAATGAATAAACCTAAAATTGATTTATCCCAGCAAAAGAAATTTATCAAAAACAAGAAACTTGTGTTTGATAATAAAGGTTTTGATAATCTTGTTACAGGGGCAGTGCAACACTGATGTTTTTTGTATCTTTCATTATAGGATTAAAGAGTCAGCTGGTTTTTTTCTAAAAAACACTGTTTTTTCTGGTAATGATCAGAACACGATTGGTAGTAAAAAAGAAAAAAAGTTCATACAAAGCAGATACAGGATCATATTGGTTATGCTTTCTTTTGTATTGCTGTATATGGTTGTTAATATAAAATTAATACGTTATGGGTTTTTGCATCCTGAAGATGTATTTGCTGCAGCAAGGCCTTCTGAATGGAAATCTGCATCCCGTCCGGATATTCTTGATCGTAATGGAGAAATTCTGGCTACAGATATCCACACGGTTTCTTTATATGCTGATCCTTATACAATCATTGATCCCGATGAAGCGGTTGAAAAGCTTGCTACAGTATTGCCTGATCTTGATATAAAGGGCATTTATCGGAAGTTGTCTTCTAAATCATTGAGGTTTCAATGGTTGCGTCGGCAGCTTACTCCAAAGCAACAAAGTCAGATTATAGCTCTTGGAATTCCAGGCTTGAGATTTCGTCCTGAAAAACGTCGTTTTTATCCAGGAGGTTCAATCGTATCGCATGTTGTTGGCTATGTAAACGTTGATAATCAGGGTATAACAGGAATTGAAAAATTTATTGATATGAATGGCTTGTCTGATTTGTCGGCGGCAGGTTTGGTTGAAGATCATGCTTTAGAGCCAGTGAAGTTGTCTATTGATTTACGTGTACAAAGCATAGTGCATGAATTGCTTGTTGAGAGTTATAAGAAATACAATGCAGAAGCAACCGGGGCTGTTGTGCTTGATGTTCGTAGTGGCGAAGTTCTGGCTATGGTTTCAATTCCAGATTATGATCCCAATCATCCTGGAGACGGAAGAGAAGATGGGTGGCTTAATCGTATATCCAATGGTACATTTGAAATGGGATCTACATTTAAGGCATTTACCATTGCTATGGGTCTTGATTCTGGTGTAATAGGTATGGATGATACGGTTGATGTACGGTATCCAATTAAGATCAATGGGTTTTCAATCAGAGATTTTCACTCCAAGGATCGTATACTCACAATACCAGAAATATTCCAGTATTCATCGAATATTGGGGCCGCCAAAATTGCTGATTCTGTGGGTGTTGATCAACATAAGGAATTTTTAAACAAGTTAGGTTTGCTCAGCAGGTTAAATACAGAACTTCCAGAGATTAAAACACCTTCTCAACCAAGTGAATGGAAAAAAATAAATTCCCTTACTATTGCGTTTGGTCATGGTATTGCAACGACACCTTTACAGACTGCAGTTGCTGCAGCTGCTCTTGTTAATGGAGGTTATCTTATTCCTCCAACATTTATGCTCCGGAATCGTGAAGAAGCAGCTCATAATGCGCAAAGGGTTATTAAAAAGAGTACCTGTGATGATGTACGTTTTTTACTTCGCTGGAATGCTATTAACGGTTCAGGGAAAAAAGCGCTGGTCTCAGGGTTTGATGTCGGTGGTAAAACCGGTACAGCACAGAAGGTTATTAATGGTCATTATTCCCGTAACTTGAATTTTAATTCTTTTCTGGCGGTATTTCCTGTTAATGATCCACAATATGTTGTGCTTGTTTTTATTGATTCTGCAAAAAACAAGGACATGAAGAGCCTGACAGCTGGAACCAATGCAGTTCCTCTTGCAGGAGAGATTATACGAAGATCGGCTGCTATTTTGGGAGTAAAACCAAATTTTGAAGAAGAGAACGGAAAATTATTGGTCGGTTATTAAAGATCGATTTATGAAACCTGTATGGAATATTGCATTGTTGAGAGAGAGGTTTTCTTGGATCTTCAAGAATTGATGATTCTGGATTTTCCAGAATTGATTCCTCAGTTTCTGGATCAGTCCATACAAGAAAAAAAAAATAGATGTCCTTGGTATTTCTTCTAACAGTCAATCTGTGAGATCTGGTTGGGTGTTTGTTGCTATATCGGGTGCAAAGATAAATGGGTCCATGTTTATTGCTGAGGCCTTGCAACGCGGAGCAATTGCAATTGTAATTTCTTCTGCCATATCATTGGATTCAGAAATAATTTCGATTCTGAAAAAGCAAAAAGTTCCTTTTTTTTCTGTTGTCAATCCAAGAAGGTTTCTTTCTTTAGCTGCGTCAAGGATATACAAAAAACAGCCAAAAGTTATTGTTGCGGTTACAGGTACATCTGGAAAGACATCTGTTACATCTTTTGTTCGTCAGATTTGGCAATATGGGGGATATTCTTCTGCTCAAATTGGAACTATCGGTATTATTTCAAACAATGCATGCTATCAGAGTTCATTAACAACACCTGATCCAGTTTATTTGGCACAAAAAATGGAAGAGTTTGTTTCTGAAGGAATTACTCATGTTGCAATTGAAGCGTCAAGTCATGGCCTTGATCAGCACAGGCTTGATGGCTTGCATCTTTTCGCTGGGGCATTCACCAATTTAGGGCGTGATCATATGGATTATCATGCTACGGTGGACGATTATTTTTTAAGTAAAATGCGTCTTTTTAAAGAATTACTTCCTAAAGGAGCACCAGCAATTATTTGGTCTGATGATTCCTGGTCAGAAAAAGTAATCGATATTGCTCAAAAATCAGACTGTCGAGTACGGACAGTTGGTCAAAAAGGTACTTTTATTCATTTAGAAAAAAATGATTCTTCAAAAGATACTCCAGAGGTTTTATTACGTATTGACGGAGAAGTTTTTAAAATAAATTTTCCTCTTTTAGGAACATTTCAGCTTAATAATGCTTTGGTTGCGGCAGGATTGTGTATTGCAACGGATATGGAAATTCCTCTTGTTGTCAATGCTTTACAAAGCTTGCAATCGGCTCCCGGGAGACTTGAATTTATTGGTCAGAGTAGACTAGGAGGGAAAATTTATATTGATTATGCCCATAATCCTGAATCTCTTGAAATAATTTTGAAAACTGTCAGAGCTTTTACAATCGGTCGTGTTGTTGTTGTTTTTGGCTGTGGAGGTGATCGTGATAAAGGTAAAAGGCCATTAATGGGCAAAATTGCTTTAGAATTGGCTGATGTTGTGATTGTTACAGATGATAATCCTCGTTCGGAGAATCCATCGAGAATTCGTGCTGAAATTATTGGATCTTTGGATATGATTGAGATAGGAGATCGTAAGGAAGCTATTTGTGCAGCTATTAATATGTTAAAGAAAAATGATACTTTAATTATTGCTGGTAAGGGGCATGAAGAAGTACAGATTATGGACCAGCAGAAGATTATCCGATTTTCTGACCGTGAAGAAATACGTCAATTTCTAAAAAATGACTCATGAGCTGCTTATGGAATATTAATGATTTTTGTCTTGCGACAAAAGGAAGAATATTTGGAGATTCATCAAATGATGTAAACGGCATTTCGGTGGACAGTCGTTCTATCATTGCAGGGGATGCTTTTTTTGCTATTCCAGGAAAACGTTTTGATGGACATGATTATATCTCTACAGCCATTATGAAAAAAGCTTCTTTAATTGTTGCTTGTGAGAAAAGACTTTCAGCTTTAGGGCATGTAAAAGTACCCGTTATTATAGTTGATGATGTATTCGCTGCTTTGAATAGGCTTGCTGTTGCTGCTCGTATCCGTTCAAAAGCCAAAATTATTGCTATTACTGGTTCTGTTGGCAAAACAACCACTAAAGAAATGTTTAGGCATGCATTATCTTCAATAGGTAAAACACATGTTCCTATAAACTCTTATAATAATTTTTTAGGGGTTCCTTTGACATTGGCGCGTATGCCAGTGGATACTGATTTTGGTGTCTTTGAAATTGGGATGAATCATCCTGGTGAAATTCGATCACTTGTAAAACTAGTACGTCCACATATTGCTGTGATCACGAATGTTGGGAATGCACATTTAGGTAATTTTTCTGGAATTGATGAAATTGCTGCTGCCAAGGCAGAGATCTTTGAAGGTTTAGAGAAACAGGGATCTGTTGTTCTAAATCATGATAATGATTATTTTTTATTTCTTAAACAAGTAGCATTGAGTTCTGGTATCAGGAAAATTTATTCATTTGGACAAAATCCCAACTCTGATTTCCGTTTAATTAAGTTTGAAAGAAAAATTGATCATTCAAAGATTATAACCATGGTTCAAGACCTTCTTGTAGACGTTGAGATTGGTGCACCTGGTTTTCATATGGTTGAAAATGCTCTTGCAACACTTGGAACGATTTCTCTTTTGAAAGTGGATATGAAAAAGCCGATAGAATCTTTATCGACGTTTAAGCCAGCACGTGGTAGAGGATTCCGTTATAAATTGGCTTTAGAAACAGGCTATTTTACCTTAATTGATGAAAGTTACAATGCGAGTCCTGTTTCTATGGATTCTGCGATATCACTTTTGGCTGAAACTCCATTAGAGAAAGAAGGAAGACATATTGCTGTACTTGGAGATATGTGTGAATTGGGTCCAATGGAAAAGAAAGTGCATTCTGATCTTTCTAAATCTTTGATTGCATCAGGTATTTCATATATCTGGCTCAGTGGTATCAATATGATGGCATTAAAAGAAGCTTTATCAGGGGAAAATACCCATGTTCAATATTTTGCGCATATAGATGAGCTTATTGATTTTATAGTTTCTTCCTTGCGCACTGGAGATGTGATGATGATAAAATCCTCAAAGGATACAGGTTTTTCTCGTATTGTTGAGGTGTTACTTAAAAAATTTAAGCCATTTTTACAAGATACTTAATGTAAATCATTTTATAAAAATTTATACGAAAGGGCTTTTATGCTTATTTGGTTGGTAGGTTTGTCAGACTATATAAAATCTTTTAATATTTTTAGATATATCACGTTTAGAACGGGAGGATCTTTTTTAACAGCTGCGTTTATAATATTTGTTTTCGGCTCGAAAATGATTGACACTTTGCGTGTTTTGCAAGGAAAGGGACAGCCTATACGATTAAATGGACCGCAAGCACATTTTAAAAAAGCAGGAACCCCAACGATGGGAGGAATTATTCTTCTTATTAGTATCGTTGTTTCTTCTGTTCTTTGGGCGGATTTATCTTCTGTTTATGTTGTTGCAACACTTTTTTTAACGCTTGGGTTTGGAGGTATCGGTTTTTATGATGATTACCTCAAGGTTACACAGCAAAGCCAAAAAGGTCTTTCTTGGAGGATGCGGCTTGTTATAGAATTTCTTATAGCCAGCATTGCTGTTTACTGTATGATGATTACCTCTATATACAGTTCAGTTCATGGAGCTGAATTTAGCTCTTCGATTTCTTTTCCTTTTTTTAAAGAAGTGTTGATTGATATCGGTGTTTTTTTCATTCCATTCGGAGCTTTCGTTATCGTTTCTGCTGGAAATTCTGTTAATCTTACAGATGGCCTTGATGGGTTAGCAATTGTACCAGTAATGATTGCTGCAGCTGCATTTGCTATTATTGCTTATCTTGCAGGTAATTTTATTTTTGCGAATTATCTTCAAATAAATTTTGTTCCAGGTACAGGTGAGCTGTCTGTTATCCTTGGAGCAGTGATTGGTTCAGGACTTGGTTTCTTATGGTTTAACGCGCCACCAGCAGCAATTTTTATGGGTGACACAGGTTCTCTTGCACTTGGTGGGCTTATTGGTAGTGTTGCGGTTGCTACCAAGCATGAGATTGTAATGGCAATTATTGGAGGTTTGTTTGTTATAGAAACACTCTCTGTTATAATTCAGGTTATTTATTTTAAAGTTACCGGAAAACGTATCTTTCTTATGGCTCCGATTCATCATCACTTTGAGAAAAAAGGTTGGACAGAGAGCCAGATTGTTATACGTTTTTGGATTATTTCGGTAATATTAGCAATTATTGGTCTTTCAACACTCAAGATTCGTTAATATCGTGATTGCGGCAACAACTTTTAAACATTCTCTGATCGCTGTTTTTGGCTTAGGTCGTTCAGGTTTGGCATCTGCACATGCACTGATGGCTGGTGGTGCAAAGGTTGTTGCTTGGGATGATAATAACGAGAGTGTGTCTCACGCTGCATCTCTTGGTATAGCTGTTCACGATCTTCGCTTTATTGATTGGTCGCAGGTTAACGCTCTTCTTTTGTCTCCTGGAGTTCCTTTAACGCATCCTCATCCTCATTGGACTGTCAGCTTGGCACAAAAAGCAAAAGTTGAAATTATTGGAGATCTAGAGATTTTTGCGCGTGAGCGGCGGATGATGTCTTCAAAAGTTGATTTTATTGCTGTTACTGGTACGAATGGCAAATCTACAACTACAGCATTGATTGCACATATCCTTAGAAAAAATTCTTACGATGTTCAATTAGGAGGAAATATTGGTAATCCGGTATTAAATCTTGCTCCTTTCAAAAAGGATTGTTTTTATGTGATTGAATGTTCTTCCTATCAAATAGAACTTGCACCTACACTTGATCCTTCTATAGGGATATTGCTTAATATTTCTTCTGATCATCTCGATCGTCATGGTAGTATGGATCATTACATTGATATTAAGAAAAGACTGGTGGTCATGAGTGATCGTGCCGTTATTGGTACGAATGATCATTCGTGTAAAAAGATAGTTGAACAGCTTAGAATATCAGGAAAAGAAGTCGTGTGTATATCTTCTGGAGCGGTATCTGGATTTAAAAATGATGTGTATATTGATGATTTGTGTATAAAATCTTCCTATAATTCAGAAATTTTGATAAATCTTAACACACATACTGTTTTGAGAGGTTTTCATAATGCTCAAAACATAGCAGCTGCTTTAGCAGTTTGCTTGCAATTAGGATTACAATTGGAAGAAATACGATTAGGGATATCATCTTTTCCTGGTCTTATGCATCGTATGCAATTGATAGCGAGATTAGGAAAAATTTTATTTATCAATGATTCTAAAGCAACGAATGTTCATTCTGCAACGAAAGCATTGACAAGTGAAAACCGTATTTATTGGATTGCAGGTGGTTTACAGAAATCAGAAAGCATAACAGAGCTTGCTGCTTTTTCTTCAAATATCGTCAAAGCTTATTTTATTGGAGATTCTGCAAAAAACTTTGCAAGAGAGTTTAAAAATTCAATGGCTTATGAAATTTCTGGGACTCTTGAAAAAGCACTTGCAAGTGCAACAAGAGATGCGATTATTAGTGATTTACCTTCCGTGATTTTATTTTCTCCAGCTTGTGCTAGTTTTGACCAGTATAAAAATTTTGAAGAAAGAGGGAAGAGTTTTATTATCCACGTTTCTGAGATCAAGAATGTTGAAATGCTTGTTGATCTGAGTCAAGAAAGAGATTTGTTATGGTAAGTCGTATTGAACGAGGACCTCTTGCTGATTGGTTTTGGACAATAGATCGATTTTTTTTAGTAGCTTTTGTGCTTTTAATGGGCTTAGGCTTGATGTTATCTTTTGCTGCCTCGCCATCTGTTGCTGAGAGATTAGGATTAGATGGCTTTTATTTTGTCAAAAGGCATGTCTTGTATATTTTACCTTCATTAGCAGTGATGCTATTTCTTTCTTTTCTTTCTCCAAGACAAGTAAGACGTGTTGCTCTTTTATTGCTTGTTTTTTCTTTAGTAGCCATGGTCATGGCTTTATTTTATGGAGTTGAAATTAAAGGTGCCAGACGCTGGATTAGTTTTTTAGGTATTTCTATTCAACCTTCTGAATTTATGAAGCCAGCTTTTGTAGTTATTTGTGCTTGGCTTTTTGCTGAGCAAGTACGTCAACCAGAGATACCGGGCAATCTTTTTTCTATTATTCTGTTTGGTATGATTATCTCTTTACTGATTGCGCAGCCTGATTTTGGTCAGAGCATACTGGTTGCAATAGTATGGGAATGCATGTTTTTTATTGCAGGAATATCCTGGTTTTGGATATTTACTCTTTTTGGTTGTGGAGGCGCTTTTATCATCCTTGCTTATAATACGATGCCGCATGTCGCAATTCGTATTGACCGATTTTTTACAGGAGAAGGGGATAGTTTTCAAGTCGATAGCGCTCGTGAAGCTATTATTCATGGCGGATGGTTGGGACAGGGCCCAGGAGAAGGGACTATAAAACGTATCATTCCTGACAGTCATACAGATTTCATTTTTTCTGTTGCTGCAGAAGAATTTGGTATTATATTTTGTATAATAGTTGTATCTATTTTTATATTTATTATCATGCGTGGTTTTCTTTATGCATTTAAAGAAAAAAATGATTTTAATCGTTTTGCTGTAGCAGGGTTGGTTCTACAAATAGGACTTCAATCTATAATTAATATTGGTGTAAGCTTACATCTTTTGCCTGCAAAAGGAATGACATTACCAATGATATCTTATGGAGGATCTTCAATGATTGGTATATGTATCACAGCAGGATTTCTTCTTGCTTTGACACGTTACAGACCAGAAAAACGTGCAGCAGAACGTAGTCTTTTCCGTGTTTTACCAAATAATATTATATTAGAATAATTTGTTATGAAAAAAAATAGTATACTTCTTGTGGCAGGTGGAACAGGAGGGCATTTATTTCCTGCGGAAGCATTGTCTTGTGAATTGCAGAATCGTGGTTATTGTATTCATTTAGTGACGGATTGTCGTACAAAGAATTTTTCTGCGAATTTTTCTGCGAGTACGATACATGAAATTCCTTCTTCTCAATTTAGTTTGCTTAATCCTGTTATATTATACAATTTCATAAAGTTTTTTTTAAAAGGATTTTTCATTTCCTTTAAAATAATCCGAAAAATCAAGCCAATAGCTATTATTGGTTTTGGTGGATATCCTTCTTTATCTCCTTTATTTGCAGGTATAAGTTTAAGAATACCTTCAATAATTCATGAACAAAACGTTATAATGGGAAGAGCAAACTATCTTTTATCTTTTTTTGTTCGGGCAATTGCTACTGGATTTTTTCTTAAAAAAAATACGTTTTTAAATGATAAAATTATTGTGACAGGTAACCCTGTACGTGCCTCTATCCTTAAAGCTTCTTCTGTTTCATATCAACCGAGTTATCCTGATCAACCTTTTCATCTTGTTATTATGGGTGGTAGCCAGGGGGCACAGTTTTTTTCAAAAATTGTACCTTTAGCAATAAGCCATATTCCGTCAAAACATCTTAAACGATTAATGATTACTCAACAGGTACGACAGGAAGATATAGAAGAAGTTCAGAGTCATTACAATAAACTTCATTTAACTGCCAAGATATCGTCTTTTTTTGTGGATATAGCAGAGCACATTGCGACTGCACATCTTTTGATATGTCGCTCAGGGGCTTCTACTGTATCTGAAATTGCTGTTATTGGACGACCTTCTATTCTTGTTCCTTATCCTTACGCGGTAGGCAAAGATCAATTAGCGAATGCAATGTTTCTAAAGGATACAGGAGGAGCAGAAGTTGTCATGCAATCGTCTCTTTCACCAGAAAGATTAGCAGATATACTTCTCTCTGCCATGGAAGAGCCTGAGAGATTAATGAAAATGGCAAAGGAAGCTTATAAAATGGGAAAGCCTCAATCAGTTGATTTTCTTGCTGATGTAGTAGAGGGTATTTCTAAAGGACACAAGGTATCTCAATTAAAAAGGAAAAATTGATGCAGATTCCAGAACTTGTAGGACCTATTCATTTCATCGGTATAGGTGGTATAGGAATGAGTGGTATAGCAGAGGTTCTGTATAATATAGGGTATCAGGTTCAAGGTTCTGATCAATATGAAAACGCAAATGTAAAGAGACTGCGTGAAAAAGGAATCAATATATTTATTGGACACAAAGAAGAGAATCTTGGAAATTCTGAGATTGTTCTTGTATCTACAGCAATCCATAGAAATAATATTGAATGTATTGCTGCCCGTCAAAGAAAATTGCCTATTGTACGTCGAGCAGAGATGCTCGCTGAACTGATGCGATTCCGTAAATCAATTGCTGTTGGGGGAACGCATGGTAAGACAACAACAACTTCATTAATTGCAGCCTTACTGGATGCAGGTCGTATGGATCCGACTGTCATTAATGGTGGTATTATTAATGCTTATGGCACGAATACCAGAATGGGAGAAGGTAAATGGATGGTTGTTGAAGCTGATGAATCCGATGGAAGTTTCTTGAAATTGCCTGCTGATGTTGTCGTAATAACGAATATTGACCCAGAGCATCTTGATTATTACGGTGATTTTAATGCGGTTCGTGTAGCTTTTCGCCAATTTGTTGAAAATATCCCATTTTATGGTTTTGCAGTGATGTGTCTGGATCATCCAGAAGTAAAAAAAATTATTCATTGTGTTGAAGATCGTAAAATCATTACTTATGGTCAAGATCCTCAAGCTGATGTATGTTTTTCTAATATACGTATGAGTGCTGGTCATTCTGTTTTTGATATAAAAATTCGTCATCAGAAAGATCAGGAGTTTTTGTACCTTAAAGACCTTGTTTTACCTATGTTAGGGCGTCATAATATTTCAAATGCTGCTGCTGCTATTGCAGTAGCGAACAAGCTTGGTATTTCATCGGAAGATGTTATCAAAGGGTTTTCAATGTTTGAGGGAGTTCGACGAAGGTTTACTCTTGTTGGGCTTTGGGAAGGTGTGTATATTTTTGATGATTATGGACATCATCCAGTAGAGATAGAAGCAGTCCTTAAAGCTGCTCGTGAGGTTTGTAATGGCAAAATTATTGTTATTCATCAACCGCATCGCTATTCTCGTCTTTCCAATCTTTTAAATGAATTTTCTTCTTGTTTTATGAATGCTGACATTGTTTTTATTGCACCAGTTTATGCGGCAGGAGAAGAAGCTATTGAAGGAATAAATTCTGAAGAATTAGTAAGGAATATTGCTAAACATGGACATGAAAATGTCCATTATTTAAGTTCATTTTCTTTTCTTATTCCTAAAATAGTTGATATTGCTAAACCTGGAGATTTTGTTATATTTCTTGGTGCAGGCAATATTACTCAATGGACTACATCTCTGGTTAAAGGGCTTGAGACTTTTACCATGCAAAGTGTATCGTGTGATATATGAATCGTCATCAATGGATTGAACAGTTTAATACTCACTTCAAGACATTACGAGGTAAGCTTATAGAGAATGTTTCTATGAATAAGTTTACCTGGTTTCGTACGGGTGGTCATGCTGATTTAATGTTTCAACCTTATGATATTGATGATCTTGAATCATTTTTAAAGCTTCTTTCTCCAGAAACGCCTTTGACTGTTATTGGTTTTGGTTCAAATATTCTTGTACGGGATGGTGGTATTTCTGGTATTGTTTTAAGACTTTCAACGCATGGTTTTGGTTGGGCAAGGGTAGAGGATAATTGTCGTATTGTTGCTGGTACAAGCTGTTCAGGGAAATACATTGCTCATTTGGCTTTGAATCATAATATTGGAGGATTACATTTTTTTTGTGGAATTCCAGGTTCTATTGGAGGTATCGTCTTTATGAATGCTGGTGCCAATGGCAGAGAAACTTCTGAGTTTGTTGTTGAAGTTCATGCTATGGATCGCAAAGGATGTCGGCATGTTTTCTCTAATGATGATATGGGTTATGGATATCGTCATTGTAAAATGAGTGATGAGTTTATATTTACACATGTCGTATTTGAAGGTTATCCAGAAGATCAAGCGATCATTCGTCAAACTATGGATGAGGTATTGCATCATCGTGAAGTTGTTCAGCCAATAAAAGAAAAACCGGAGGGTCTACATTTAAGAATCCTTTAGGGCATTGTGCATGGAAATTGATTGATCAGGCTGGATGTCGTGGTTTAATGATTGGTGGAGCACAAATATCAGAATTACACTGTAATTTTATGATTAATACAGGAGATGCCACGGCATATGATCTTGAGTGCCTTGGTGAAGTTGTTCGTAAAAGAGTTTTAAACTCTTCAGGGGTAGATCTTGAGTGGGAAATAAAACGCTTGGGTTCTTTTGTACCTAATCATGTTATGAGCAAATTTTTTGCATAGGAAGATAGATGAAAGCTTTGCTTGTTATTGATCTCCAAAATTCTTTTATTTCTGGTGGAAGCCTTCCGGTTCCTGACGGCGAATCAATAATACCCATTGTTAACAGTTTAATAGAAAAAGGCGGCTACGACATTATTGTGGCGTCACAGGATTGGCATCCTCCTCATCATGGTTCATTTGCTTCTCAACATCCAGGGAAACAACCTTTTCAGATAGGCGAACTTTCAGGTAAACCGCAAATGCTTTGGCCAGACCATTGTATTGCAGGGAGTTTTGATTCAGAACTCAGCTCATCTCTTAACATTAAGAAAATTGATTATATCCAAAAAAAAGGTCAAAATCCCTTCGTTGATAGCTATTCCGCATTTGCCGATGCAGAAGGAGTTTCAACAGGTCTTGCTGATTATTTGATTTCAAAGAAAATAACACAACTTGATTTATGTGGCCTTGCCATTGACTATTGTGTAAAATTTTCAGCGCTTGATGCTGTTAAAAAGCTTCCCACAATAAAAGTCTTCTTCATTAAAGATGCGAGTCGTGGTATTAGTGATAAAGGCACACAAGCTGCTATTCAAGAAATGCATGAGAGTGGAGTAGAAATTATCAATACTCGCGATAGAATCAAGACGATATGAAATATTTTAAGAAATTTTATACGATTACATAAAAAAGGGAGCATACATGAATATGCTTTCAATTGCTGATGAAAAATGGTTTCATTCTCCTGAATTAACGCAGCTTCTTAGATTATTGAATACCCAAGGAGGAACAGCTCGTATAGTAGGAGGAGCTATTCGGGATAGTTTAATGAATCTGGAAGTCAAGGATATTGATATAGCCACAACTCTTTCCCCTAAAGATGTTATGCAACGTGCTCAAAAGGCTGGTTTGAAAGCTATACCAATCGGTATCAGTCATGGTACAGTGAAAGTGTTCTCTCATAAAAGAATATTTGATGTTACAACTTTAAGAAATGATCTTGTCACTGATGGTCGACATGCTCAAGTTGTTTTTATTGATGATTGGTCTATTGATGCCCATAGAAGAGACTTCACAATAAATGCTTTATATGCTGATTGTGATGGTAGAATCATTGATCTTGTAAATGGTTTGGCTGATATTCAAACTCGTACTGTACGATTTATTGGTAATGCAGATGAGCGTATTTCTGAAGATTATTTGCGAATACTTCGATTTTTTCGTTTTTTTGCGCATTATGGAGGAAAACGACCTGACTTTGTGGGGTTGCGTGCAGCAATACGTGCTAAAAATAACCTGAAAAAGCTTTCTGCTGAACGGATTTGGCTAGAAATGAAAAAGCTATTGGAAGCCGCTAATCCTGTTCAATCTATTTTTTGGATGTGTCGTAGTGGTATTGCAGAAAACATTATACCTGAAAGTAGAAGTTTCCTTATAAAGGATCACTTGATAAGGCTTATCGCTGAAGAACATAAATTCGGTTGGCAACCTGATCCGCTTTTAAGATTGGCCGCTATCATTCCTTCTCATGATGTTGTGAGGGTTACAGAACTTGCAAAAAGACTGCGTTTTTCTTCTAAAGAAAAGGTATATCTTTTTTTATGTCAACAACCTGTTACTATTACTCAAAACACCTCTATTACAGAGCTGAATAAATTACTGTATCAGCATGGTAAACATGTTATTGCAGCAAAATTGAAAATATTTCTGGCAACAACTGCTGTTCCTTTGAATGATAAAGATAAGGCTAGAATAATCTTTCTTTTAGAAGAAACTTTAAAGTGGGTAAAACCTGTTTTTCCTTTAAAAGGCAGTGATATATTGGCATTTGGGATTTTACCTGGAAAAAAAGTAGGAGAAAGTCTTTCTTTCCTGACAGAAGTTTGGATAGATTCAAATTTTCAGCTCTCACGTGAAGATCTTTTAAAATATGCTCATGATTTTAATATCTTTAAAAGATAAAGCAGCAGACTGCGTAAAGATTTTTTGGTTATTTGCATTCTAGAGTTGTAACTCTCCCTTTCTAACCCTAGATTGTCTCTTCAAGTGAAACTATTAACCGGTTGGATTTCACCAAAATCTTGTAGTAATTCCCAAATAGACGCTGGTTGGATTTAATCTCTAATCAAGCTCACCGCTTTCAACTTGTTTGAGCAGCGTAGGAATGTGAGGTCCATATTCAACCTTTTCACGTCCTGAACGAATGCCACTGCCGACTTTGCGGGCTTCGGCTGAATACAGTGTTTTGGCCCGGATTATCTCGTAGCTGTAGCCTCGTCCTAAACGATTCGATATTTTGATCAAACCATTTAGCCCTTCGGTATAGTTATTAGTAATGCGTAATGGTGCATCCCAATAGGCGAAAATGTCGTCGTAATGATTGTGAACCGTTTTCACCAATTTTCTGAAAGGCTCCATGCTTTTATCTGGTAAGCTGTTTTTCCACGCTTCAAAAGCATGTTTAGCCTGTTGTTTATCTGGCTCGTCATAGATGGCAAAAAAGCTTTCTTTGAAGTCATAAGCAACAGCGAGTGCCGGGATCTTTTCGTGAACGATTGCCAACGCTTCTTGTTCTGCCGGGGTCAGGTTGTTTGGGCGTTTCAATGTCATCCAGCGAATTGACTTTTTGACTTTAATCCGTTCATCTTTGCTCAGTTGAGCCTGATACTTTTTACGCTCTTCTTCCAATGCCTCAGACGCCATTTTCACTACGTGAAACTTATTGATCACCAGCTTGGCGTTGGGGAGAAATTCAGAAAAAGAGTGCTTGAATGGGCGCCACATATCCGTGCAAACCCACTCTACCTTTTCACGGTCAGGCAGCGCCCTAAAGAACGGCTTCAGATGATCCTGAGTACGCAGTTCCAGCACTTCAAACACGTTGTTTGTCGCAAGGTTGGTAATGACGCAACGATAACCGCCCGCGAGGTTCACCTCGTCAATCCCCATGATAACCGGGGTTTCGTAGCGAACGGTCTGCTCAAGCTGCTGAATCAGGTCATGAGCGATATTTTTAACCGTATTGACCGCAACGCCGGTTTGATCAGCCAGCGCACGAAAGGTCATACCAAGACACTGTTGCCGGATAACGTCCACCAGACGCCGGGTTGCCCGACGTTTATCATCCAGAAAACTCATCTCCTGCATGAACATTTTCCCGCAACTTTCACACCGAAAGCGCGGTCTCTGAACTTCAAGGCGAACGGGCCGCATATGAAGTGGTGTATCCGAAAACTTGTTTTTTCGGGTGCCGTGCTTGTGCATCGGAATTTTGCAAGCCGTGCATACTGGCGTAGCGGTATCATCAGCCTCTGCGACAATAATGAGCGCCTTGCTCTCCGTGTACATATCGACAGGCTTGATGCCCGGCAAATTTAATAGATCGAGCATCCGGTTAGTCCGCGTCCAGGTCTATGTTTGTAGCGCCACGCAGCAGGTCATAAATCACATCGACCAGAGCTGACATACCCTGTCGGTCGGATTTAAGCACTTGCGTAGCAAGTTTCTGATGGCTGGAAAGAGCACGAACCACAGCCTGTTGCACCGCTCCGGGCAGGTTGCCTTTCATGGCCTGCTCGCGGGTGTTGCTTTCCACCTGGGCCATTACCACATCACTTTCGCCAGTAATTGAGGAAATCTGATTGACGAAGGCCACCTGATCCTGAATCGGGGTAGCTTCACCAAACAGGCTGTTGAGCCGTTCGATAATCTCTTTGACGAATTTCGGCTTGTCACCTGCGACGCCACCGCCTCCTGCACCTGTAGGTTTCAGTACCGGGGCTTCACCTTCGTCCTCGGTTTTGTCCTGGCGAGCATTGATGTCAAAGCCGGTGAGCACCAGACCGGTCAAATCCACGATTTCCGGTGCTTCATGCAGTAGGCGTTTTTGCAGCAGCTTGGCAAAGGCAGCGAAGTTCTCCAGCTCAGGGTCGCCAAAATCAATCAGTTGGGCGATATAGGAATAGGTACGACAGAAATGCCCCAAATCCGACTTGAAGCCTATCAGCGTCTTGATCTGCTTGGCGTATTCGTCCTGATGGTGCTCGGCAGACTTCATGCCCGCTTCGTCGCCCTTGGCGTAAGCCTTCTCAAAGGCAGCTTCCCAGGTAGCCATGCCATCGCGGAGCATTTTCAACTTGTCATTGTACAAGGCAGTCGCCCCAGCGGTAGCGGCGTACAGCGCTTTGTGCTGCGGAGATTGGGTATGGGTGATGTCGCGGATCGTCTTGAAACGGGCTTCCTTGAACGCGGCCAAGTCCTTCTCGTCATACAGGTCATGTTCGTCCAGACGCGCCTTGATCTCATAGACCACGTTAAGGTCTTGAATTTCATCAATGTGGGCGCCGTTGTCGTAGGTAGCAAAGGCTTTGCGCACGTTTTCCGGGTCGTTTACGAAGTCGATGATAAATACCTCATCCTTGCCCGGTGCGATCCGATTCAGGCGAGCGAAGGTCTGCACGATCTCCACATGGTTGGCGATCTTCTTGTCGACATACATAGCGACCAGCTTGGGCTGGTCAAAGCCGGTCTGGAACTTGTCGGTCACCAATATTACCCGGTACTCAGGACGGTCAAAGGCAAAGCGCAGATCCTGACCGTGCAAGTCCGGGTTCATGCTCTGCTCGGTGAATACATCATTCTCATCAACGATGAATACATCATTATTGAACTCACCATCGTCCTGGTGTATCACCTGCTTGCCGGTCATCTTGCCAGAGAAGGCTATAAGTGAGTGAATAAAGCCGTATTCGCTATGCTGTTCTATATAGCGATCAAACGCCTTCTTGTAGCGAATAGCTGCAGCACGGGAGCTGGTCACCACCATCGCTTTGGCCTTGCCATCCAGCCGGTGGGCGACGTTCTTGGTGAAGTGCTCGACGATAAACTGCACCTTCTGGGTCACATTGGTGGGGTGCAGGGACATCCACTGTGCCAGAGCGCGTTTTGCCGCCTTGCCGCTTACCCGCTTGCTGTCCTCAACCTGCTTGGAGAGGTTGAAGGCCGTTTTGTAGGGCACATAGCCTTTCAGCACATCGAGAATGAACTTCTCTTCGATGGCCTGACGCATGGTGTACAGGTGAAAGGCTTTCGGCGGGTTATCGTCCGAGGCCGGTTGGCTCGGATCGATCGGACGACCAAACAGCATCAGGGTGGAATGCTTTGGTGTACCGGTAAAAGCGAAGTAGCTGATATTGTTCGGGCGAGCGCGGGACTTTTGCAGTTGCTCCAGTAGCTCATCCACCGTCATGGTAGACATCTTGCCTTGCCCACTCATCCCCAACGCTGCTTGTAGCTTGGCAGCGGTAGAGCCGGTCTGCGAGTTGTGCGCCTCATCAATGATCACGGCGAAGTTTTTCCCCTTCAGAGCCTTGTCGGTGATGATGGCTTCCATTGCGTAAGGGAAGGTCTGGATTGTGACAATGACAATCGGCGTACCAGCCAACAGAGCTTCCGAGAGCTGATTGCTCTTGGGCTTGGACGACTTTTGCCGGTCAATAGCGGCGATCACACCAAACTGGTGGTCAATCTGCTTCACCGCGTCCTGAAGTTGCCCATCGAGTACGTTGCGGTCGGTGACGATAATCACACTGTTAAATACGGCATCGCCATTGTCTTCACGCAGCTTCACCAAATCATGGGCCGTCCAGGAAATGGTGCTGGTTTTACCCGAACCGGCGCTGTGATCACACAGGTAGGTCATACCTGTGCCGTTCTGGCGGGCATCGGCCAGCATCTGGTTCACTGCCGTCCACTGGTGGAAGCGTGGGAAAATCAGGGTCTCTTTCTTCAACCAGTTTCCCTGAATATCCACCACGTCCTTTTTCTCGATGTAGACAAAGCTATGGAAAATCCGTAGCCAGGCATCCGGCTGGCAGACCGACTCCCAGAAGTACGCTACCGGATATTCCTGGTTACCGTCCGGCTTGATGTCGCCGGGCGGGTTGCCTGCATGGACGGTCCCGCTTTCGTCCTTGCGCCCCTTGTTGAACGGCAGGAAGAAGGTGTTTTCCCCGTCCAGCTTGGTTGCCATCATGATTTCGGAATCCGACATAGCGAAATGCACCACCGCACCACGCTTGAAGGCCAGCAATGGCTCCCGACGTTTGGTCTTGGAGTCATATGGTAGGCGGTCATTGCGGTATTGATCCATGGCGGCTTCGCAGGACTGGGTGAAGTCAGTCTTCAATTCGACCGTAGCCACAGGCAGGCCATTGATAAACAGCACCAGATCAATGGCAAATTCCTGCGCCGGGTGATATTTCAGCTCGGGCACCACGCGCAGGATATTAGCCTGATAGCGCTCAATGATCAATGCATTGCGCTGGTCTTCCGGCGCGGCCTCGGTCATCTCGATCAAGCCACAACCGGCAATAGAGAATCCCTGGCGCAGCACCTTAATGGTACCTTGCTTTTCCAGCGCCTTAACCAGCCGCGCTATCAGCACTTCAAGGGTCTTGGCTCCATTGAGCCGTTCCAGCTTGTCCCACTTTTCCTGCTGGCCGCTGGTTTTGATCCAGCTTTCCAGGTCTTCGGGGTACACCGCCCGCTCAGTGTCATAGAACTTTGTATCACCGAGCTTCCAACCCTGGTCTACCAGACGGTCGATGATGTATTGCTGGAAGTGTTTTTCCTGATGTGCTGATGCTCGCATTTATTGTTCTCCTCGCAAATCAATCTGGCCGGTCACAGCGGCAGTAATAAAGGCGGCGCGGCGTTCTTTGAGCAGAGTGATACTTTGCTCCGTTTTGCCAATCAGCGCATCAATCCGGGCGGTTTCGCGGTCGAGGGTGGCTGCGATGGCGGCTTGTTCAACTAGTGGAGGATAAGCCATTAGGTGCGCCCCCAACGAGGTTTGAGTCATGCTAGGCAACGCTGTATTTGTTGAGTAGTACAAGAAGGGAATGGTAGTGGCCGCGTAATAACAAAATTTTCCATTTGCATTGGGCAATATTTTTGTCCAATAGATAGTATCTACTGTCCAGAATTTATCATTCACATACATAGGGCGATCAATCGTACCCTTCCTGCCGAGCAACACCGATTCACCTTCGTGCATGTAATTTGAGGCATATGCGAATTGCCCCCCTGATCCATAAACAGGGTAGCCTTCATCCGTTTCAATCGCTTTGTGGTCACTACCATTCTGAATTGAAACTAGCCTCTTAAGTTGAGCTATTTTCCAATGTTCCGGCACCTGCCCAATCCACTCAACGCCGGAATCCTTGTACGCAGGATACGCTTTGTACTGGCTCATTCGCTTGCCACCTCTGCCAATAATTCGGCAATCTCGGCTTCTACCTGCTTCAAGTCTTCGTCAATGGCGTGCAGCTTGCGCGGCGGCTGATACTGGTAGAAGAAACGGTTGAAGTTGATCTCATAACCGACCCGGCCTAGTTGACCATCTCGGGTATCGGTAAAGCTCTCGTCCAGATAGGCGTCCGGGACGTAGGGCAGCACCTCGCGGGCGAAGTAGTCCTTGATGCTTTCCAGATAGGGGACGTTCTCGTAATCGGTCAAATCGGTGTCGGGCACCAGATTCCTATTGGCATCGGTGACTGGTTCGGCTTCAGGGGATTTGTGACCAAAGGCATTGATCAGCGCAGTGATCAAGGTCTTGTTAGCTTTAACTTTGAGTGTATTGGCCTTGTCAGACTTGATAGCACCCCTGGCGAAAGTTTCTGCCCAGCCATAGGTCTGCGTTTGTCCGAGCAGAGGCTTGAGGGCTTCCTGCCAGAATTCTTTATGCTCGTCAGAGAGCTTAACCCAAGCGGCTTCAGATTCAAGGCGCTTCATGCCTGCGTTATCCAGCTCCAGCGTCATGCGTAGCGGGCGCAGCACCTTGATGCGACGATAGCCAAAGGTTCGATAGTCCAGCATCCGGGAAAGCTCATTGGTTTCCCCAGCGGCGTAGACCTCCAAAATCTGGGCTCGTTGGTCATCACTGACAATGCGGCGTTTTTTACCTTCGTTACGGATTGAAGTCCACAGGTCAGTGGCGTTGATCAACTGCACCTTGCCCTTACGCTCCTCCGGTTTCTTGTTAGACAGAATCCACAGATAGGTAGCGATATTGGTACGGAAGAACAGATCCGTTGGCAGCGCCACAATGGCTTCAATCAGGTCGTTTTCCAGCAACCAACGACGAATTTCCGATTCACCAGAAGCTGCTCCACCATTGAACAGCGGTGAGCCGGATAACACGATAGCGGCACGGCCACCGCCATTGATCGGCAGTTCCAGCTTGCTGGCGAGGTGCATCAAAAACAGCATAGAGCTATCGCTGATCTTCGGCAGGCCTGGCCCGAAGCGGCCTAGTTCGCCTTTTTCATACTCATCCTCGACGGCTTTTTTGTCCTTCTCCCATTTCTTGCCGAAAGGCGGATTGGACAAGCAGTAATGGAAGCGCTCACCGGCAAACTTATCGTTGGAAAGCGTGCTGCCTTGCCAGATATTTTTGGACAGGTCACGTCCCGGATCGGACTCTAGACGGCGAATCAGCATACCTGCGACACAAACGGCATGGGTTTCCGGCTCCAGCTCTTGCCCATGCGGAACCAGTACCGGGGGAATCTTGTAATGACTGCCATAATCGGCAACGTGATTCATCGCATCAGTCAGGAATCCACCAGTACCGCATGTCGGGTCATACAATGTACGGATCAGGCCGGGATTCTCTTCAAACAAGGCATTGTCAGGGTCAAGCAACAGCGCTGTGGCAAGATGCACGATGTCACGAGGCGTCATGAAATCTTCCGCGCCTTCATTGACCTCTGCGCCAAAGCGCCTAATCAGCTGTTCATAGATGTTGCTCATCACGCGGTCTGGAACCACATCGGGATGCAGATCGATAGCTGCGAAATTTTTGCAAATAGTATAGAGGAGCCCGACTTTATCTAAGCGTACAACCGTGTTAAAAAACTCGAATTCTTCAAAAATTGCTCTAGCGTTATCCGAAAAAAGAGCGATGTAACCTTCAAGGTTGCGTCGTGTCTTAGTACTACCAAGTGTTGAAAGAGAATATTCGGAAGTGTTGTAGAAGGGATAACCAGCCGTCTGGCGGAGAATCGTATCAAGCTCAATGCCCGAATCCCTGTAAGATAGATAAGCGTTTCTGACATCCTCCCGCGTTGACTCTAAGGCGCACTCCAATCTGCGCAGCAACGTGAATGGCAGAATAATCTTGCCGAAATCTGTGTGTTTAAAGTCACCCCAAAGGTCTTCCGCATTCTTCCAGATAAAATCAGCTTGTGATGCAGCCGAACCTGCGAACTCTGTCATTTTGATATCCAACCATATTTTGCACAAAGCGGTATCTTATGTATGATGTGCCTGTCAACCAATTTGTGCACAAAACAGAACGGATTTCATTTTAATCTATTTTTGATGTTCCAACCTCAGAATGCAAATAGCCGATTTTGAACTTCGCATGCGTGTTCTGAGGAGCCTGGGTATGCCCTTATAGTGATTCTAATGAGCAAATAATTCTCATTGATACTATCAATTTTCTATAAAAACTGGATAATATATGTTGTTGTTCTGAAGTTGCTAGAAAAGAGCGAAGAAATAATTTAAAAAGGACTTAAATACTATGATATTGATTATGATGAGGAGTGGTGAGGTAAAGAAATAATATCATATCCTGATCTTATGCGCTATAATTTTAAAACATAATCAATATCAATGGATATAAGAGATGAAATCTTATTCTGTAAAAGAAATTTTTTTGACCCTTCAAGGAGAAGGTACATATGCGGGGCGTGCCGCTGTTTTTTGCCGATTTTCTGGATGCAATCTTTGGTCCGGGAGAGAACAGGATCGTATTACTGCGCAGTGTTATTTCTGTGATACAGATTTTGTCGGTATCGATGGGAGCAAGGGAGGGAAGTATAGTGCTGAAGGACTTGCAGATGCTATTCTCTCAGAGTGGAAAGGCGGTGAAAGTGAAAGGTTCTGTGTTCTCACAGGAGGGGAACCTTTGCTACAAGTTGATGTTCCATTAATAAAAGCCTTAAATCAGCGTAATTTTGAAATTGCAGTTGAAACTAATGGCACAGTAGAAGCACCGGATGGTCTTGATTGGATTTGTGTGAGTCCTAAAGGAAACTACGATCTCAAAATCAAGAAAGGACAAGAATTAAAACTTGTTTTTCCACAAAAAGAATCTCCACCAGAACGATACCTTTCTCTTGACTTTAAAAGATTTTTATTGCAGCCAATGGATGGTCCAGATATTCACAAAAATACCGAATTAGCCATTGATTATTGTTTATCTCATCCGAAATGGCGTCTTAGTGTACAAACACATAAGTTTCTTGGTATTAGATAAAAATTTAAGCATATATATACATTAAATTATATCCTCAAAAAATACTACAATAAATTAATCTTCATTGGTAATACTATGAAATCATATAGGTTGAAACCGAAACGAGATACAACGCAACGCGTTGTCTATTCTCTTGGTGTAAAAGATCAAAAAGGCAGCAGAAATGTTTTTATACCGATAATTGGTAAAGGAAGTTATGTAATTTTAGTGTTTCCATTTCAAAAGTTACATTTTGCTAGTCAGGATTTTTTTATAGAAACAACAACATTGCTTGAAAGTTTTTTTATTTTTTTACGTGTATGCTTTACGTCTATAAAATACAAAAAGTTGTGTTTTGAAGGATTTTATGTGCTTCCATCAGGTTCGCGGCAAGAAAATTCTTTTTTCAGGAGTATAAACCGCTTTATGACGAAGTCTCTTATGCCTTTTGATAGTAAACAATTTACCTATATTCCTCATCTCTTTGAGGGATGGCAAACGCTTTCTTCTGAAAATAATTGCAAAAAAATAGATTTAAATTCTAAAGTAGTCATAGTAGTTCATGTGTTTTATGCAGAAAGATGGTTTGAAATTGCTCATCTGCTTTCGGGATTAAATTTCTTTTTTGACTTAATGATTACAACTGTTGAAGAAAATAGGTTTCTCGAGCCGGAGTTTTTAAAACTTTTTCCTTCTGCTCATGTCTATTTTATGGAAAATAAAGGTCGTGATATAAAGCCTTTTTTGACTTTGCTTGAATCTGGGAAACTCGATCAGTATGATTATATTTGCAAGATTCATGGCAAGGAGTCGAGACATCAAAAGCGTTCTCCGATTGAAGGAACCTTATGGAGACGTTGGTTATTTTATGATCTTCTTGGAGCACCAAATACAGCGGTTCGTATTATTGAGACATTTAAAAATAATCCTTCTATCGGGATGATAGGTTCTCGTAGATATCGTCGACGAATGCCTTATTCACGTTTTATCAGGAGGCAGGAAAAGAATACTCGTGTTTTTTCTTTAACAAAAAGAATGAACTTTCCGACTAAAAACCTGCAGCTTGATTTTTTCTTTGGAACAATGTTTTGGGTTCGCCGTATTTCTTTAGAGCCCATAAAAAAATTGGAGCTTTCCAAAGAATTTTTACCTGAATCGGGGCTTTTAAACGGTGCACTGGAACATTCAGTAGAGCGTGTTTTTTCAATTTCGGTGATGAAAGCAGGTTTTTGTATTCATGATGTTGATGCTGTTGATGAAGCAAATCATTGAAAAAGTATATTTTTTATGACAGGTTTTTTCAGATGAAGAAAGAAGATTTTTCTTTCACAGCGGATATTTTATCATTTTTAAACAGAGAAAATTTAAACACTGAATATGAGTGAAATTCGTCTTTATATACAAGATAAAAAGAAAAGGGTTGAAGAGTTTTTTGAACTTTTATCTTGTTCTTTTTGGGAGAGTCATTACGCTATTTCCACTGTAGAAATAAATGAAAAGTCTGATATTTCCGAAATATCTCTCTATGTAAACTCCCATGAAGAATCTGATATCCGAACTCGACTTGTTTCTCTTTTGCAGGACATTAACTTTAATGGCCTTATTCATAAGGAAATTTTACCAGAAATTGACTGGATTTCGAAATCAATATCAGAACTGAAGCCAATCCATGTTGGACGTTTTATTATTCATGGAGCACATGATCGGCACAATGTTATCAATGCCCATAACTTTACCATTGAGATTGAGGCAAATCAAGCTTTTGGCACAGGTCATCATGAAACAACTGTTGGATGCCTTGAGTTTATTGATCAATTAACAAGATTGCGAACATTTAAAAATGCCCTGGATCTTGGTACAGGAAGCGGTATTCTTGCGATAGCGATAGCCAAGAGTGCAAAAATTTCTGTTTTTGGTGTGGATTCGGATCCAATAGCCATTCGTATAGCTCAAGAAAATGCTGTTTTAAACCATGTGAGTTTAAAAACAAGTTTTGATGTATCTACAAATTTTGAAGCAAGAACTTTTCATAGAAAATCAAAATTTGATTTAATTGTTGCAAATATTCTTGCTGATCCTTTAATAAAGATAGCACCACAATTGGTGAGGCATTTAAACCCCAAGGGTTTTGTTATTCTATCAGGAATTCTTGATTCTCAATGCTGGAAGGTAATTGCATCTTATAGGAGAGAAGGAATGATATATCGTCGTATGATTTTAAATAATGGGTGGGTAACCCTTCTTTTTAAAAAAAAGATACTTTATAAACCATTATTTCTAGAAAAATTATTTTTTGATATTGATATAAAAGATTTTTTTATGCATGAAATTTGTAGTTATTGATAATATTGTATATTGGCTTATACTCGTAATAAATTTTAAAGAATAACCTTATAAATTATAAGGTGTTTCCTGATTTGATGAATTGATTTATTTATGTGTTTTATCTTAAATCAAGTTTTTTGGTTGAACTATGACAAAACTATTGTTTAAAGAAATAATTGTCTCATGATTGATTCTTCAAGCAGAGATTTCCCTCTTTCTTTTCCTGTTCTTCTTGCTGATATTGGAGGAACAAATGCCAGGTTTGCTGTATTACCGGATAGAGATTCAGAGATGGTCCTTTTCCCTAAGGTGAGTACACTAAACTTTGACACTTTAGAGCAAGCTATTCAACAGACAGTTCTTGAGAAAGTATCCTGTCAACCTAGTTCTTCTATCCTTGCTGTTGCTGGACCTGCTGGCGGTCCTAATGTTAAATTAACAAATTATAAATGGTCTATTGAGCCAACAACATTATTTACCCAGACATCCCTTGAAGATATTCTTGTGATTAATGATTTTGCAGCACAGGCATTGGCGATAGCAGATATTTCTGAAAAGAATTATGCGCCTGTTGGTCATTGTAATGTTTTTGATATAAAAAAGAATAATTTTGCATCCCGGGTCATTCTTGGCCCAGGAACAGGATTGGGTATTGCCGCCTTGATACGGAGTAAGAATTGTTGGATTCCAGTTTCTGGAGAGGCAGGACATATTGATATTGGGCCACGTTCAAAACGTGATTTTGAAATTTTTCCTTATCTTGAAAAGATTGGAGGACGTATTTCAGCTGAACAATTGCTCTCTGGAAGGGGGCTTATGAATATTTACAAGGCTATTTGCGCTGCTGATAAAATTAAAGACATAACATGTCCTCAATCTCAGGAAATTACTGCCTCCAGATCCCATGATCCTGTTGCTTATGAAACAATAAAACTTTTTTGCCAGTACCTTGGCAGGGTTGCTGCTGATATTGCGCTGGTTTTTATGGCGCTTGGGGGTGTTTATCTTTCTGGTGGCATCCCTGAAAATATCATAGAAGCCTTGTCCGAGGATGACTTTGAGGTATCCTTTAAAGATAAGGCTCCTCATCAGGCTTTTATGAGCAAGATACCTACGTATAGAATAACCCATCCTTGTATTGCTCTCCTTGGCATGGCTTCCTATGTTCGTAATTTCAATAATTACTCTTTGATAGAAGGAGCAAGTCAACGCTGGTTTCGTTAATTATTGAATAAAAAATGATTAACACGATATTGTATTGCTGATAATGTCTATTGAAATAATCAGCTTTGAAAGAGAGAGTAATGACAGTCAAGCCGATGAGAATCGCCATTGTTGGTGCAGAAGGAAGAATGGGTAGGGCTGTAATAAAGGCTCTTTTAACAATTCCTTGGTTGAAGCCTCATATTATTTTACAGGAAGCTATTACTCGACATATTAGTGACAGATTAGGAGAAGATATCGGCTTGATGGCTGGAGAAGAAGAGATTGGTGTTGCGCTCTCTGATGATCCGGTTTCTGCTCTTCAGAATGTTGATGGCGTGATTGATTTTTCGTCACCAGGGAATACTATAACTATAGCACAATTATGTGCTGAGAGGAATCTTGTGCATGTTATTGGTACAACTGGTTTCTCTAAGAAAGATGAGACAGAAATTCGTGTTGCAGCTTTGAATGGCGCGTGCATTGTTAAATCAGCCAATATGAGTATTGGTATAAATCTTTTAAGCATAGTTTCTAAAATTGCTGCCCGTGCTTTACCTTCAACACATTGGGATGTTGAAATTTTTGAAATGCATCATCGTCATAAAGTGGATACTCCTTCAGGAACAGCCTTATTACTTGGTCAAGCAGTGGCAGAGGGGCGTAACATTTCATTGCATGACAATTCAGCTTTGCTTCGTACGAGTGAATCTGGCCCTCGTAAAGAGGGTTCTATTGGTTTTGCAACATTGCGTGGAGGATCCGTTGTTGGAAAGCATTCAGTGATCATGGCCGGAGAAAATGAAACGATAACTTTTTCTCATAGCGCGACGGATCGTTCTGTTTTTGCGAATGGGGCTATCACTGCAGCGCTTTGGGCACATTCTCAGCCACCGGGGATATATTCAATGATTGATGTTTTAGGGCTAAGAGGACTTGTTCCGGAAGGTACAGAGGAAAAAAATGAGTGGTTTACTGGTATTGGTGCGTCATGGTCAAAGTGAATGGAATCTTAAAAATCTTTTTACAGGTTGGCGGGATCCTCAACTAACAGAATTAGGAATCCATGAGGCCAAAACAGCAGGACAAAAACTTTCTAAATGTGAAATAACCTTTGATTATGCCTTTAGTTCCTGTTTAATACGAGCTCAGGAAACCTGCAGGATTATTCTTGAAGAAATTAAGCAAGATGATCTGAAACCAGTTTTTTCTCAAGCGCTGAATGAACGCGATTATGGAAATCTTTCTGGTATGAACAAAGATGAAGCAAAAAAAAATGGGGAGAGAGGCAGGTTGAAATTTGGCGTCGCTCTTATGACATCGCACCACCGGAAGGAGAAAGCCTCAAGGATACCGCGGCTCGTGTCTGGCTCTTCTATATGACTTCCATTTTGCCAAAAATTCTTAAAAACCAAGATATTCTAGTTACAGCGCATGGGAATTCCTTGCGCTCACTGGTTATGCTTCTGGACAATCTTAATGAGAACGAGATTGTTGATCTTAACATAAAAACAGGCGTGCCAATAGTTTATAGATTAAAAGAAGATTCAACCGTTTTTTCTAAAAAAATCCTCTGAATAGATACTCAAAATATATTCATAATTAAAGGATAGCTCCTTTAAATAATCATATCATTTTTGTTATATTTATGACATCTCCTTTGAGATCAAAGGATAAAATGCATAAAAACATATTATATCTATTTGAGGATAGCTCTTTAGTCTCTTTATTTTTAAATTATGACAGCCTTTTAATATGTGCAAATATCAATCTTATGAACTTTTTGGAGGTATATTATTTATTGGTTCAGAAAGATGTGGTGGAGCTTCATGTGTTTCCCGCCCAATTTCATTTTTAAGATAACAAAGATCCATAAAATTATCAGCTTGTCGACGCAAATCATCAGCGATCATTGGTGGTTGTGTCAACATAGTTGAAACAATTGAAACTTTACGACCTTTTCTTTGAAGTGCTTCAACTAAAGTTGTAAAATCTCCGTCTCCAGAAAAGAGCACCAAATGATCAACCGTTTCAGATTGCTCCAAGGCATCAATTGCCAGCTCAATATCCATATTTCCTTTTATCTTACGTCTACCCATAGAATCAGTAAACTCTTTAGCAGGCTTAGTGATAACTTTATATCCATTATAATCCAGCCAATCAATTAAAGGACGTAATGACAAAAATTCATTATCCTCTATGAGTGCAGTATAATAATAAGCCCGTAATAGATAACCACGTTTTTGGAATGCTTTAAGAAGCTTTCGATAATCTATATCGAAGCCAAGGGCTTTAGATGCAGCATATAAATTAGCTCCATCAATAAAAAGAGTAATTTTTTCGCGAGGGTCAAACATTTTTTTAATCATCCATTTTATTTTAATGGTATGCAAAAGATACAACCTTTTGCATTCTTGTATTATAGAAAAAATTAAAAGAGCAGGTTTATATATCCTGTCTTAGGTTTAGAGCTTATAGAAATAAAAACATTACCACTCCCAACGAGCAATGCGTATATATGTCAATATTGAATATATATGAAAGGTGCAAGATATGTATAAAACCCTTTATCACTAAAAACTTGAATATTAAACAATTTTATCGTATCTATATCCTTAATTATAGCTTATAAGTAGATAATTTTAGATATTTATTAAATCTAAAAAAACTTTTAAAGGAATTTCAATGGCTCGCATTACAGTAGAAGATTGTATCGACAAGATAGATAATAGGTTCGAACTTGTTTTGCTCGCAAGTTATCGTGCTCGTCTTATATCACAAGGATCACATATCACTGTTTCTAGAGATAACGATAAAAATACCGTTGTATCTTTACGTGAAATTGCATGTGGAGGTATAGCTGTTGATGATTTGAAAGAAGATTTCATACATTCTCTTCAAAAACATGTTGAAATAGACGAACCAGATTATTATTCAGGCCCTCGAGGTGGTTCTGATTATCGCAATGATACAAATGTTCCATTAGAATCAATTTCTTTTGATGAAATTTCTGAAGAGGAACTCTTGGCAGGTATTGAAGGAATCGTTACTCCAGAGAAAAATGATGATTATTAAATTCTAGAGTCGAAAGGGACTTATTGGTTTAGTTATAAAGTATATACGTGTTGTGTTAAGAGTAATTTCAGTATATAATAGAATATTTTTATTTATAAAAATATGGCAGTACAGCTATGATAAGACAGTATGAGCTTGTAGAGCGTATTCAGTCTTATAACCCAAATGTTAATGAATCTCTTCTGAATAAAGCATATGTTTATGCTATGCAAAAGCATAGTCAGCAGAAGCGTGCAAGTGGCGATCCCTACATTTCTCATCCAATTGAAGTTGCAGCAATTCTCGCTGATATGCGTTTGGATGAATCTACTATAGTAGTAGCATTATTACACGATATACTTGAAGATACAACAGCGACGCGAGCCGAAATAGATGAGCTCTTTGGTCCAGAAGTTGGTCATCTTGTAGAAGACCTTACAAAAATTAAAAAAATAGAGATTGTTTCGTTTAAAACAAAACAGGCTGAGAATCTGCGTAAATTACTTTTGGCAATCTGTGATGATGTAAGAGTATTGCTTGTCAAGTTGGCAGATCGTCTGCATAATATGCGGACTCTTGATTATATGCCTCTCGATAAACGAATCGTCATTTCTAAAGAAACGATGGATATATATGCTCCGTTAGCTGGACGCATGGGCATGCAAGACATGCGTGAAGAACTGGAAGAACTTGCATTTAGTTATATTAATCCTGAAGCCTATAAAACAATAAAAGACCGGTTAGAGGAACTTTCTAGAAGAAATGGAAGTTTGGTTTTAAAAATTGAAGAAGAACTGAAAGAGCTTCTTGAGGAAAATAAAATTTTAAACGCTTGGGTTAAAGGAAGACAAAAGAGGGCTTATTCTATTTTCTGCAAAATGCAATCGAAATCATTATCATTTGAACAACTTTCTGATGTCTATGGTTTTCGTATTGTTGTTGAAGATATACCAAGTTGTTATCAGGTTCTTGGAATAATACACACACGTTGGAGAATTGTACCGGGTTATTTTAAAGATTATATATCAACAATGAAGCAGAACGGATATCGTTCATTACATACAACAATTATTGGACCTTCTTATCAACGTATAGAACTACAAATTCGTACCATTGCTATGGATGAAGTTGCTGAATATGGTGTTGCTGCTCATACCCTTTATAAGGATAGACGTACTAAAGATGATATTGAAGTTCTTTTGAGTGAAACAAGTGTCTATCTATGGCTTCGTCAGACTATAAAATCCCTGGCAGAAGGAAACAGCTCTCAAGAATTTCTGGAACATGCGAAATTGGAGTTATTTCAGGAGCAGGTTTTCTGTTTTACTCCTAAAGGCAAATTAATTGCTTTACCTCGAAATGCGACTCCTATTGATTTTGCTTATGCAGTACATACTAATATTGGTAATAGTTGTGTCGGCGCCAAAATAAATGGTAGAATAATGCCTCTTTTTACCCTGCTTAATAACGGGGATGAAGTGGAAATCATTCGTTCAAGTTGTCAAGTCCCACCTTCTGCCTGGGAAGAAGTCGTTGTTACGGGGAAAGCACGTTCTGCTATTCGCCGTGCTACGCGGCTGGAAGTTAGAAAACAATATTATAATATTGGACAGAGAATTCTTGAAAAAACTTTCAATAAGGCTGGCAAGGAATTTTCTGATACTCAACTTGAATCTGTTGTATCTCATCTTGGACAAAAAGAAGTAAAGGATTTGATAGCTTCTGTTGGTAGAGGGGAAGTATCTCCTGGTGAAATATTAAGTATTCTTTGGCCTGAGTTTAAAGAATATAAGACTCATACGGAAGACGATAAACGAAAAAAAATTGTCAAAACAACTTTATTGATGAAAGGCAAAAATCTTAAAAATGATATTGGTGCTTTGCCAATTAGAGGCCTTCCTGCCAATATACAAGTTATATTTTCTCAAACTGGTGCTTTACCGGGCGATCGTATCGTTGCTCTTATGCGTGGTAAAAAATCTATGGCTATCTATCCTATACAGTCTCCAGCGCTCCAAAAATTTGAAGATAAACCAGAACGCTGGGTGGATGTACGCTGGGATTTAGAAGCAACTGAAATTTACCGTTTTATATCCCATATTCGAATCAACGCCGTTAATACTCCAGGAGCACTCAAAATTATAACAACATGTATTGCCGATCTTAATATTAATATTCACAACATTCATACACCAAGAACTGCAGAAGATTTTACAGAAATACGTTTAGATGTTGAGGTTTTAGATGTTCAGCATCTTAGTGATTTAATTAAATGTCTTAACGATCTTGAGTGTGTGGCTACAGCATGTCGCGTTTTTGAATAGATTATGATATTTTTATCAGAATATGAAGCATATATGTTAAATTTTTATATAACCTTATCTCTATAAGGAATTACTAAAGTTAAAAGAAGAAACAATCGATTAAAAAGAGCGTTTTTAATGGTATAAAATTTTATGTATATAGTCTTAACTTTTGATAGTTTTTCTTTTTCTTATAAAGAAGAGATAAAGTCTATCTTTACAAGAAAGAAAGATTCCTTATGATTATAGGAATAGGCGTTGATATTATTGACATTCGACGCATTAAAAAGTCGATACAACGTTTTGGTGAACGGTTTACAGAACATTGTTTTACTAAAGAAGAAAGAGATAAATGTAATAGTTCTCCAGATCCTGCTGCTTCTTATGCTAAACGTTTTGCTGCCAAGGAAGCTTGTTCCAAAGCTTTAGGAACAGGGCTTGCACAAGGTGTATCCTGGAAAGATATGAACATTATTAACAGTGCGGGAGGCAAGCCGTCTATAGTATTATCAGGTGGTGCTAAAAAACATCTTTCTGCGATTATTTCAAGTCAATTCAATCCAGTAATTCATTTGACAATAAGTGATGAGTTTCCTTTTGCCCAGGCATTTGTAATAATAGAGGTTTGCCATAGTCCTTCATAAAGGCTGATGAAGATTGTATCTTAATCATTTAAATGAATTGAAGCAGATTAGTGGATTTTAAATATAAGGAAAATTGAATGACAAAAAAAGAAGTCAAAAAACAAAACATTTTTTTTGAAAATATAAAAGTTATTTTACAAGCTCTTATTTTGGCAACCGTTATTCGTACTGTCTTTTATCAACCTTTTACTATTCCTTCCGGATCAATGATGCCGACACTGCTTGTTGGAGATTATATTTTTGTAAGTAAATTTTCTTATGGTTATTCAAAATATTCTTTACCTTTTTCACCTAATCTTTTTAAAGGGCGTATTTTTTCTAGGGCACCACATCGGGGTGATATTGTTGTTTTTCGTTTACCAAGTAATCCAAAAATAGACTATATTAAGCGATTAGTAGGGCTTCCAGGTGATAGTATACAAGTTAAAGAAGGTATTTTATACATTAATAAACAGGCTATTCCTCGAAATCCGGATGGATTATTTTCTTCTGATTACAAGTTAAATCCTGGATTTAATATTCCGGTTTTTCGTGAGAAACTTGAGAATTCTGTGAGTTATGACATCCTTGATCAATACCCTTCATCGCCTGGTAATAACACTCAAGAATTTATAGTGCCTGCAGGTCATTATTTTATGATGGGAGATAATCGAGATAATTCACTTGATAGTCGATTTGATGTTGGTTATGTCCCTGAAGAAAATTTAATAGGTCGTGCTGATATTATATTTTTTTCTCTTGGTAATGATACTTCATTCGGTCAATTTTGGCTTTGGTTATCAAACATGCGATGGAATAGACTATTAAAGGTTTTATAATGTCTTATTCCAAGAAACAGTCTTATGCTTATTTTTTAGAGATAGAGTCTCACATAGGATATATTTTTTCTAATAAAGATCTTTTAAAAAAAGCTCTTACTCATTCAAGCATGAATAGGTTTTACGAAGAGAATTATGAGCGATTAGAGTTTTTAGGAGATCGTATTCTTGGTTTTTGTATCGCAAAACTTTTATTTGATAATTTTAATTTAGCCAAAGAGGGTGAACTTTCTGTGCGCTTTAATCACCTTGTTAGTGCTGAAACCTGTTCTCAAGTGGCAGAAGAATTACAGTTACATCTTTTTATTCGTGTTGGTTCTGATTTAAAGAAAGTTTCTGGAAAACCTATCGTAAACATTCAGGCTGATGTTATAGAAAGCTTGATTGCTGCAATTTATCTTGATGGTGGCTTGGAAGCTGCCAGTTCCTTTATCATAAAAAACTGGAAAAAACGTGCTCTTAAGACAGATGCTGCTCGGCGTGATGCAAAAACTGAATTGCAAGAGTGGGCACATGCAAAATTTGGCGTAACTCCTAAATACAAGGTAGATTCTCGTTCCGGGCCAGATCATGATCCACGTTTTACAGTTACTGTTGAAATTCCAGGAATAGATCCAGGTGTAGGTATTAATTGTTCAAAACGTGCTGCTGAACAAATTGCTGCAGCAGATATTTTAAAACGTGAGTTTATTTGGGAAGAAAATAAAAATGAAAGAAGTTAACGAAATAACTTCTGAGAGTGATCAGTTACAAGAATATAATAATACACCTTCTTTGCAAAAACGTTCAGGTTTTGTTGCTGTAATAGGGGCAACAAATGCAGGAAAATCGACACTCATTAATCGCTTGGTTAATGCAAAAGTTTCAATAGTTACGCATAAGGTTCAAACAACACGTTCAATTGTTCGTGGTATTACTATCTATAATAAAGTGACTCAAATTGTATTTATAGACACGCCAGGTATTTTCAACCCAAAGAATAATATTGATCAATCAATGATCAATGCAGCCTGGAAAACTCCTAAAAATGCTGATATAACATTTCTTATTATTGATAGCAAACGGGGTTTACAACCTGATGTTTATACTATCCTTGAAAGAATTTGTAAAACTCCTTACAGAAAAGTTCTTGTCCTCAATAAAATTGATTGTATAAAGCCTCACATTCTTCTTGAACAAGCTAAAACCGTCAACGAACTTTCAGATTTTGAGCGTACTTTTATGATATCTGCATCTAAAGGATATGGTTGTCAGAATATATTGGATTATCTTGGTTCTTCCTTACCAGAAGGTCCATGGTATTATCCTGAAGATCAAATCTCTGATATGCCAATGGCTCAATTTGCCGCTGAGATTACGCGTGAAAAACTATTTTTACGCCTTCATCAAGAAATACCATATTCTTCTCATGTTGTTACAGAAAAATGGGAAAATAGAAAAGATGGTTCAGTTTTTATACGACAAGTGATTTATGTAGAGCGTGAAAATCAAAGGAAGATAGCTCTAGGTAAGAATGGAGAGATTATAAAACTTATTTCTTTGGAATCTCGTAAAGAAATATCAGGCATTGTAAAAAAACCTGTTCATCTCTTTCTTTTTATTAAAGTACAAAAAATAAAAATGATCACTAAATTCATATAGAATCAAATCAATATCAATCGTATTTTTGAAGGGGAATTTTATGAAGAAAAGTTGTCTTGCTATTGTTCTTGCAGCAGGAAAAGGCACTCGCATGAAATCTTCTAAATTTAAAGTATTACAAAAAATTGCCAATCATCCTATGATTTCTCATGTTATGGAAGCAATATCAGATTCAGGAATTCAACATGTTGCATTGGTTGTTCCGCCTCATGCAGAAGAGATTTGTTCTGCCGCTTCCTTAAAAGGATTGGTTATCGAACATTTCGTACAACATGAACAAAACGGTACGGCACATGCTGTATTAGAAGCAAGAACTGCGATAGCACGTGGTTATGATGAAATCATTATTCTTTATGGGGATGTACCCCTTATTTCCAGTAAAACTATCCAATTAGCACGCGCCAAACTTTCTTTAAAGGATTCTATAGTTGTTATGGGTTTTGAAGCCAAGGATCCCAAGGGATATGGACGTTTATTGTTAGAAAATAATGAATTGATTGAAATTCGTGAAGAAAAAGATGCTACTGAAGATGAAAAGAAAAACTGTTTTTGCAATAGCGGTCTCATGATCATTAAAGGTACAAAAATACTTGATTGGCTTTCAAAGATTACCAATAATAATAAAAACAGAGAATATTATCTAACCGATCTCATTAAAATATGTCGTTTATCAGGAGAAAATGCTATTGCAGTCAAAGTCCCAGAAGATGAAGTTTTAGGTTGCAATAATTTTCTTGAACTTTCTGTTATTGAAAATATTTGGCAATCTCGTCGTCGTAATCAATTGATGTTATCAGGTGTAAACATGATTTCTCCAGAAACAGTTTTTCTTTCATATGACACTACAATTGAGCAAGATACAATTATTGAACCTAATGTCATATTTGGTTGTGATGTTGTAATAGAACAAAATGTAAAAATTCGTGCATTTTCATATCTAGAGGGAGTCTATGTAAGTTCAGGGGCTGAAGTTGGTCCTTTTGCACGTTTGCGTCCACAATCTAAGATAGGGAAAAACACTCGGATAGGAAATTTCTGTGAAATTAAGCAAGCAAATATAGGCGAGGGAACAAAAATAAATCATTTGAGTTATGTTGGTGACACTTTCGTGGGAAAAAACGCTAATATTGGTGCTGGTTCCATTACTTGCAACTATGATGGCACCAAAAAATATAATACAACAATAGGAGATAATGCTTTTATTGGTTCCAACTCAGCTTTAATAGCACCAGTTTCAATTGGAAATAATGCTTATGTGGCTTCTGGTAGCGTTATTACAAAAAATGTTCCTGAAAATGCCTTGGCGTTTGGAAGAATGCGTCAAACTATAAAAGAAAATCGTTCGTTATTAAAACAAAAGAAACAAGATTATACAATAGAAAAAAACTTTAAATGTATTTCCAAACAATAAACTGTAAAAACTTTTAATGAGTATACTCATTCAGAGAATTACAGGGAAAAATTCTTTCAGCTATGATAACAAAGGATAAGTTTTTAAAATGTGTGGAATCGTTGGCATTGTTAGTAGAAAGCCTGTAGTTGAACGTCTTCTAGATGCCTTGAAACGTCTTGAGTATCGTGGATATGATTCTTCAGGAATAGCCACTATTCATAATAAGAAAATCAATCGTTGCCGTGCTGAAGGTAAGCTCTCTAATTTAGAACAACTTCTAAAAGTGACACCATTGGAAGGTTCTACAGGTATAGCACATACTCGTTGGGCAACACATGGTCTTGCTAATGAAATAAATGCTCATCCTCATTGGGTTGATGGTGTTGCTGTAATACATAACGGTATTATTGAAAATTTTTCAGAGATAAAAGATAAACTTCTTCTCTCAGGGATTACATTTTCTAGCCAAACAGACACTGAAGTTATTGTTCAGCTCTTGGCAAAATTTAAGCGTGATGGCATGAATAGTAGAGATTCAATGACAACAATGCTAAAACATATTACGGGTGCATATACAATTGCAGCAATATTTGAAGATGATCCTTATACAATTTTGAGTGTACGAAATGGTCCTCCCTTGATCATTGGTCATGGTGAACAAGAAATGTTTCTTGCTTCTGATGCCGTTGCACTCGCACCATTTACAAATAAAATGACATATATTGAAGATGGGGATCTTGTTATACTCAAACCTTCAAGCTTTTGTATTCTTGATTTTAATGGCACAAAAATAGAGCGTCCAAGTAAAATTTTACAACCATCAAATTTTTTTGTTGAAAAAGGTCTTCATCGACACTTTATGGAAAAAGAAATTTATGAACAACCAGAAGCAATATCACGTACACTGAGTCATTATGTAAACTTTACTGAAAAGACAATTATTCCTGATATCTTTCAATTTGATTTCGCAAAACTTTCTGGTTTAGCTATTTCAGCTTGTGGAACTGCGTATTTATCTGGATTAGTTTCTAAATATTGGTTTAATCGTTTTGCAAAATTGCCTGTTGAAATAGATGTTGCCTCTGAATTCCGATATCGGGATCTTTCATTTCCATCTTCTTGGGCAGCTCTATTTATCTCTCAGTCTGGGGAAACAGCAGATACACTAGCAGCATTACGTTGTATACGTGCACAAAAATTAAATATTGGTTCAATTGTTAATATTATAGAATCAACTATTGCAAGAGAATCTAATTTCAGTTTTCCAATTTTAGCTGGGCCTGAAATTGGAGTAGCTTCTACAAAAGCTTTTACTTGTCAATTGCTGGTTTTAGCAATGATGGCTATTTATGCGGGTAAAATGAGAGGGGTTATTACTGAAACCGAAGAAAAAGAGTTTGTAAGTCATCTTATTGAGATACCTCGTATTATGTCTCATATTATCAATAACATTCATTTAAAAATAGAAGAGCTTTGTCGGGAAATTTCAAAATGTCTTAATGTCTTGTATATTGGGCGTGGTACAAATTTTCCTTTAGCTCTCGAAGGGGCTTTGAAGCTTAAGGAAGTTTCATATATCCATGCTGAAGGTTATGCTGCTGGTGAACTAAAACATGGTCCTATTGCTCTTATTGATGAAACAATACCTATTATTGTTATTGCTCCTTATGATAAGTGTTTCGAAAAAACAGTTTCTAATATGGAAGAAGCAGCAGCACGAAGAGGGCGCATTATTATGATTACAGATCAAAAAGGAGCATCAAGTACCAATTTACAAACTCTTGCAAAAATTGTTCTACCCAACGTACATGAACTTATTGCTCCTATAGTTTTTTCTTTACCTATCCAAATGATTGCCTACCATACAGCAGTATTTATAGGGACTGATGTGGACCAACCACGAAATCTAGCAAAGTCTGTAACGGTAGAATAGTTTTCATACTTTGAGAAGATAAAAAATCTGAAAGTTTAAAAATAGAAAGAATTTAATAATGGATAAGCGAACTTATTCCTCAATTATTATGATGAATATAAGAAACAATTTTCTGACAGGTCTCATTGTTTGTGCTCCAATAGCAATAACCATATGGTTAACATTGTCATTGATTAATTGGGTTGATAATTTTATTAATCTTTATATTCCAGAACGATATATGTATTCTTCTATTCCTGGTTTTGGGTTACTGATAGCAGTCATAGTCATCAATCTTGTTGGTCTTTTGGGAAGAAATCTTATTGGGAGATCCATTGTTAATTTTGGTGAAGCGATTATCAATTATACACCACTTGTAAGAAGCCTTTATAAGAGCAGTAAGCAAATCATTCAGACCATTCTAAAAGATAAAACAAATTCTTTTACAAAAGTTGGCTTGGTTGAATATCCTGGGCCTGGTATTTGGTCACTCTGTTTTATTAGCACGGATGTTCAAGGTGAATTAAAAGAGAAATTTTATGAAAAAAATTTTGAAGATATGGTCACCGTTTTTATCCCACCAACACCATTACCAACTGCTGGTATGTTATTATTTATCCCACGAAATAAAATAACTATACTTGATATGAGCGTTGAAGATGCTTTAAAATTTCTTATATCTTGTGGTCTGATAACACCTGAAAAAAAAGATAAGCTTTTATCAGATAATTCTAAGATATAATCTCAAAAAGATCCTGAATATGATGCAACCAATACTGGTATCATGACTTTAAGAAGGATATTCTAGATTCCTTATAATAGCTTTAGGGGGTGATTGTTCTATTTCTTCTATTGTCCAGCTATGGAAACCCTTTATTTTCAGGGAAGGGCGGGAAATAACGATAACAGGGTTTTTATGAATCAATTCATTTGTCTTTGTCCATTTAAAAAGCGGGGAGATGGTCGTAAGAAAGTGACTGGATTGATATATAAGACAAAAAATAAATGAAAGATCTGTATAGGATTTTTAAAAATTTATTTTTTGTTTTCTAAAAATGAACTTGACTTTTCTCTTTTTAGTTGAGACCTTAGGATAAGTTCATGTTAAAAAAGAACTTTTTTTTGCATTTAATTGGTTTCATAGATCACGTCAACAATACCATTACAATAAACCAAATTTGATTTAACATAGGATAAAGATAACTAAGTTCATAAGAAATTAAAATTCAACTAAAGAATAGCTGGCCTTTTTGTTTTTTTAAATTTCAAGGCAAGGAGAAAGTTAATTTTATAATGGATATTGCTTCTGAATATGAAGAATTGGCAAGAGAAACTGAAGTGTTTCGTCATGAATTACATCAATTCCCTGAGCTTTCTAATGAGGAATTTCAAACAACTTCCAAAATTCGCAATTTTTTACAAAGGTATCAAATTAGAATTCTTGATTTGCAATTAAGAACAGGAATAGTTGCTGAGGTTGGCCCTGAAACAAGTGAATTTTTGGTTATCTTACGTGCAGATATTGATGCGTTACCAATTACAGAAGAAAATGATGATATTTATACTTCGCAATATAGAGGTGTCATGCATGCATGTGGACATGACTTTCATACGTCAGTAGTTTTAGGGGCGGCAGTTCTACTCAAGAAAAGTGAAGCACAATTAAAAGGTTGTGTCCGTATTTTATTTCAGCCTGCAGAAGAGATAGGAACTGGCGCACTAGAGCTGGTTGCTGCTGGTGCATTAGAAGGGGCGGCGGCTATTTTTGGAATTCATAATGATCCAACTTTGCCTGTAGGTGTAATTGGGAGTAAGGAAGGTGCTCTTACAGCGTGTGTTGATCGTTTTAAAATTAATATTCATGCAGAAGGGACACATGCTGCGAGACCTCAGGATGGGAAGGATCCTGTTATTATTGCTGGTCAAATTATCAATGTAGTACAAACATTAGTGAGTCGTAGTATTGGCTCAGATCAAAATGCTGTTGTTTCTATAACGCAGGTTCATAGTGGGAGTACATGGAATGTTATTCCCAATAATGCATATTTAGAAGGTACAGTACGTACTTTTAATCAACAAACACGCTTTTTAATTGAGAAAAAATTTCGTCAACTTTTGCAAGGTCTGGCTAGTGCTTTTGAAGCCATCATTGAATTGGATTGGCAAGCAGGACCTCCATCTGTAGTCAACGATATAAAATGGACAGATTTTTCATTGAAGGTTGCAAAATCAAGTGGCTTTGAAACTTGTGTTGTAGAACCAACTCCTATTGGTGAGGATTTTGCTTTTTATCAGCAAATAATTCCTGGTGCGTTTATGATGATTGGTTCAGGTGGGCCATACCCTTTGCATCACCCTAAATTTAAGGTGGATGATAAAGTTTTATTTCCGGCAGCACGGTATCTTGCAAATTTAACCACTGCAGCACTTATTGATTTAAGTAAAAATGCATGACATCGTTGGCTATGCTCCTTCGTGGCTGCATAGTTACTTACTTCACTGCGGATACTCTTGTTACGATGATCTCTACAAGGAAAAAAGTTAACAAAAAAGTCTTACCTTTTTAGCTGTAACTAAACACAAGAAAAAATCCATTAAAATCAAGAGGTTATAAAAGAGTTTTCGATATCATTATAACGATAAAGATATAATAAATTACAGATAGCTTTTCCTCGTGTAGTTTTTAGTTTTGGATCCATCTTAATCAGAGCATAAGCATCTTTACGGGCTATCTCTAGCAAATCTTGATGTATTTCAAGATTTGCTATCAGAAATTTTGGAACACCAGATTGTTTTATGCCGAGGATTTCTCCTTCTCCGCGTTGCTTTAAATCTTCTTCTGCAATTCGAAAGCCGTCTTCTGTTTTACGTAAAATTGATAATCTTGAATATGCATGTTTTGTTAATGGAATGCAATAGAGCAATATACAAGTAGAAGGTTCTTCACTGCGTCCAATGCGTCCTCTTAGTTGATGCAGTTGAGCAAGCCCAAAATTTTCAGCATGTTCTATAACCATAATTGAAGCATCTGAAACATCAACTCCGACCTCAATGACTGTGGTAGCAACCAATACACTAATGTCACCTTTTTTAAAAGCTGCCATAACAGCTTCCTTATCCGATTCACTCATGCGTCCATGAATTAATCCTACTTTTTTTCTTAAAAAATTACTGAGTTGTTCAAATCTTTGTATTGCTGAACCAAGAAAAGATTGATCATTTTCTTCGATTTTTGGACAAATCCAATACGCTTTTTTCCCTTCACTCAATACGCTATTTAACCTGTCTATCACCTTATCGATTTTTGTTATTGGGATTGTAACAGTTGTTATTGGCTTTCTTCCAACTGGTTTTTCTGTTATTTTTGATACATCCATATCACCAAAGGCAATCAGAACCAAAGTACGCGGAATAGGTGTTGCTGTCATCATCAATATATGTGGTGATATTCCCTTATCAACAAGCTTTAAACGTTGATGGACACCAAAACGCTGTTGTTCATCAATAACAACCAATATCAAATTATGATACTGAATTGAATCCTGAAATAATGCATGAGTTCCAATAATAATTTGTGATTTTCCAGAAGCAATACGTTCTAATGCTTCGAAACGTTTAGTTTTATTCATATTTCCTGTCAGGATTTCGATTCCAATGGTATCATCTTGAATTGATTTTCTAATGAAATCATAATGTTGCTGCGCTAAAACAGAGATAGGTACCATTATGACTGCCTGACCACCTGCTTCTATAGCTGCTGCCATAGCTATTAAAGCAACCAATGTTTTTCCTGAACCTACATCCCCTTGGAGCATACGCAACATACGCTCATTATTTGACATATCGTTAAGGATATCTTCGATTGCATTAATCTGACTTTTTGTAGGAACAAAAGGAAGTTTTTTAAGTATCTTGTGAATAAGATCACCCTTGACACGTACGGGAATCCCAACTTGTTTTTAAATTTTTGACGAACCAAGAGTAAAGCAATCTGATTGGCGAGTAATTCATCATAAGCAAGACGTCTTCGGGCTGGAGATTGTAAATCCAGGTCTGCTTTATCACGTGGTTGATGAAGTCTTTTAAAGGCATCTATAAAAGAAGGAAAATTTTGTTTTTGTAAAAATATGGCATCAAGCCACTCAGGTAAAGAAGATAATTGAGATA
The DNA here is from genome assembly GCF_000325745.1 of Liberibacter crescens BT-1. Classification (NCBI taxonomy): domain Bacteria; kingdom Pseudomonadati; phylum Pseudomonadota; class Alphaproteobacteria; order Hyphomicrobiales; family Rhizobiaceae; genus Liberibacter; species Liberibacter crescens. The sequence continues at coordinate 759,588 of NC_019907.1, read as the reverse complement.
ATAACGTCGCAATGACTTTTTGAAAAACTTTTCCTGAAAGACCAGCAGTAAGAAGATAAACAGGCTCAAGAAGAGGAAAATTCGCATCTTGTGTATGACACACACTACATTGAGGATGGATCATTAAAAGTTTTCCATTGATTTTTTTTATCTTTCCAGTAACTGTAACTTCATTTCCATTTGGAAAAAGTTTTTTGAGCCATTGAAATTCACCACGAAAAAACATGAGTGTTATTTTACCGGTTTCATCAGCAATCAAAATCTTGTAAGGAACATTTTTACGAACAATCGGAACATGATGATGAATAACAAGACCTTTAACTGTGACGAGCTTTCCTATAGGGATTTGAGAAATTTTGAAATGACAGGTACGGTCAATGACCGATGATGGCAGATGAAACAATAAATCAATGACACAAGTCTCTTCTGATTTCTCAGATGTAACAAGTTTGGATAACAATACGGTTAGCTTTGGACCAACTCCAGGAATGGAGGAAATAGAAGAAAAAAAAGGATCAAGAAGAGATGGACGCATTATAATTTAAAATGATACAAAAGATATCACAGATATACACAAATATATATGAAGGAAATAGACTTTTTATATGAATATTTCATTATTTACGAGTGCTCATTTCGATTCTCGTCGTCGCTGTATATTTTATCGCTGTTGGCGACGTGGTATGCGTGAAATAGATCTTATTTTAGGTTCTTTTATAGAAAAAGAGATTCTTGATCTCAGTGAAGATGAGCTTGAGGAGATTGAATTACTTTTAGCAGAAGAAGATAGTCACCTTTTTCAGTGGTTTATGGGAATTGTATCAGTGCCAGAACATCTAAACACACAGCTTTTTAAACGTATTTGCAATTATTGTCCTCCAATGAATCTACTTTAGGAAACATTCCCAATGGTTTCTGGTCTCAATTTTGCAAAACTGGATGATAACTCATATACAAAAACAACTATTGCCAATGCACCTTCTGGAATAGAAGCATTTTTACTGGCAGAAATAGTCCAATACAAAAATTATGTTGCTTATATTTCTTCTGATGAACGACAGTTAACACATCTGAAGAAAATTCTTTCTTTTACTGCTCCTGAGGTCCAAGTACTCACACTTCCAGCCTGGGATTGTCTTCCCTATGATCGAATATCACCTTCAAGGCATATTTCTGCAAGCCGTTTGTCAACGTTTTTTCATTTACTTTCCTATAAAAAAAACGCAAAAACCCATTATTGTGTTAACAACAGTTAATGCTATGATGCAAAAATCAATATCTCCTGAAATTGTAAAAAATTGTCAGTTTTCACTACGACGTGGCGATCAGATTAATCTGACAAATATTGCAGAAAAACTGGAAAAATATGGTTTTGAAAATGTAAATATTGTACGCGAAGCGGGTGATTATGTTGTACGTGGAGGCATCCTTGATATTTATATACCAGGAACAGAATGTCCGGTAAGACTAGATTTCTTTGGCAACACCTTGGAAAGCTTGCGTTGTTTTAATCCTCAAAGTCAACGTACATTTAAAGAAATATCTTCTATTGAGGTTTATGCCCTCAGTGAAGTTATATTGACACCTGAAAAGATTAATCTTTTTCGTAAAAAATATCTTTCAAATTTTGGCGCCGTTATCCAGGAGGATCCTTTTTATCTTTCCATATCTGAAGGACGTCGCTATCCTGGAATGGAACATTGGTTACCTTTATTCTATGAAAATTTAGAAACCACTTTTTTTTATCTGTCAGATTTTTATCTTGTTACGGATTCTTCTATAAAAGAAGCGGCGGAGGAACGTTCTAACCTCATTTATGATTATTTTGAAGCAAGACGTCACTTTAATTTTACTACTAATACTAAAAAAGACAGCATTCCATATAAACCAATTTCTCCAGAAGATCTTTATCTGGATAATCAGCAATTCAACTCTATACTCAATAATACAAAAAATACAACGCGTATTACAGCTTTTCATGAAGAAGAAAGTAACGATCATAAAGTTATCTCTTTGAAAGCAAAACCAGGAAATCGTTGGACTCAATTGATATCAGGAAAACTATTGTCGACAAAAGATACAGAAACATCAGGAGTGATTGATCAGCTCATAGAATATATTAATAAAAAGAATCCCTCTGAAAAAAAAATATTGATTTGTGCTTGGTCAGAAGGTTCTCTTCAACACTTTTTAGACATCCTGAAAAAACATGGAAACAAAAAAATAGAATCTGTTAATTCTTGGAGTGCTCTGAAAACTTTAAGAAAGGATATCATTGGAGCAAGTGTTCTGCCTCTTGAAGCAGGATTCGAGACAGAAAATCTTCTTGTAATTAGTGAAAAGGATGTCTTCGGGGATCGTATGATCCGTCGTTCTCGACGACAGAAACAAACATCTCGTTTTATTTTTGAAGCAACTGATATAGAAGAGGGAACAATTGTTGTTCATGCTGAACATGGTATAGGTCGTTTTATCTGTCTACGCACTATACAAGTAGCTGGAGCATCACATGCGTGCCTCGAATTGCTTTATGCTGATGATAACAAACTATTTCTTCCTGTTGAAAATATTGAACTATTATCTCGGTATGGTTCCGAGGATTCGACAGCTGTTCTTGATAAATTAGGAGGAATATCCTGGCAAAATCGTAAGGAACAACTGAAGAAACAACTCAGGGATATAGCACAAGGCCTGATAGATGTAGCTGCCAAACGACTTCTTCGTGATGTTAAAGCACTTACGATTCCACAAAATATCTATGAAGAGTTTGTTTCTGGTTTTCCTTATGATGAAACAGAAGATCAACTGAATGCTATTGAAGCTGTTCGAAATGATCTTGCCAGCGGTCGACCTATGGACAGATTAATTTGTGGAGATGTTGGCTTTGGAAAAACTGAAGTAGCATTACGGTGCGCCTTTATTGCTGCGATGAATGGCTTTCAAGTAGCAATGATAGCACCGACAACACTTTTAGCACGTCAACATTTTCATACTTTTTTAAAACGGTTTAGTAATTTTCCAATCAAAATAGCCAATGTTTCACGTCTTGTAAGCATAAAAGAGCTTACTTCTATAAAAAAAGAAATAGCAGAAAACAAAGTGGATATTGTTATTGGAACTCATAAGTTATTAGGCCATACGATACAGTTTTCTAATCTTGGTCTTGTTATTATTGATGAAGAACAACATTTTGGTGTAAAACATAAAGAACGACTTAAAGAGCTAAAAAATGATGTTCATATATTAACTCTTTCAGCCACACCAATTCCCCGGACATTACAATTGGCTATGACAGGGGTGCGTGACTTATCCCTGATCACTATACCTCCAATCGATCGTGTACCTATTCGAACAACAATTTCAATTTTTGATTCCTTGCTTATCCGTAAAACTTTAATGCGTGAACACTACCGTGGTGGTCAAAGTTTCTATGTCTGTCCACGCCTTTCGGATTTAGAAGAGAACTATGAGTTTCTTCAATCAGAGATGCCAGAACTTAAAGTAATAATAGCGCATGGGAAAATGCCTTCTAAAAAATTAGAAGATGTTATGACTGCTTTTTATGAAGGTGCTTATGATATTCTTCTTTGCACTTCTATTGTTGAATCCGGACTGGATTTACCAACAGCGAATACGATCATTGTTTATCGGGCAGATATGTTTGGATTAGCTCAGCTCTATCAGCTACGAGGCCGTGTTGGGCGTTCAAAAGTACATGCTTTTGCTTTATTTACTCTTCCAACAAATCAACTTTTAACGGCAGCTGCAGAAAAAAGGCTCAAAATTTTCCAATCCCTTAATACACTGGGGGCAGGATTTCAACTTGCCAGTCATGATCTTGATATTCGTGGAGCAGGTAATCTTCTTGGCGAAGAACAATCTGGGCATATAAAGGAAGTTGGTTTTGAACTTTATCAAAAAATGCTTGAAGAGACTGTGGCAGAGATACAAAATAAAGAGGAAATTATTAATGCGGACTGGTCTCCACAAATTTCTATAGGTGTTTCTGTTTTGTTTCCAGAAGAATATATCCCCGATATAAATCTACGCCTTCAGCTGTATCGTCGTCTTGGAAATATTTCTGATAGTGCAGAAATAGATCTTTTTAATGCAGAAATGATTGATCGTTTTGGACCATTACCTGTTGAAGCAGATCATTTACTTAAAATAGTTTATTTGAAATCACTGTGTCGGATAACGAATGTTGCCAAGATAGAAGCAGGCCCGAAAGGAATTGTTATACACTTCAGGAATAAGAAATTTGCAAACCCTCAAGCACTTATTGAATATGTTCACCATAAACAGAACAAGATTAAGATTCGTCCTGACCAAAGTGTCTTCTTTTCATATGCTTTATCAACAGCAGAAAAACGACTGACAGCAACACAACGGATTATGCTTGATTTATCCAGGTTAATCAAAACATAATTGAGAACACTGCCAGGAAACAACTATTTTAGAGATCAAAAAAATTTCCTGATCCTGAAAAAGAAGATGTATAGTTTCGAACACTCTCATAGCGGTGTAAAGCGCTTAAGAGCTATTAATTATAATTATTATGATTTTTTGGATACTGATTATAGGAAACATGTAAGAGATGCTTTTAGGTATACTTTTTCATCTCTTACTCCTTATGATTGTGGATTTTTGTATGGGGCTCTTGTTGTCTCAGACGCCATCTTTGTTCATAAATGTATTTTAAAAGTTCATAAGATAACAAGATATCAGATAGAATGCCCAAATAACGGAAAGAAGACAAAAAACGACTAAAAGAAAGACCTTTAGACGTATCAATAAAAATTCCTTGCGTGAATAACATAACGGACTAAACTTGCCAAAGGGTATTTCCTCAGGAAGGATAGTTGTTGAAAAAATAGGAAACCTCCTCGGTTTCTGTATCGACGAGACAAGACGTATATATTCCTTTTTAAAATAAGACGGAGAATAAGCAGGCGTATACATAGTTATTCTCCTTTCTGTGTCTGACCTAAATACACACCTAAGTTGCAATATGCAAGAAAATTCTCATAGGTATCGTAAACAAATGGTTGATTTGTTTCTGGTTGATGTGGGTGTGTTTTAGGAGTCAATGACTTCACGTTAAGAGTATTACAACTCTCACTAGGACTTAAGGTCGTATTATTATACTTACCATATGACCTTGAGGCTCGTACCCTCACTTCAAGGATTTTTACTAGATATTTGCAAACGTACCAGCCAACTTTACCAGAACTTTGTTTTTTAACAAGTTTCGCATGGACAAAACCATAATTCCATGCAGAAGTAAGCTCTCTATATTTGACAGGCTTATCGGGACTTTTCTCATGTACCAAATAATGCATATGTGGTAATCCCGACTGGTGACGTTCACATACGATAAGATAAGTTAGTTTGGCAATTGCTGTATTATTTCTCCTATAATTTTTTCTTTACCAATTCAGCTCATTGCTTATCATAGAGCAGTATTTATGGGGACAGATGTAGATCAACCTTGAAATCTGGCAAAGTCTGTAACACTTGATATTATCACACAAAAATGAGTAAAATTTATTATTTTTCTTGACTCTTTTTCCTCATTCCTCCATGTTTCCCTCATAAACGCACAAGCCGAAAAGAACGCCGTAAAACCCCGTCGTTCAGGCGTGGATATAAGGTGAAAAAGCCTCAATGATTAGTAGGAATAAATTATGTAGCGTTGGCGTGGTAATAAGAACTAAAGATCGGGCGGTTTTATTACGACGAGCGCTAGAAAGCGTGCAACAATCAACATACGAGAATTGGAAACTTGTCATTATTAATGATGGAGGTGAATCCGAAGATGTAGACTGGTTAGTGAGTAAAATTTTTTGCGGAGATACCAGGGTGCAAGTAATCCATCATCCTGTTTCCCTAGGAATGGAAGCGGCTTCAAACGCTGGTATTGCTAAACTTGACACGAAGTACGCTGTGATACACGATGATGACGACAGTTGGTCACCGGAATTCCTTTCTTCCATGATCTCTACCATAGATCGAAAGATTGCGATTTTTCCCTCCATTAAAGGGATAGTTAGTTTTACCAATATTGTTTACGAGACAGTTTCTGGTAACGGAATCATTATTGATAAAGTAAAACCGTTTCGCTCTGACATGATAGGAGAAGGATTTTTGAATGTTCAAAAGATGCTGATAAAAAATCAGTTTCCACCAATCGCTTTTATGTTTGACTTAGAAGAGGCGAGGGCTCTTGGATTGTTTAACGAAAGCCTTCCGGTTTTAGGTGACTGGGATTTTAATATGCGTTTCATTTTGAAACACGATATTTGGGTGCTACCGGAATATCTCAGTTTTTATCATCACCGAACATCAGCCTCTGGTGCACTCAGTAATACAATCTATTGTGGCCATAAACAGCATAAACTGTATACTCAAAAAATTCGAAACGATCTTATTCGGAAAGCTGTCGGAGAAGACGGCCGTTTTACATTTAATATGACTGTTCTCAGTGAAATTCAAGAACTATTAGACTGGTCGATCCATAACAGAAGTGTTGAGCAACCTAAATGGCGAAAGAAACTTTCGACTGTATTTAGACGCGTTCGCAATTTTTTATTGAGACGAGGCAACTAAAAATGAAGAAATACAAGTTGGTGACCTTCGACATTTTTGACACGTTGCTGCATCGTAGGATTCGCGCTCCTGTTGATATTTTTGAGGCTGTTCGACTGGCCGTCATGCAAAACAAAATTGCCTTGCTCAATCACAACACATTGATGTCTTTTACCCACGATCGGATGCGGGCCGAGTCGGAAGCCCGGCAGCACCTCGAAAAAATAATCGAAGCAGAAGGCGAAGTCAGTTTTAGCGAAATTTACGATCGCTACGAAGACATGACGGGCTGTGAACCAGAGTTACGAAATTTGCTCGAGTCTAAAGAACTAGAGCTTGAAAAGGCCTTTTTGTTCGCGAGTGATACAGGCCTCAAGGTTTTCGATGAAATGAAGGGCATGGCTGAACAAGTAGCCTTCATTTCAGACATGTATTTACCCAGCGACTGGCTGAGCACCATTCTGGAAGAGAAGGGATTTCGTGGTGCGTCAAAACTGCCAATTTTTGTCTCAGCAGAGTATAGGAAAAGTAAGTGGCGTGGAACTCTCTATCAGGAAGTTGCGCAGGCACTCGGTGTTACTCCTTCTGCCGCCTGGCTTCATGTGGGAGATAATATTCACTCTGATATATCCCAAGCCAGCAACCAATCTATAAGCACACGATTTGCAGATTGGGCCAAAGTTGACAATCGGCGAATCCCAACGACTGCAACGCATACGGAATACTTGGTAAGAAGTATTTTGGATTTTATTGACCTGCCTCAAGCTCGCCACTTCTTACCCAGTGATGGATACAGCAGCATCGGCTATAGGCTGTTTGGTCCGCTTATTTTTGGTTTCATGATGTGGGTGATGGCGAGAACAAAAGAAGCGAAGCTGAATAAATTGGTATTCATTGCGCGAGATGGACAATTGCCCCATCAGCTTTTCGAAACACTCAAGACCCAGTACGGACTGAGTCAGGTTTCCACCTCGTATGTATATTTCTCAAGAAGTGTTGGTTTACAGTTCGGATTAAAAGAATGGGATGTCGACCAACTTTTGACTGTATTGGGGTCGGGGAGGATTCATAGATCAATCGAAAGTTGCTTAGCGATGTTAGGTTATGACGCAAATTTGATGCCTCCGTTGCTTGAAAGATTTGGCTTCAAAATTGGTGACATTGTAAGCAAAAATAGGCGTTCGGTTGCTCATCTTTTATTCACAACTATTTTCGATCACACTTTGCGAACAAATAGATCGCAGCGCGAAAAATTCAAAAGATACTTTGACACACATTTTTCACCTGACGAAAAAATCGGCTTGGTTGATATAGGTTGGAACGGAAACATTCAGCGTTATCTTATTAGTACGCTTGACTCTCGTTACTCTAAAGATCAATTCCTTGGGCTTTATTTGGGTCTACATTCCCCGGCACATTATAACAGGGAAAGAGGGTTTAACATGGAGGGCTGGGTGTCTAATTATGGTCAAGTCCTGCATGTCCAAGAATACCTGAACTCCGGTGGAGTCGAGCTGTTAGAGTTTGCTCTAACCGCTGACCACGGCACAGTCATCGGCTTTAAGGACGATGACCTCGGCAATATCTCGCCTGTCCTAGAGGAACCATTTCCTGAAGAAATATCCTATCGAGAAAAAGCAATGAAAGTACAGATGGGCATAAGACAATTTGTCAAGGATCATAAATATTTGCTTGACTATTACTCTCCAGGTATACTGAGCTGCACAGCTTGGTCTGCGCCGTTCGAGAGATTAGTCACAAGTCCAACTCCTGACGAGATCCATCTATTAGCGGGATTGTCGCATTCAGATATAGCCGGGAATACAGCCTCTAGATTAGTTCTTGCTGCACGACAAGACAACAGGACACGAAAGTCAAAACGATTGATGGCGATTGCCAGAGAACAAGCTTTCTGGAAAGCTTGTTTTGACAGGTTGAATTACAGTTGATCGGCAACGCTAGCTGAAAGCCGCTGTCGCCTCCGCTCAACCAATGAATTCGCCAGGAGAGGCTGAAGAAATTTTGGCCTGTCCTGGCGTCTTTAGATTTGTGCCTGGTTGTTCCTCTCCAGAAAAGATTCCTAGATTGTAGGGAACTTCAAATAGTTTATAAATGCAGCGTGAGTGGTGGATACTGTTAATTTTTCTCTATGAGTGCTACGCTAGGAAGATCGATAGGATCAAGATCTGGAACACGAATAGGAGCTATAACTTCTGGTTCTATTCTTTTACAATTTCCTTACGAATTTTACGAATACGCCTTTCAATAACCTTTTCAGAAGGACTTCTGAAGCCAGGAAAGATACGAGAAGGACTACTACTAGGGTATGGAAGCCTCTCACGTGGAGGCATCCAAGACGGAGGTTTTGAAGAAACAATTTTCAATTCTCCTCTTCTTAAGTGCTCTACACCGCTGTGAGAGTAGGGCGGTTGCGCTATTCTCGTTGGATAAGCAGGTCTGGACATTAGTCATCCTCCTCTCGTGTCTGACCTAAATACACATATAAGTTGCAATATGCAAGAAAATTCTCATAAGTATCGTAAATATACAGCTACTTCTCCTGGTCTTCGTATTTTATAGCATATGATTAATACTTATGATGGTCTTCCATGGTAATTGACGCGTTGGAAAGGTGGTGATGGTAAAAATAGGCCCCGTCGTTTTGTCGCTCATTCGGGGTGAAGCAGAAGAACGTCAACGTCGGCCGACTAATTGTCGCATAATATATATTATGGAACTATATATTTGGTTTAAGTCTGTCTGCCCGTAAACTTGTCGCGAGGTTCTAATTATGTCTACTAAAGTTATATCAGAATATACTACTGAGTTTATTGTTTCTTAATCTAATGAAAGAATTAAAACGATCTTTTTGTTTACGATACTTATGAGAATTCTCTTGCATATTGCAACTTAGGTGTGTATTCATGTCAGACACAAGAAGAGGATACCTAATGTTTAGACCTGCGAGAATAGCGCAACTGCCTTACTCTCACAGCGGTGTAAAGCGCTTAAGGATGCATTCTTATTATAATAAGGATTTTTTAAATGTTCCAAAGTTTTCTAAAAATCTTTTCGTATCCAGACATCCCTTTTAATTGGATAGTTCTGCCCTTGCCCTCGCTGAGCTTGGTTATGTTTCTTTTGTCCCGTTTTCGTTTTTCTCGCATGAACCTTCTAGGTTCTTATTATATTCTCGTTTGGCTTCTCGTCTTTTGTATCTCGCTGGTCTTCTTTAATTATCTGTTCCTGTAATAGTTTATCTCTATAAACAAGGTTATTTCGATCATTTTTTGGAACAGTTATTCCAGCTTTGGTTCATGCTACGCGGTTATATTTAGGAAGTTATGAATTAGTTTTGTGGTAGTCTAACATCCTGTTTGGTTTGCTCCAACGGGTTATATGGGTATGTTAAAGGTGTTTTATCTGTTCCTGATATGGAATGCTTTACGTAATGATTCTTTTTATCCGTTATTTAGTTGTATTCTCTTATCTGAAAAGGTTTTTTTAATATAATAATCTTAATATAAAAAAATGCCTTATAAATAAATTTTATAAAAATAATATTAAGAAGGTATAGTAGTTTATGCATAGAAATTATCTCTATTATCAAATAGTTAATCTAAGCATACAGAATAGAATCATACTAGCTGGTTCAATAACAATATTATTAATGTGCTTCTTTGCATTTAAAACAGCTCGTATATTAATCATATTATTAGCGCTAATTACTATATCATTCTTTTTTCAATAAACTATTGCTTAATGGATTAAGAGAACTCTTGGATTAGAAACCATGGATGATTTAATCATATTAAAAGCATGCTCAAGGTCTACTCTGCTAGGTGCTTCATAATAATCTTGAATAGAAAGAACACATTTTTTTAAAAAATTTGATCCTTGTATGGTCGGATTTATCATAATAATGAATATTCGTATAGAATCTTTCTTTGCCTTAGAACATACCTCAAGGGTTTTCTGATTACTATCATAATAAGGATTATAACTATTAACACCATCGGTTACAAAAATAATATTTTTATCATATGTTAAATGATGTTTTGACATATGAGCTCCTTTCTCTTGTACAGAGATAAGATTATTATAGGCTTTTGACATCGCAGGAAAAGAATTTGTAAATGAATACGTTGTCAAGTTCTTAATATGATATTTTAATTTATCTGTTGTCCATGAAGATTCGCTTTCGCCGACCACGTATTGTGAAAACTCAACAGAACCTACGCGATAAGTAAATAAATCAAAGTGATCCAAGTAAGTCAGTATAGACAATACTTCATCCTTGATTAAATTAATTTTTTTTTCCGACGTATAAATAAGATAAGGATATTCCGTTTTACAATCCCTTGTGACTAATTCAGGAGGTGCATCGATTGCGCAACTCATAGAACCAGAAACATCAAGAACAAATTGTAAAGAAAAAGGATTAACTTTCTCTGTACCAGAACTCGTAACTGGTTGTGCTAATGCAGTACTAGAAACTCTTATTATCAGAGGATTGAGATATTCTTGAGAAAAATCCTTTAAAATATAAGGAATCATTTTATAGCTTGTTATCACTTTTATAACATATGATAATATACCGTCCTTATTCACAGAATCTATTGAAATAACAGCAGAATTTATTATTTTCTGTACATCTTCTCCAGGAAATCCCTGCCCCAAAAGCTCTGTTTTCAGACTATTCTTAATTAATTGAATTTCATGCTCTAATGTTGTACTTTGCTTTTGAATATTTTCTGTAATATTATTACTTACTATAAATTCTGCGCCAGCTAAAGCAGCAGCATCACTTGATTCTTGCATCGATAAATAAATATATACACGGTCAGTTATGTTCATAACCAAGCCAGAAGAGAGGCAGAATATAGATATTAACAAGGCAGTTAACAGTACAAAATTTCCATTATTATTTATACAAACATGCCTTAAATGTTTTTTTAATTTAAGATATATGTTGACTAACATCATGTAATATTATTTATCTTGAATTTATAAAAATTTAAACCAATAATTATGTAATAATATATTTATGGTTTATATCGGTGTAATTATTAAACTTATATCCATGACATATTATTTTTACAAGGATCTTATATATAATATATAATAAGTACCTTTATTAATAAGTAGCTTAATCAATGATTAGAAAAATACCTACAAAGCCCTACCAAGATCAAAAGGCTGGCACTTCAGGGCTCCGCAAAAAAGTTCCAGTGTTTCAGCAAGAACATTATGTTGAAAATTTTATACAGTCAATTTTTAACGTAATAAAAAACTGTAGTGATGAAGTGCTTGTTATCGGTGGCGATGGCAGGTTCTATAATCGAGTCGTGATACAAAAAATTATCAAGATGGCTGCAGCAAATAAATTCGGAAAAGTATTGGTTGGCAAAGGAGGATTGCTCTCGACTCCTGCTGCTTCTCATATTATCCGCAAATATAAAGCTGCTGGAGGAATAATTCTTTCAGCTTCACATAACCCTGGTGGACCTCTGGAAGATTTTGGCATCAAGTATAATGTAAGCAATGGTGGACCAGCCTCAGAAAAAATTACAGATGATATCTTCGAAATATCAAAAAAATTACTTTTTATGAAATTTTAGAAGCAGATGACATCGATATTGATCACATCTGTACCCAAGAAATCTCTGGAATGATTGTCTCAATTATTGACCCTATTGAAGATTACACAGCATTGATGGAACAACTCTTTGATTTTACAGAGATCAGTAATCTGATTAGCTTTGGTTTTCATCTACAAATAGATTGTATGAACGCTGTTACCGGTCCTTATGCAAAAGAAATTATTGAAACTAAACTTGGAGCTCCTCTTGGTTCAGTGCATAACTTTGTTCCATTGGAGGATTTTGGAGGACGTCATCCCGATCCAAATCTTATCCACGCAAAAGCCCTTTACGATGATATGATGCACGAAAACGGTCCTGATTTTGGAGCTGCTTGTGATGGGGATGGTGATCGTAATATGATCCTTGGAAAAGGTATGTTCGTAACTCCTTCTGATAGCTTGGCAATTATAGCAGCTAATGCTGCTTTAATACCTGGATATTCTTCTGGATTAAAAGGTGTAGCGCGTTCTATGCCTACTAGTACTGCTGTTGATCTTGTCGCTGAAAAAATGGGATTTGACATTTTTGAAGCTCCAACTGGATGGAAGTTTTTTAACAACCTTCTTGATAACGATAAAGTAACAATTTGTGGAGAAGAAAGCTTTGGGACTGGTTCTAATCATTTGCGGGAAAAAGATGGGTTATGGGCAATATTATTTTGGCTTAATATTCTAGCTGTTCGTGGAGAAAGTGTTGCAGAAATTGTACGCAAACATTGGGCTACTTATGGAAGACATTATTACTCAAGGCATGATTATGAAGAAGTAAACATATCATCTGCGAATCAATTAATGGAAAACCTTCGTAATAAACTGCATACTCTTAAAGGGTCTACGTTTTATGAAATGACAATAGCAAAAGCTGATGATTTTCAATATCATGATCCTATTGATCAAACGATAAGTAACCAACAAGGGATTCGTATTATATTTGAAGGGCATTCAAGAATAGTATATAGACTCTCTGGAACTGGAACTGATGGAGCAACACTTCGCATTTACATTGAACATTACGAAATTGATCCAGGCAAGCATTCCCAGGAAACTCAAAAAGCGCTTTCCAAACTTATAAATATTGCTAACGAGATTGCATCTGTAGAACAATACATTAAACGAAGCAACCCTACGATTATAACTTAATAGACAACTCTCTTACAACCCCTTTATTTTCAAGGCTTTCAGAATCTTTTTAGTCGAACCTAAAAAAGGTAAGACCTATTTTGTTGACTTTTTCCCTTGTAGAGATCATCGTAATCTTATGAATACAAAAATGACCTGAAAAGGTAATCATCCCTTCGCACTGATATGCTGAATATCAAAGTAAGCATTATAGAAGCTGTTGATAGCAAACTCAGCAAGGAAATAGCAAAGGTTACAACCGAAGTTGCCGAGGTAAAAATTACCTTGTCGTGGCATCATATGATTATCAAAGCTTTTATAGCCCTCTTCCCTGCATATAAAAAATAACAGAAATAAGACTCACTGCAATAATCCAGAAAATCAGTTGAAGCAATAGCTTTCTGTTTCCAATGAAAGAAGAAGACGTTGTCTTACGGTTGTTCTGATGAGAAGTCGTTCCGTGACTATTTTTTACTGGGGCTGGTTTGCCGGCATGCATTGTCTGTAAAACTGTCTTATTATTCATGATTGTCACTGATGGAATTGCATTCATTAATTGCAATACTTTTTGGTTACGAGAGGTTGGCGTGGCTACTGCTGATAGGGTTGCATACGTTTGCAGTTCATGGCTTCTACTCTTTGTAATTATTCCAGAACCACGTGTTGCGGAACCCGCCAGTCTGAATTTCGCTTCTTTTTCGGTTATCAAGCGAAATTGATTGTTTTTCTCAAGGGTAATACTAAGATGAAAAATATCTTTTCGGCGGCTGATATAGCGTGGCGGCTCCATGAGGCCGATGACAGTAATCCACTGTCCTACCCAGCTTTGATCAGGCTTGTTCGTCATAGCATTTAATCTTTTAGGCCAGATGTTTATCTTGACGATATTCCCTTGCCAGTGACCAAAATTAATAAAAACATAAGTTTTTCCCTGTTTTGTTGTACCTTGCTTGACCTCGACAATTTGTCCAATAAGTTCAATTTTATCACCAATATGGAGAAAACATGAGTCGTAGTTTGTTGCATCAAGAACAGGAAAGGCAGCAAGGTACCGGACTGGTGCTGTATGTGTTGAACTGGAGATGCGGATGGAAGCTTGCGGAATATTCCTCCTGGCCAGGAAATCTTCAAGCGTTGGCGTTTTGTCAAAAGCAGAACGACAAATAGTGGAGAAATTTTTGGCGTCATCTACAAACAACGGCTTGTTCAATAATAAGCTAAAAATAGATGACTGTGCAGGATCAGCAAAATCATTTGCCTTGAAGAGAATTGAATCCCCATCGGATTGGGTCTTGTTCCAGAATTCCGGGTGCACAATGAGAACACGCAGGGCCAGATCAATTGCAATAAAAGAAAATCGATCAAGGGATGCACTCCATGTCACATGAGTACGCCCAGGATGCTGAAAATTCCGGTGACCTAATTCTGCGCTCCCCAATGTATATAGCTCCTCGACATAAATTCCATCGTAATCAATGAGCTGGACTTTCCTTCCGTCATCAGCAACCATGACGTTTCCTGGTTGAATATCTCCATGTGCCATTTTCTGCCCTTCGAGATATTTCGCCAGAGTACGAAAGGATTGTACCAGGTTTTGAAGAACTGTCGCGTTTCGGTAGTTTAGTTCAAGATACTCGCCAAGCGTTGTCCCTGTTGTCCAGATCATCTTGACAATAGGAAAAACATTCCCGCCGACACGGATGCCTGTTGGCTGAAATTTAAAGTCTACAAAATAAGATGATTTGAGGCTTTTTAAACGTGAAGAAATCGCACTATATCGTTTCTCAAGCGCATTTGATGGCTTATGAAAGCAGCGAACGGCGTATTTTTTTTCTCCAGACGTAATAGTATAAGTCAAGGCAAATCCCCCACATAAAGCAAGAGGCAAGCCTAATCCTGTCGTTTCCACTGAACCCTTTTTGAGCTCAGGATCAATGAAGACAATCTCAGGAGCCTGCAGAGCCTCAGCGTATTGTTCAAAGGAGGGATATTTCATGTCCTTTCACCATGTCAAATGAGATGATAAGCAAGGTGACATCATCAACGCGCATGCGTTTATTGGCACGTTCGGTTAGCACAACGTCACGAAACAGAGCAGGATCAGACATTTCTCGCAGGAAGTGCCATTGGGAATTTCCCTGTGCAGCATGACGTAGCGCCCATTCACCAAGCGCATCGGTCATACACATCAGCAATGGACAAACGTATTTTTCAAGATTCCAGGTCTTGCGATGTTCCAGGGAAAAATTCGGATGAAGAAAAAACGTGTTGTCTGATAAATGCGTACAGAACAATAGCGGTTTTTGCCGAAATTCTTCTGAATTTTTGTAAGGGAAAGATTCAACGAAATCCACATCGTCCAGAAGAATAGCCAGACTATCCCCAACAGTTACAATGTCAACGGCACGACGATCAGCATCTTCTTCCACACCGAGGAGCGTTGCAAAGCTACCTCGTTCAAAGGCCTCCTGTTTCGACCAGCTCAGAGAAGAAAGGTCGAAATTCGATTTATATTTTTGCATAATCGTCGTTAACCAGAATTCATCAAGAGTGGAGTTTTCAACAAACTGGCAAGCGATTAGCCTTGCCCAGGTTTGTGAATCAAATGATTCTGAAGCACCATCGCTAATAGCAATCCGGTTTCCTCTATCCGAGATTGCAACCGCATCTTCATTAGCTTCGGGATACTCGGTATCTTTAGGCACCTGCCCCTGAAAAAGCACTTTCATCAGTTTCCTGCTATCGAAGCTGTGAAGCACGGGTGCCAATATCAAAGAAATCGACAATTTGTACAACATCAGCGTTGAATATAAAACCACGGGATTCCGTGTTTACATTGAAGCCCTTTTCTTGAGCGAAACGAACCAGGTGATCCGGCAATTGACTGGACATGTGAAACAAAAGTTTTGAATAACTATCATGGAGATCGGACTCGGCAGCTGGAAATACCACTGGATTCACCTCGGGAAGAGTACTTAAATGCAAATTGAACATCAGTATTGCACCGTCGTTAGTCTCAATCTGACGTAATTGTAATGAAAGTTGTTCGGGATCTCCATCTGTGGATTCGCCATCAGTGATGTGGAGAACTGTGGGAGGGTAGCAATCCGGATGTGTGTCACACCAAGCTGCCAGTTCTTCTGCAGTTTTTGTGATTGCTCGACACATAGGAGTTCCACTTCTCGCTTCAGGTTTAAACCAAACAGGAAATTTAATGGATTTTTCGACGATTCCTCCAGCCCCATCATCGACTTTCTTTTTTCTCTCCTCAATAACAAGCGGCGAGGATTCGATTATGGAAATTGGACAAAATATTGAGCTGCCAAGCTTTCCCTGAAAGCCGTTATAAACGTCTGTGCCACCATAGCCGATAACACCAATGTCAAAGTAATTTCTGGTCCCTTCAGATTTTGTACATCTCGTAATGAGTGTCGCCAAAGTCCGATTGAGTACGTCAGCAACCTGTTGTGCCTTTGAATGCCCGGAGGACATCTTGTCTTCCATCGAACCGGATTGATCGATGAGAAAAAGAAAGGCAGTTGGGTTACTGCGACTGATTTCGGCTGTATAAGGCATTTTGAATTCCTTCTGTTGCGGCAAGATTGAGGATATTCTCTGTTCAATAACTATTGTAAAAATAGAATTTTTCTTGACAAGATACCTATTTAAAATAGAAAAGAAAACAATTTTCTGCTTCTTCCAGGGTATTCTTTTACTCTCCTGTAACGAGTGAATAAAGATACTATTTAAAACTTTTGAGTGTTTACTTTGCACAAAATTTGTCGATAAAATCACTTATTTAAGAATGATATGCAATTTTAGGTTTTAAGAAAGTTTTCTTATAGACTCAAAAATTCTTTTATACTATGCTGGTGACTTATGGTGTATATCTAAATAAGATTTTAGAGGAAGAAATGATCAGGATTCCTTTTTTAAACATCGATGTGGCATTTGATGACGCTGTGAGTTTCGATCCTGCTGACGGATTTAAGACAACAACAGTTCAGGCTATTCACAATCTCTATCGGCGTTTGTAGAAATTAACCGTATCTCTATATATGCAACTTATTTAGCCTTACCGTTGCCTGGATGTGGAATGCATCCGCTCCGTGATGCCTGTCCCCTCTCCCTGATAAAAGATTTTCTGAAAGAAGCATCATCATGAAAAAAGTACTTGTGCTTCCTGGCGATGGTATCGGTCAAGATGTCTGTACGGCTGCCCTGCCCGTTTTTGATTTTCTAAAACTTCCCATAGAGTTGTTGTTCGGTGATATCGGCTGGCAATGTTGGTGTCAAAATGGCGATCCCGTTCCAGAGGAAACCTGGAAAAAAATAAAGCAATGCGATGCCGTCCTTTTAGGAGCCATCACCAGCAAGGGAAAAGTAGCTGCTGAGCAAGAACTACATCCTAATCTCCAGGGTACAGGACTTCGATATGTTTCACCTGTTATTCAACTGCGACAACAATTGGAATTATTTGCCAATATACGCCCCGTTTGGCATTTGACGGGTCCACATAAGCCTTTCCATTGTGTTGTCATTCGAGAAAACACAGAAGGATTGTATGCCGGCATGGATCGTAAGGGTATTCCACCTTTCATGCAAGAATGGATACAGCATCCGAATATTGAGCGCAGTGGCAATGACGAAGCAGCGATTAGTGTACGATTACAAACGCGTTTTGGTTTGAAGCGCTTATTCCACTATGCATTCAATTATGCACGCGAGCATGAATTGCAACGGGTCACTTTTGCTGACAAACCTAATGTGTTACGAGATAGTGGTCAGTTTGCTGCTGATCTATTTCACGAGATTGCAGCTGATTATCCTAATATTCATGCGGATATCCAGAATGTTGATGCCGTAGCATTATGGTTAGTGCGCCGTCCGGAAATTTTCGGCGTAATTATTGCCGAGAATATGTTCGGCGATATTTTGTCAGATCTTGCGGCAGGGGTGATGGGAGGACTTGGCGTTGCTCCCAGCGCCAATATTGGAAGTAGCATGTGTTATTTTGAGCCTGTTCATGGCAGTGCTCCAACCATGGCAGGAAAAGGACGCGCTAATCCCGCCGCCATGTTTCTGAGCATAGCCTTGCTTCTAAAGCATCTGGGTTTTCAGGAAGCCGCTGCGCGCATTGATACTGCAGTCCGCCAAACGATTCGTATCGGTCATCATCTTACTTATGACTTGGGTGGAAATGCCACTACAGAAGGAATGGCACAAGCTATTCTGCAAGCAATCCAGAAACCACAATCCATCCAGCATGCCAGCGTATTATGTATTGGCAATGAATTATTGGACGGACGCGTCGTGAATACCAATGCTACCGAAATTGGGAAACATTTGATTGAAATTGGCTATTCAGTCAAACTGCAAATGAGTTGCGAAGATCGATTGTCTTCTATACATTCAGCTCTTTATAGTTGCATAGGATGTTCTGATTTTATCGTCATAAGTGGTGGGTTAGGACCAACGTCCGATGACGTGACCCGAGATGCAGTGGCAGAAACTTTGGGTTTACCTTTACATCTTGACGCCAATGTTATGCACAACATCAAACAGAGGTTGAGCGGTTTTGGACTACAAATCAACCCACTCAATCACAAGCAAGCCTTCTTTCCAGAAACGGCAACTATTTTGCATAATCCCAATGGGACAGCACCAGGCTTCTCCATTGATTGGCGCGGTCGTCGGTTTTTGGTATTACCAGGTCCCCCGCAAGAATGTTTGCCAATTCTGGAAACATTCTTGCAACATCAGCCAAGACTATCGCATGGTATTCAGTACCGTTGGTTACTTTTAGGCGTCGTGGAAGCTGATATTGCTGATACAATCGAGAAAAGCATAAACTCTTTTAAAGATCAGCTTTCCATCTCGTATATATGGCGTTATCCCTATGTAGAAGTGCTGATTACAGGATTACAAGACGGTACGTTATCCTGGTTCGATACCATCGATCAGCTGCTTGTCCCATATCTGGTCAGCCGCGATGGTCGCACCGCTTTGGCCCAATTGCAGAAGATGTTGGTGGGGAGAACCTGGCTCCTGAATGATACCATAGCTGGTTCCAGCTTTTCTGGCAAATTGCCAGCATCAGTTGCTAATGCTGATGCTAATGCTGACAAAGATGTTATCCAGATTGAGGCAACAGTTAATCGCGCATTGGTTCCTCCCTGGCAAGGTGTACTGGAAATACAATGCAATATTCAGATTGGAAACAAAAATCGGGAATATCAGATAAAAGTACCGCATCGTGGACCGGAAGTTATTGATTATGTCCATGAATTCCTCGCGTGGTGCGTTTTGCGCAGTTTAAACGCATAAATATTGATCTCTAAATCAACACAGCTTAATCTTCAAAAAAGAGGATGACATCATGTCAGATACAAAAATAAATCATCTATTTCTACTGATTGTCATTACGATGATGTCTGTGATTGGATTGATCGCGAGCGATATCTTTCTTCCAGCAATTCCTGACATTATGCGGCATTTCAAGATAAATGCCGATCAAATTCAATCCATGTTGAGCTCTTTCCTGTTTGGAATTTCCTTTATGCAATTATTTTATGGACCTCTTTCTGATAGTCTGGGACGACGTCAATTGCTTTTGGGTGGACTGATCCTGTTCACACTCTCCTCTGTTGCCATCATATATACGCATAACTTTTATCAGATACAAATCTTGCGGGTCATACAGGCAATAGGCGCTTGCGCAGGAATTACTCTTGGGCGAGCAATTGTTGGAGACCTTTTCAGCAAGGAAGATGCCAGCAAAATATTTCTTACTGTTTTCCCCTTTATTGGTATGTCTCCAGCTATCGCTCCACTCATCGGTGGACAGTTAAATAATGCTTTTGGCTGGCAGGCCTGCTTTGTCTTTTCTGTAGTGTTTGGTACTGTTTTAATCGGTTTGATCCTATGGCAATTACCAGAGACTTTGCCTGTCACGAAACGACGTAGGTTATCATTTAGACAAGTCTTTCAAGCTTATTATACCTTGTGAACAACGCTAAATTTCTGGCATTATGCAGTGATACCATGTTGCGCATATTCTGTTTATTGGTCCTACATAGCTGAATCAAACTTTCTCATGCAGGTTCAAGGTGTTCTTCAGTATTTAATCGGTTATTCCTATATAAGCCTTTCAGTTACCTATGTTGCCGGTAATCTTCTTGCACGAAAATTAATGCAGGGTGGGCGTAGTAGTGATGAGATATTATATTTAGGATATAAACTTGAGGTACTGGGAGGAATTCTGCTGTTACTGGGTTCTATTCTGTTCCCACGCTCCTTCTTTTCCTGTATTAGTGCTGTTTCGCTTCTCACCTTGGGCAATGGTTTTTTGCTTCCCTTAGCGACTGGTGGAGCCATTACCTCTGTTCCTGGCCTGGCTGGTTCTGCTTCTGGTTTTATGGGAGCTTTACAAATCGCTTCTGCAGCAGTGACAACTGCCTATATTGGTCAGTTTTCTCACCATCAGCCTGGCAGATTCGGAATAATAATATTTATAATTGTGATAATTGGCTTTTCAATTTTTCAATTGACGTGCATAATGACGAGAACAACACAAGGCGGTTGATAAATCATATATATTTTTAATCTGGACAATAATACGTTAGAAAGAACTCCCTTAAAACACAATAACTTATAATATAAGGTTATAATTATAGACAAAATCCAGAAACTTAAAATATAACGAGTTGTAGGCTTTATATTATAAAAAGCCTACAACTCAATAAAATCATAATATAACGTTTCTATTTATTCTACGATTATGATTACATACCATTATTTGCATTATTCATTTTTCCAGCAAGTTTATTGAATGTGTTACTTATAGAACCCCCTAGAGCTGTTGCACCAACAATCAAGGCTACAGAAACAAGAGCAGCAATCAAACCATACTCTATAGCAGTAGCGCCAGATTCATCTTTTTTAAAAAAATCTTTTATCATCACATAAGTCATCGGATAGCTCCTATTTTTCTAGATATGTAACATTCCTAAAGAATAAAACATGTACCATAAAATATTTCAAGTTAAGTTAGAAAAAATAGTAAAGTTTTATAAGAAAAAATATAATCAAAGAGTTTTTTAAAAAACTAAAAAAAATTGTTGATTAGAAAAATACCGTAATAAACAAAAAAATTCATTGAGGAGCAGCAATACGTTCTTTCTTAAGCATTCTCTCAGAAGAAGACTTTAATTGACCACATGCAGCCAGGATATCACGCCCCCGAGGAGCACGAATAGGAGAAGAATAACCTGCCCTTTTTATAATATCAGCAAAAAGATTGATTTTTTCCGGATCAGAACATTGATAATTTGAACCTGGCCAAGGATTAAATGGAATAAGATTAATCTTTGCCGGAATTCCTTTTAATAATTTAATCAATTCTATAGCATCGTTACGACTATCATTGATATCTTTAAGCATAACATATTCAAAAGTAATACGTCTTGCGTTAGAAAGAGATGGATAATTGCGACATGCCTCCATTAAAGTGGCAAGAGGATATTTTTTATTAATTGGAACAAGGATATTCCGCAAATCATCACGAACTGCATGTAAAGAAACAGCAAGCATTACTCCAATTTCACTACCAACACGTGACATCTGAGAAACAACCCCAGAAGTAGAGAGCGTAACACGACGCTTGGAAAAAGATAAACCAGAACTGTCGGTAGCTATCAGCAATGCCTGTTTAACATTTTCAAAATTGTAAAGAGGTTCACCCATACCCATTATAACAATATTAGAAATTTTCCTCTGTTCTGACTGGACCAAAACCTCAGTATTGGTTTTTAATTCAACAAAATCATTCAATAGATTACGTGCTACAAGAATTTGTAAAAGAATCTCTTCTACTGTCAAATTGCGAACCAACCTCTGTGTACCAGTATAGCAAAATGAACACGTAAGAGTACATCCAACTTGACTGGAAACACAAAGAGTGCCACGATCTTTTTCTGGAATATAAACTGTTTCTACTTCTACTGGACGACCAGCACCACCTGCAGGAAACTGCAGTAACCATTTCCTTGTTCCGTCTTTAGAAATATTCTCGCTCATAATTTTTGGATATACAATACTTAAACGTTCATCAAAAAAATGACGCATCTCTTTAGAGATATTTGTCATCCCTTCAAAATCACGAGAACCTCTTACATAAACCCAATTCCATAATTGAGATGCACGCATCCTAACATGCTCACGAGAGATACCAATTTCTTGCAAAAAATTTTCTAATTGCTCGCGTGTTAATCCAATTAAAGACTGCTTTTCCAAAGATATATTAGCCTAAAAAAACTTCGATAAAAGTATGTTTAAACAATTATCCTTATAAATCAAGAAATTTATCCCCGCCCCTGTTCTATAATTAAAGAAAATGCCTTCCGCTCTCCATAGACTGAAATCATTTCCTTAAACTGGAGAAGGCGATTCTGAACTTTTAACCATTCTGCAGAATCGCCTTCAGATTTCATAAACAAGTACGCTTGAACAGGATTTTTTTATTTAAAGATGACCGTAAGCTATTCTTGCCATCTTCTTATCTAGTGCAACTCATATCTTCTTTTAATCTTAAAATTAATTAATCTTTTTTAAAAATGTCATCCATATGGCAAAGATTGTGTACGCAAATAACAACTTATACTTAGTCTATCTACATTTTACGTTATCAAAAGCCATAAAATAAAAGGTATCTCCTTTTAGAACATCTTTAGTAATTTTTGTAAAAATCTTGTACGAACTCCTCCTTGATCAAAAGGAGTTTGGTGAGAAGCATGCCGATTAAAAAAATAACCTGTCAAACGAAATGCAGCCTCTATGTCAAAAGCAGTAATATTTTCGGTTTTGTCGTCATAAAGAAAAGAAGGCAATACCAGCATCTTTTTAGCATAAGCTTGTCCTATTGTACGTGAAATAGCACAACCAGATTTGGGAGAAACCCAAACAAGATCATTTTTTGTGCCTGTAACGGCACATTTTGTTAAATCCAAGCCAAAGCCAAGATTCTTAAGAACAGCAATCTCAAATTGTATAAACAGTTTTCCAATTACTTTTGAATTGTCAAGATACTGAATAATGACTGTAAACATTTCATAAACTTCTGGAAAAGAATCTCTTTCAGGTAAAAGACGTAATAAAAGAATAATGCTTTGCAAACCGTATAAAGAAAGAGCACTGCCCATCAAACGTGCAGCACGTTGCTCTAACATTTCAACACGAAATTCTCCAAGACTATTTATTAATCTGGCACGCCATACCACACTAACAAGATTCCCAGGTTGTAATACTGCTTTCATAAAACGTGATTGCCCAGAACGAACCAAGCCAAAATGACGTCCATGATGAGATGTTATCACCTCTAAGATAATACTTTTTTCTCCATAAACACGTAATCCAAGAATTATTGCATTATCCTGCCATTGCAAATTTTAACCCTCTTTTCCCTTTTAATTTTCAACTATAGTAATAAAGATTTCTACAATAGCTAAAAATAAAAAATTCTTGTCTGTTTATGCCTTAATTGTAGTATTTGCATTAACTAAATAGCGTAAAACTATATTTTTTAAAAGATTTTTCAGAATTCATTTGGACTGCTATACAAAAAACAATAAACAATTCTAGATTATATGAGCTACTCTTCATTGTACTGAATCTTATATAAAAGGTTTTTATTGGTTTTAAGTCTCTTCTCAATACCTAAATTTACCAACAAAGCCCATCATTTATACAACTATCTTTAGTTCAATTTTAAAAATTAAAATTTTATAATTACACCTATGAAGAAGTATAAATTTATGATAGTCACTATAAAAATTTTGAATTTTATAAGAATAATATAGGTAAAAGAGATATAAATATTCCTCCTTGATTTTCCTTTGTCCTATTTTTTGTTTGACATGGTTTTTGTTAAAACTACTGTCCATTTCTGGGTAAAAACATGAACTTTAACAATAAATTTCTTTATTATCGAGCTGAGATAGGAAGTATTACCCTCTCAATGCTTGTTTCTCTTTATATTCTAGGAATTATGAACAGAACGTTCTTTTCCAAAATGTATGAAAATTTCCATCATAGTATTTTGTTAACAGCCATTTTAGCAATTATATTGTTTTGCCTTTTTACGGCCTTTACTACAATGCTTTCAGTCAAATATATTATAAAGCCAATATTCATATTGCTGATTTTGATTGGAAGTGTAACTTCCTGGTTTACTGATAAATTTGGTGTCATTATTGACGAAGATATGATCCGTAATGTTTTAGAGTCAACACATGCAGAAGTAAAAGCTCTAGTTACCGTTCCTTTCTTGATATATGTGTTTGTAACAGGTATTATTCCATCAATTTTATTTTTCTTTTTACGAGTGCGTCACCGTAATTGGTGGCCAAAAGTAGCATATAATGCTGCAATTATAATCTTTCTTCTTGTAGTCTCTGTTGTTACAACTTTTTCGTTTTCAAAACAACTTATCCCTACAATCCGTGCGTACCGGTATGCTATGCATACAATTAATCCTTTTACAGCCATTATAAGCGCAATCAAATATAAATTTTCTTATAAAAATATAAATAATATCGTTGTAATGCCAATAGGGACCGATGCAAAAGTTGATGGTGTACCATTGATAAATCATAATCCTCGTGTTCTTATTGTTGTTGCAGGAGAAACAGCACGGGCAAATAATTTTTCTCTTGGCGGGTATAAAAAGGAAACAAATCCAGAGCTTTCAAAACGTAATGTGCTATATTTTGATAACACTAATAGCTGTGGAACCGTGACAGAAGTATCTATTCCATGTATGTTTTCTATATATCCAAAATCAGAGTACAGCTTCAAGAAAGGACGTACAACAGAAACTCTTCCTGATGTTCTTCACCATGCGGGTATTTACGTTGAGTGGTGGGATAATAACACAGGCAGTAAAGATGTTGCTAAACGTATAAAGAACGTTCTTTTTTTTAAATAGCAAATCTCCTCGTTTCTGCAATGAAGGTGAATGCCAAGATGGAATTATGCTCGATAAAATTGGAGAATGGCTTGACAACGTAAAGACAGACAGCGTTCTTTTCCTTCATCAGCTTGGTAGTCATGGACCTGCTTATTACAGACGTTATCCAGATAATTTTCGTCATTTTCAGCCGGAATGCAGAGAAAAAGATTTTAATAACTGTTCTATGGAAGCAGTCAGAAATGCCTATGATAACACAATTCTTTATACTGATTATTTTCTAAGCAAACTTATTGATGAACTTGTATTACGCTCACAAAAAATGAGTGGAGCAATTTTTTATATGTCTGATCATGGTGAATCACTTGGTGAAGGTGGGCTTTTCCTTCATGGAACGCCCTATATGTTTGCTCCTAGAATGCAAACACATATCCCTTTTGTTATATGGATGTCTCCTGATTTTTCAAAAACTGCTTCTATTGATCAAGAATGTATTAAAAGAACTAAGCTGCATAAAGAACATTCTCATGACAATCTCTTTCATTCTGTTTTATCAATGATGAATGTTAATACTTCTATAAAAAATAGAAAACTTGATATATTCGCAGACTGTAAAGAAAACAACAATATTAAGTAAAAGCCTTTTTAAATGAACGTCAATACATCATTATTTTCTTTTCAACTCCATAAAAAAAGTTTATAATTTATGCTGTCAAAAGAAATTATATCTTATGACTATAGCAATAAATATTCAATATAATAAACCAATTGGACTCGGGGGCAGTACCCGGCGCCTCCACCATAACCTTTTAAAATTGTTTAATATTAAATCAATATAATGGGGGCGAAACAGGATCGACAAGGGCGTAAAGATTGAAAGTTTGCTCGGTATTGTACCACCGTTATCGGGCTAAAATCTAGTTGCAAACGACAACTATGCTGAAGCACGTCTCGCTGCTTAATTGCGGTGTGACACTTCAACTCAAGTCCTGATGGGTTGCACCATTAGGCGGGGCCCGAAGGCGCCTGGCAACAGAAGCCTTCACTTTAAAAGTTTTAACGTATAACAGAGAATAAATCATATTGTGAAGTTATCTAATAATCTTTTATAATGATTTTCTATATAAAAAAATTAATAGTATCTTTTCAGAGTTATCAAAATAATTAAGTATTTCTGTATTAAAGTAGAAAGAGTAAATAATGAGTCAGGATCACATTCGTTATGACATTCTGGCAAAAGATGCCCTCCGTGGTGTCATAAAAACTGTTATTTCTGAAGTTGCTGCAACTGGTCGTCTTCCAGGAGATCATTACTTCTTTATAACTTTTTTAACAAATGCTCATGGAGTACGTATTTCTCAAAATCTAAAAAAAATCTATCCCGAACAGATGACTATAGTCATTCAAAATCAATTTTGGGATCTCAAGGTTTTGGAAAGCCATTTTGAAATAAGCTTATCTTTTTCTGATGTACCAGAAAGGTTAACTGTACCTTTTAATGCTATTCGTGGCTTTTATGATCCATCTGTTAATTTTGAATTAGAATTTGATGTCTCTATTAATGAAATAACTACAGAAGAAGAAAAAAACGCGCCTATTCTTTCAAATAATGTAACTAAAAAGATTTCCTTAAAAATGATCCCATTAAAAATAAAGAGAATAAAAAGCCAGCTTCAGTAATATCATTGGATACTTTTAGAAAAAAATAAGCAAATTATTATCAAATTTCTGAGTTATACAGGAAGTTATAAGATTCTCTATGAGAATAGTATGGTATCAATAAAGTATAATAGCTGTTATACTTTATTGATACCATTGCAAATAATAAATTTAGCATATTTAATGATATGTTTTATTATCAAAAGAATAAAATATTGCCTCACGATGCAAAAGATTTTTTTCTAGAATATGTGATTGTAAGCGTTCAACACGTCGTCTTTTCTGTTCATAAGAACGCATAGATATATAATTTATAATTTCAACAGCATCAATACGCCGATGTATTTTTCCGAATGGACCATAAAATTCCAACTTCAACGTAGGCGAACCTAAATTCATATTTAATTGACTTTGTTGAAACCTGATCTCAAGTGAAGACTGGTATTTTGAATTCAAAAAATCAATATTTGCATTAAAAGCTAAATTAGCATTATCCTGTTCAATGTTTACATTATGGATTTTTAGATTCCCGGAAATAACTTGAAACGGCATAACGACAGGAACCAATTTTGTTTTACTATTCTTCAACAACTCACTAACAAGATAACGAATATTTTCATCCTTTATATCTTCCTTCATAACATCAATTTTTGAAATTAAAGATTGAATTAAATTCAAATTTAACTCATTAATTGAGGTTTCAGGAAGGTTTAATTCTCCCATTCCTATCATACCTTTAACAATTTCAAGCAAATTCTTCCCTGTGCTTTCTAAATCAAGCTTTAAATTAAACTTCCCTGATAATAAAGGTTGATTGGCATTATCTACTCCTTTAAAGGTAGAAAGATCTAAACCGTCTGCCTGAAGATTCATTTTCCAAAATCCAAAGCCATCATTATTATCAAGCAAGATGTTGCCTTTTATTTGCCCTTCTTTCCAAAGACCATGAATATCATTTAATTGTAGTTGCCCGCCATTATAAAGAATATTAGCATTAACATCATGAATGAATTCCTTTAAAGGTGTATCAAATATTGCTGCATGTAATTTTAATTTTAAATTCAGACCTGAAAAAACAGGTTTGATAAATGTAGCATTCCATCCATTTTCAGAGAAAAAATTTGTTAAAGGGCCATAAACTGCAGATATTAACCAATCAAGATCTATAGTATTAAATGTTAAATCACCTTCAACTTTAGGATGATTAACGAATGGGTTAATCGTTAAGCTACCTGAAAAGCTTTTTTTTGCTACTTCGCCAACTATATTTGATAAAACTATATTCTTAGAATTAACTTCTGCTTCGGCTTTCAATTTTATAGGTAAACCCGTACCAATATTCGGAAGAGCTACTCCATACATGAGAAGATATGGATCCAAATCAACTGTTTCCAGTGAAAGATTTGCTTTACCCAATAAGAAATTTTCTGTATTAACACCAACCATTCCTTTTGCAGTAAAAAAACTATGATCTGTTGCGAAAGTGAGCTGACTTTCTAGCAAAGAATTAAGAGCGCCTTTCGCAGTAACAGTTAATCGTGCATTTGTATCAGCCTTAACATCTATAGGTAATGTTTCCACACCAGCCTGCCCAAGAAGAATAGATGTATTTTGATTTTCAATGGTTGCTTGAAATTTTATTTCTTTTTGATGATATATATCAGATATACGATAATCGACATTAAGACGGCTGCCATTACCAACACCAGCCATAGTCACTGTAATACTCTGTTCGTTGGTTTCTTTAAGATTTATAGATCCACGCAACGCTGTATTATTATACCAACGAGCATTATTAAAAAGCTTCTTTAAAAATGGATGAGGCCCAAAAAGTCCATTCACTAATGCAAGAAATGGAGAAGGATCTGCCGCCTTAAATGTGAACTCTCCTGTTCCGTTCCATGTATTAGAAATACGTGATGCCTGACCTGAAAGTGTCATCTCAGCACCAGCAACATTAACCAGAGACAAGCGATTAATATGAACATTATTATTCTCAAGAGTAAACCATATGTTTAAAGCTCCTGCTTTAACATTAGAAATGAACACATTATCGGTTTTTAACTCTACAGTAACATGATTGCTCAAAAGAGTAGAACTTATTTCAGGTTGCATAAATATATTTTGTAAAGCATGAATAGTATCAATATCCAATTGATCACCAACCAGAGTTGCACTAACAATAGATGGATAACCAGAAACAACCTGTCTTGCTGCATGTCCTTTAAAAGTTGATGAACCAATATCTATTTCTAATGAATCAAATAATTGCGATTCCCGTGATATAATAATATCTGAAGAAAATCCTATAGACATCATTGGATAACGTTGAGAATTAAATTGTGGATATATCCACGATAAAAATCCTGAAGGTTGAGTAGATGCCAAAAGAATATGACCTTTAAATAATGGCTGTCCTTTAAAAAGAAAATCTCCTTTTGCTTCTAGTTTGGTATTTCCCGGAAGAGTAGCAATAGCTTTGTCTATACGCCATCCTGTTTTTGAAAATAATAAATCAAGATGAATATCTTGCAATGATACCTTTTCAGAAATAACAGCAGGAAGATCAATACTTGCCCGTCCTTGTATCGAAGGAACAGGAAGACGAGATGAAATAGCCATAATTATGCTGATCCAGTCATTATTAAAAACAATAGGATTCCTACTCGTTTTTCCTTCATGTTTTTCCTGAATAATGTTTTTAATATTAATTTTTTGACCATGCGCAATTAAAAAAAATTCTGGATTAAAACCCATTTCTAAAGTTGCTTTTCCTTTAACAACATAAGGATTTTCTTTAATATTTCCTAATTCAGCTTGGTACTGCGGTATTTTGATACGCTGATTCGTAATTTCAATATCTCCTGAAATACGAGGTTTTTCTTTTAATTCCTGTATTCCTAAATTTTTTAACGGATCTGTTAAAGCCATAAAAGAACCACGATAAACAGGCTGCTGTTTATCTAAATAAAGCTGTCCATTTATATCAATGACGACCGGATAAAAATCAGGAGAAAGTTTTAATTTCAGAGGTATTATATTTCCTGATTCAGGAAATTCTACAAATAGACCAAAAGCACTACGATTATCATCAAAAATCCCACTTCCTTCAAGCCGTAAAGCTCCTCCCAAAGAGCTCTTTAAAAGATTATGAGTATTAGAAGCATGAGCAGACATCTCTGCATCAAGATCAACAATATAATGATGACGCCCTAACTGTTGATCAAAGAAGTCTACTTCTCCTCCTTTAATATGTACATTTTCCAAAATAATACTATGCATTGGAATTTTTATTTTGTTTTCTTGAAACCAGTCAAAACCACCATCCTTTAAAAGCTGGATTTTTAAATGTGGTTGTTCAATCCGCATGTCAAATATGCGAATTTCACCAGATAAAAAAGGAGCAAGTTCAGCATCCATTGAAAATTTATCAATTTTTAACTGAACATCTTCACCATTATCTTTACTGATACGTACATCATACAGTGTTACTGATGGAAACGGCAAAATACGGGCACTAACATTCCCATGGACAACAACTCTTTTACCAAGGATAATGCTGGCCTGCCGTTCAAAGTTAGATCGAAAATCTGTTCCATCTATGAACATCGGAGCAACTAATACTCCAATAAGAACAATAGTTAACAATAAACCGAAAAAAATCAGTATTCGTCCGAGCAAAACAGTTTTCTCCGTTTAAACCCGTTAGTATAGTATTGCCATGCACAGCAACAGTAAGATAGCATCAAGAATTAAAACTTTCTTTATTATAAATCAACAAAGTTTATTATACTAATATAAAAATCAAATTAAAAATAATTTATCTAAATACGCTGCACCATATCGAAATAAATTAGTTTCTCTATTTGCAAGATAGCATTCTACATCAATTCAAATATTTTTTAGAATCGCCTCTTTTAACTCATAAATCTTAAATGAATTTTATCCATTATTTAAAGAAATATATACTCAGTCAAACATTGATATCAATTCTTGAAAAGAGTACAATAAGCCTTATTTCCATTTACTTAAAAAGATTAACTGTTAATAGGAGCTATTTTAATTTCTACACGTCGATTATGCTGACGACCTATAGCAGTTGCATTCGTATCAATTGGTTGATTAGGACCAAAACCCATAGCAGAAACCCTGCGCATCTCTACCCCTCGAGAGGAAAGGTATTCAGCTACTGAATTAGCTCGCTGTTGAGAAAGCCACTGATTATGTTCAAGAGAACCGGTAGAATCAGTATGACCATTAACATCAATCATTGTACGATCAAATTTTGCAAGGACAATTGCAACGGAACTCAATGTCGGGAAAAAAGCAGGATTTATATCAGCACGATCAATTGGAAAAGTGATATTAGATGGCATATTTAATACAATCCTATTACCATAACGACTCACTGATACCCCTGTCCCTTGTAATTGAGCACGCAGCTCTGCTTCTTGACTATCCATATAATTACCAATAGAACCTCCAACAAGAGCACCTACACCAGCACCAATTAAGGCCCCATTAATACGCGATGATTTAGAATTTCCTAAGGCCAAACCACCGATAGCACCTGCTGCTGCACCTAACAGGGCGCCAGCAGAAGCGTTTGATGTTTGTTGTTCACCAGTATAAGGATTTGACGTTGTAGTTGCACATCCAGTAATCATGCTTATTGTAATTACAGAAACCACTGATTTCTTTATCATCACAACCAATTTCCCTTTATTTTATCGTTAAGTATATTATTATAAATAAAATTTAAACTACATTATACAATATATAATAAAACTCTATCTTTGTCCTCTTTTTATTTTTGTCTTCTTGCTATATATTTTTTTATTAAATTATTTGTTGATCACTTCTGATCGATGGTTTTATCTAAAGAAAATCTTGTTTAAATTAAAAATAATACCGCATATTTTTTCTTGAAATCCCGCAATACTATGATAGTAGAAGAATTAAATCCCCAGCAAACAAAAGCAGTCACAACAATTGACGGCCCTCTCCTCGTGCTTGCCGGCGCTGGCACAGGAAAAACAAAAGTACTAACAACACGTATAGCGCGTATTATTTGTGAACAAAAAGCTTATCCCTCTCAAATCCTGGCCATGACCTTTACCAATAAAGCAGCTCACGAAATGAAAGAACGCGTTTCAACCATTATTGGAGATCAAGTATATAGCATACCTTGGCTTGGAACTTTCCATTTTATTGGGGCTAAATTTTTACGTCGCCATGCAGAATTAGCGGGTTTATCATCCAACTTTACCATTCTTGATTCCGATGACATTCTACGACTCATCAAGCAGTTGCTGCAGGAAAAAAATATTGATGATAAACGCTGGAATCCTCGGGCATTTGCTAACCTGATTGATCAATGCAAAAATGAAGGCCTCAATCCGGAAGATACCCTGAATACCGAAATGCAAATGTTTGCTGACCATAAAGGAAGCGAATTGTATGCGTGCTATCAGCAGCGTTTACAGAAACTCAATGCTTGTGATTTTGGCGGATTACTTCTCAATCCAATCAATATTTTTCGAAAAAATGATGATATTCTTAAAGAGTATCATCATAAATTTCGCTATATCATGGTTGACGAGTATCAAGATACAAATGTCGCCCAATATATGCTTTTGCGATTATTAACTCAAAAAACAGGAGAAAATTCTAGACAAAAAGTCAATATATGCTGTGTAGGCGACGATGATCAATCTATCTATGCATGGCGTGGCGCAAAAGTTGAAAATATTCTCCGTTTTGCAAAAGATTTTCCTGATGCAACAGTCATCAATCTTGAACAAAATTACCGTTCTACTTCTCCTATTTTAAAAACGGCAATACACCTGATCTCTCATAATGAGAATCGACTGCATAAAACCCTTTTTACAAAACAAAAAATAGATGAAGAACAAAAAGTTCAAGTCCATGTTGCCAGAGACTCAACAGAAGAAGTACAAGCAATTATAAATGAAATTGAATGTCTGCGCTATAAGGAGCATCCCTTGAGTCGTATGGCAATCCTCGTGCGTGCTTCTTTTCAAATGCGTGAATTCGAAGAACATTTTTTGAAACATCAGATCCGTTACAATATTATAGGCAGTCAGCGTTTTTACGACCGCTTGGAAATACGCGACAGTATAGCCTATTTTCGTTTGGTCTATCAGGCCAATGACAATCTGGCTTTTGAACGTATCGTCAATACTCCAAAACGCGGTATTGGCAATACTACTTTAAGTCAATTGCGTCATTACGCTCAATTACATAATCTCTCCATGTTGAATGCTGCCAAAGACATGATCGAAACTGAAGAGTTACCAAAGCAACGTAAGGCTCCTCTAGCCAATCTCCTCGAAAATATCAATCGTTGGAGTGAATTGCTCACTGAGATGCCGCATACAAAAGTTGCTGAAATCATTCTTGAAGAAAGTGGCTATATGGCGATGTGGCAAAATGATAAATCTCCAGAAGCACAAAGTCGTCAAGACAATCTTAAGGAGCTTCTACGCGCTATGGAAAGCTTCGATTCAATAGGAGAATTTCTTGAAAATGTATCGCTTGTAGCTAATTTAGGTCAAAATAGAGAAAATACCGATGCTGTACAAATGATGACCTTGCATTCAGCTAAAGGTCTGGAATTTGATACTGTCTTCTTGCCGGGTTGGGAAGAAGGACTCTTTCCTCATCAACGTTCGATTGATGAGGAAGGTCTCTTTGGACTAGAAGAAGAACGTCGTCTCGCATATGTTGGCATTACAAGAGCCAGGAAACAATGCCATATCTGGCTCGCAGCCAGAAGACGTATCCATTCTGGATTTTGGCAACCTACCCTACCTTCACAATTCCTGAAAGAACTGCCATCAGATGAAATAGAATTTCTGGATGGTGATATCAATTATCAATATACAGCGCATTATTCTAAAAATACATGGATTGATTCCTATAAAGAAAGTTCAGATCCTCTATTTAAAGAAGATAATACTCCTCTTTCACATAAAAAATATGCATTTACAATTGGAGATAAAGTTTTTCATATAAAATTTGGTTATGGAAATATCATCGCTATTGAAGATCAAAATTTAACCATTGATTTTGATCATTCTGGGCAAAAATGTATTCTTGATAGTTTCATAAAGCCCATAAAATAATTCAAATGTCGACTACTGAATCTCAACAATGCGCTATGCTATGACTCAACCTATGTTAATCAATTGGGTTGCTATAGCATAAACACAACCTTGATTTGAAGCTATTGATTGGTGCCTTATCATTGAAGGAAGATAGATAACATCTCCAGGCCTACAAATTTTACTTTTGTCTTTGTAAAAGAACTCTAACTCTCCTTCAATAATTAATAAAGTCTCACTATTCTGATGCTGATGCCATAAATGCCCTTTATTGGGAGCATCACGCTGAAATTCAATGCAGCCTTGTTCAGGAAGGAGTTTATAAAGTAAATCGTAAATAACATGTTTTTCAGAAACATCAATATGAGAAAACTCAACTATCATCTTCTTTCATCTTCGTTTTATCAGGATTATTCTTTTGCATTTTACGAAATGGGCAACATATTTTTTTATCTTCACCATCATCAAGGAAGTATTGCATCCACTCTCTATTATGAGGGTCGCCATATTTTCCTAAAAATGGAGATTTTGAGGCGATATCGTATGGTTCCAATCTTTTTGTCACCGTAGCGAATGCATTATTTGCTTTAATTTCAGTATCTAAAAGATCATCAAATACCCACCTTGGTTGTATTGTTAGCATAAAACCTGGGCTACGCCTGCTCAATCTATTAACATGAGCTGGTGTATTACAAACTATAAACATAGCTTCACCATGAAAACAAAATTCCCATTCAGGATGATCCAAACATTCTGGTATATTGGCAGGCCAAGAATTATTATCTAACCTGCTCAAGTCATTTAAAATATTCCAGAACTTTACTCTATATTCTTTAATGGTTTTAATAGGCAATGGCTGCTCAAAGACCACAAATGATGTTTGTTTACCATATGATTGGTAATTTTCGCAGAACTCACAAAGATCATCCCGAAGTGCGGCTGCTTTGATTTCTTCATAAAACGAAAATCTGAGCATATCTTTCTTATATCCATTTACAGCGAATACGCATGGAAATGGTCTGTCTTTATTATTAATAACGGCATCAAAATCTGCAAAAACCACTTGTTCCCATTTTTTTAAAGTAACGTTTCCATTTTTAATTTCACTGGCAGAGTACATTTAAAGCTCACTTCATTGAAAAGTATCACGAACCGTTTTCTCTAAAAGATCTAATTCAACGTCTCTATCAGCAATCAAAGACACAATGCCTGGGCAATTACCTAAATCAATCGTTAAAGGAATTATTTCATTATTATTTATAAATAATTTTACATGTTCAACACCATGAATTGCTTTTATCTTATCTTGTAAGGTATTAATGTCTGGAATTTTAACGTTTTCGTTTTCATTGATCAGGAAGACAATTCTTGCTTTGTTCTTTAATGTTGAAGGAGCAGTATTAAATTCCTGCGTTAAGACATCTACAAAGCTTTGCAATAGTCCAGGTGAGTAGCATTTTTTAAATACAAGAGGTGCAATTCCACCATGAAGCCTTGCCCCAAGTTCTATCAGAGTAGGCCCTTTTTTCGTATTCATAATTTCCAAATGAGCTAAACCAAATTCGACACCAAGAACAATTGAGGCGTTTTTGGCATACTCCACAAGAGCGATATAGTTTGGATCGTTTACATCAAGAACTTCAAGACTTTCGTAGACAAAATGACTTCCGTTATGGAGCCCCTTTTTATACTTGCATAAAGTGCATACTTTTATTCCTTTCTTGTCAGCAACCAAATCTACAACAAACTCTTCACCATCAATTTTTTCTTGCACCAGATAAAAGTCATTTCGCGCACCTATAATATTCTTTTTCTTCCAATCTATCTGAGATATCCACTTCACTGCATCCTGCTTACTATCAACGAATACGACACCATCTGTTAGACATGAGTTATCCGGCTTAATAACATAGCCAGTGCTACTGTTTAAATCATCGATGCTTGTATTCTCCTGGCTTATCCTCTTTGACAATATGCTGTTTAATCCAGCTTCGACTAACTTCTCTTGCATCACACTTTTCTTTCGTCTCCAATCAGTCGTGAGATGATTGTTGCGCTTTACATTATAAAAAGCAGATAGCTCTTCAGTGCAATAAACGCCTGTTTCTGTTCCTGGGACAACGGCAAGCACATTTTCAAAATTAATGTGATTTTTTATTTCTTCAGCGCTGTACAGAATTTTATCGACAAAACCTTCAGATGTATATGATTTTAAAAATCTATCAGGGATATCATCTGATGATATTACCGCATAACATTGAATACCTTTTTTTTCTAATTCAGGTGCGATCAAAGTACCTGCTAAAAAAGGATCGACAATTATGACTGTGTCTTTTGACATTTCTGGTTTATTCCTCGTTGCATGAAAAAAATAAAGATAAAAATACTAGACCCAACTACAGGAAACAAATACACAGAGGAATTGACGCCTAAAAGAATATTACTTGTTAATAAACCGAAGGCTAAAGGGCCAATTGATTGTGAAAAAGTATAAATTGTTGCGCTATATTTTGAAACACTATCCGCTTCAATTTTTGTTGTTGTTTCATCAATAATTTCTTTTCTTATGTTAATTCTTATCGTATTGATGGAGAAACCAATAAAAAAGCAAACTAACACTGCTAGTAATGGTATGTTAGTCTGCGTAAAAATTATATCAGCAACACTTAATATAAGCGACGGAAGTAGGAAATTGAATTTCTTGATATTAATGAATGCAGCAAGAAAAGCTCCCACACCCGCTACACCACTGCAGGTACCATAATAATTAGCACTTAAGTTTTTTACATTCTGGAAGAGTACTGGGGTTAGTGTATTAAAAGCACAGATATGTAAGCCAATTAAACCAATAGCTATGCTTAAATATTTAAGTTTTTTTGATATTATTACGTCTTCCTCTTCAATCACTTCACTGTCATCTTGTGTAAAATGATCCTTTTTTTCTGTGTATAAAAGATTGCCAAAAAGGCTAACAACAATATCAAAAATGCAAAGACAGGTGATGAACTGATTGTAATTTATCTTTGTTAAGAAATATCCACTCGTCAAGGCGCCAAAGAAGGAGCCGATTTGAACTAATGTTTGCATGATTCTTGATGCACTGTAGGACGAAATATGATTATCTAGAACAAGTTTTGAGTTACTCGACTCAAGAGTACTTAAAGTTATAAGAGATAAATAACCAATGCTTAAAGAGGTTATTATAAACCCAAACTTTGTGTCAGAGTAGTTTAAAACTGAACTGACAAAAAGTATGGAATATATAATCACTCTTCGTTTATATAATTCACTTATGTCTATAAATTTTTTTATTTTCATAAATTTCAACCTCCTTAATAAAAAAGGTAAAGCTGAACCTACTGAAAGAGTAACTCCAAGAAAAACAGGGGATGATGTAACTTTTAATGAAGACCAGATATTGCTAAGTAATAAAACCATATCTGAAAAATATAGAAGAACTAATAAAGAGTAAAATTTTATAGTAGACGTGTTCATAGTTCTAAACTGGATTATTTAAACTTGTTTAATAAAGAATTTTATACTTTAAATAGCAATATCTTTCAAGATATTGCCTCCCGATTCTAACTGTTTTTTAGGCAGTATGAAATCGGGAAAGAACACATGAATTATTTGTGTTGTTAGCTTTTTGAAAATCAGAGAACAACCGTTCTAATGCGTTTATCGTTTCCTTTATGTATAGCCCTTCACAATATAGGTTACGAAATACGTACTAAAAGGCTTTTCGTATCATGAAAATGATTTCTGATATTGCCTCAACCATTGCATTAACACTGGAAAGACTTCTACAAAAAGCTGGCACTTTTAACATATACAGGATAGAAATATCTCGTAGCTGATCTAAAAATAGAATCATTCTTTTCTCTTCTTTTTTATGACTCCTATCAATCTCATTAACTCATAAAGATTTTTAAAATGAGGCTTGATGCTTTGGAAAAAAATAGCTATGGTCTTTATTAATAATTTTTATGAAAAAACAATCAATAAAAAGCTATGCAGTCTCTTATTATTTCTTTTCCAGATGATTGGCATCTGCATCTTCGTGACGGAGAAATATTAAGGAGTGTGATTACTGATAGCAGCCAGCATTTCAAACGTGCACTCATCATGCCGAATCTTATCCCTCCTATTATTACGATCTCTGACGCAAAAGCTTATAAGAAACGTATCATTGATTGTCTTCCTGATAATCATCACTTTGAACCCTTATTGACTCTCTATCTTACTGAAGAGACAAACCCAGATGATATGGAAGAAGGAGCTCGTGCAGGAGTGATTCATGCAATTAAACTTTATCCTGCAAACAGCACAACAAATTCCTTTCATGGTATACATAATATCGATAAGATAATGCATCTCCTTGAGCGAATGGAAAAAATAGGCCTTCCTCTGTGCATACATGGTGAGATAGTCAATACTGATGTTGACATCTTTGATCGGGAAACTGTATTTATTGAAACTGTATTAGATCCTCTGCGCAAACGTTTTCCAGGTTTAAAAATTACTCTTGAACACTTAACAACTTCTAATAGTATTGATTATATTTTAAATTCTAAAGAAAATCTTGCTGGATCAATTACCGCACACCATCTGATCATCAATCGCAATGCTCTTTTCATAAATGGAATTAATCCTCATTATTATTGTTTACCTATTGCTAAACGTGAAAAAGATCGTTTGGCTCTTCGAAAAGCAGCCGTTTCAGGTGATTCTCGCTTCTTTTTTGGGAGTGATTCCGCTCCTCATATTGATTCTATGAAAGAATGTTCATCTGGTTGTGCAGGGATTTATACAGCAATAAATGCCTTAAGTTGTCTTGCCCAGGTTTTTGAACAAGAAAATAAACTTGAAAATTTGGAAGCTTTTATCTCTTCTAATGGAGCTTCATGGTACAAAATGCCATTAAATACAGAAAAGATTACTTTAGTCCGACATCATTCCCCTATTGATTTCCCTTCTAAAAAACAAACAAATATGGGATCTATAACTGTATTTAATCCGAATATGCCACTCTATTGGAAGGTTAAGAATTAATTATATACTTTTTTCTGGTTTTAAGAAAACCTAATACGTATTGTGAGCATCCAACCGTGCCTTCAAAAGGATATTTATGAATGATTTATAGCAGCTTTTCTGAACCAGAAATAATAACAGAATTAATGGCTAAAATGTTATTTGAAGTGCAAGCCGTAAATTTTTCTCCAGATAAACCTTATAAGCTCTCATCAGGAATTATGAGTCCTGTTTATATTGATTGTCGGAAGTTAATCTCTTTTGTACGTATTCGCTCAGCAATAATTGATTTTGCAGTAACGACAATATTACGAAACGCTGGTTTTGAATGTATTGATATCATTGCAGGTGGTGAAACAGCAGGTATTCCTTTTGCAGCTTTTTTGGCTGAACGTCTTAGATTACCAATGATCTATGTACGCAAAAATCCTAAAATTCATGGGAGCAAGGAGAAAATTGAAGGTTATATGCCTAAAGGAGCCCGTGTTCTGGTAATAGAGGACCTCACCACATTAGGAGGTTCAATGTTTAATTTTATTAATACTATCCGTGATGCTGGAGGCATAGTCGAACACGGATTAAGTCTTTTTTTCTATGGAATTTTTCCTAATGTTGAGGCATGTTTCAAAGAAAAAGATATAAAACTTCACTATCTTATTACCTGGAATGATATTTTTAAAGTAGCTCAAAAATTAAAAATATTTGATAAGCAAACCTTGTATCAAACTGAAAATTTCATTAACAATCCAATGCAGTGGTCAGCTCATAACGGTGGTATTTCCTGTCTCTAGAATTTTAATGATAAATCCTATTGAATACAGGATTGATAATCATGTTTAAGAGCAACAGGTATAAATAATCTTGATAATTTTATCACTAGAAATAGAAACTTTTTCAGAATCCTGTATATCTATACTTATATCAGAGTAAAAATATTTAAAAACACTGCTATAAATTAATGGATTATAGTGTATATGTGTTTTGATTAAATATACAATAGGAAGCGTAGAAAGATTCTGTACAGAAATACTAGTTGCATTAATAATTTGTTCTATATTTTCAGTGGAAAATCCTTGGTTTATAGCGAGATAGTTAGTTATTTTAACTTTAATAAGCTTACTTATTACGTCTAGAGAAATGTTTCCTGATACTTGATTAATAGAATCGTTAGCGGCAGTACGAGTAACTTCTTGCAGCTGATTTTTAATTGTCATTAAATTTATAATATCATAAAAAAATACACCTGTTATCATAAAAACAGGAAAAATAATAGCACTAATCAAAGAAAAATTTCCATGACGTAACTCATGAAATTTAAACCAATGTTTATTGTAAGATACCATTCTTAGCTCAGTTTGATCATTATTAATAATTAAACTAATAACTAAATGTAATAAATTTTAAATTGGTTAAATTTAAAATTTAAAATTTATTAAAATTTTTCATCTTTAAGATGTAAATAGAACTTAAAAATAAGATATAAGAAAACAGCTTGAGCCTTTATCTTCCAGAATAAGGTAACAGTACACTTAAAGAAGCATCTTAAAAATTAATATCTTCTTTTAAAAAATCTATTAAATTTAAGATACTCTCTACTTTATAAATCTATAAAATTATATTTCTTGGCCTTCTCATAGTCATCTATAATTCCGGAAGCTATATCTTGACTGTGTGCCGTTACCGAGTTAGTACCAGAATATTCAACGTTATAGTAATGACCATCAGATGCACATTGCTGCAAAACATTCATGACCTCCAGATCGAAATCCAACATTACAGAAATGATTTCAATACCATCTTCATGAAGCGCCATACAATATTTTTTTGTATCCTCCAAAGTTTTTTCAGGACCACCAGCTGGCAAATGAGCTTTATTTTTTGTAATAGGACCCATAAATAGGATAACATACCTTTTATAAAGATTGTTATTATTACAATCGGAACAGTTTAACATCTTCTTGGCTTTATCAAGAGCCTTCGCAGGACTATCCCATCCCATTTCATATTTAACATTTAAGTTCTTGGAAAATTCTTTTGCTAGCTTCCAATCAGAACTAAGTTCGCTGCTAATAAAAGGTAAGGATTTTATGGATTTTGCATATTGAATTGCACCCATTAAAAGATGTCTTTTTTTAGAACGTAAAAAGTGATCATGTAGATGATCAAGCAATTTCATTGCCATAAGTCTTTCAAACGTTATGCCATGTGGTGGGGGTTTTATCTTTCCTTTTAAAAAACGTCCTAAGTTAGCATTACTACTTAAAACCATAACCACTTTAACAATAGGTAAAGAAAGATTAATAGCGTTATTAGAATTAACAGGCATCTTCTGATAATCAAGCGTATGCAGAGCAAACTTTAACAAAGTACTATAAATGAATACATCATGCTTCAAATATGTCTTAATAGTATATTTAAGAGGTTTATGTTTAGGAGTGTCTTTTTTGGGATCGGAGATCTGAATAAAAGCATTATCAGTGATTCTTTGTATCTCTTGATCAGAAAACTCTTTTTTGAGATACAGATGATTTTTTATATTACCCTTGATTATTTCTTTAATCTCTTGGTGAGATTGGGAAGACAATTTTTCTAAAATTTCATTCATACAATCTTGAACAGCCCCATAGCTTGAATCTTCAAGCAATTGTTTGATGCGAATTACATTGACAATATCAAAGATACATGTCCCTGAATCCAATAAAACTGGGAAAAGAAGAGCAGTAATAATCGCAATCCCTGCATGATTCGATTTATTAAATTTAAATAATAATTTTTTTATAAAAAACATTTTGGTTCAATTCAATATAAGTATTAAGTATTTTTGAAAATTAAAATTTAAAAAATGATTATAAAGTGTATCATAAAGAAGAGAAGTAATAACCCCAATCCCTGCATGATTCAATTTATTAAATTTAAATAATAATTTTTTTTATAAAAAATATTTTTGTTCAATTCAATAGAGGTATTAAGTATTTTTTGGAAATTAAAATTTAAAAAAATGACCTTAAAGTGTGTCATAATGATTAACATTTCACTTTATATCAAAAAATATAATTTTTTATACTCCAATTAATGATCGAGTATTTTATATCTTAAATAGAAACTTAATTTCTTTATAAAATAAAAGTTTTCTGTCCTCTATCTTGACAAAATACAGTTTTCTTCCTAGTTTATAAGCCGAAATCGATTTTTGTTGATGAATGGTTTGAAATGGTAGCTATCCCAAAGGGTTGTGGTTTTATTGATAGTCCTTTATGCAAATTCGGTTACAAATCCTCAAACAAAAATTATTTGCATGATAAGGAGTAAATCATGGAAACTGGTTTAATAAAATGGTTTAGCAATGAAAAGAGATATGGATTTATCCAACCTGAAGATCCTAATGAAAAGGATGTTTTTCTGCACATATCAACAGTTGAACGTGCTGGAATCTCTGAACTTAAAGAAGGTCAAAAAGTTTCTTATGAATTAGTGAAAAATAACCGTACTGGAAAGCTTTCTGCAGATCAACTACAACTCATTCCTTGAATTAATATTCATTATCATCTCAATCAGATCCAAGTTAGTGAATGTATTAAAGGTTATTAAGTTAGTTTAGTAAAAACAAGAATATGCAACTTAAAAAATTATTTGTGATGTTTTATTTTAATTGATTAAAAAAGTATTTGTATTTTTTTATCAAAAATAAAAGTTATTTATTTAATTATTTTAAAATACAAGTGTTTCATCAATTGTTTATAAGTAGTTT
The DNA here is from genome assembly GCF_000325745.1 of Liberibacter crescens BT-1. Lineage (NCBI taxonomy): Bacteria > Pseudomonadati > Pseudomonadota > Alphaproteobacteria > Hyphomicrobiales > Rhizobiaceae > Liberibacter > Liberibacter crescens. The sequence continues at coordinate 716,707 of NC_019907.1, read as the reverse complement.
TAATTTTTAATAAGGTTATTAACTCTATGTAAGTTTCAAAAAAATATAAAATATTATGCGCTTGATTGTTTTATCATGTTCGTAAAAATATAAAAAATTAAATCTAAAACGATGGTGAGTACTATTTAGCGTATTTTTAAAATTGCTAATATTACTTGCTTCTTAGATAAGTTTCATATGAATGCAAATTGAGAAGAGCTTTAATAATTAGCTTTTTTCATTGTGTTTTTTGATAGACAGGATTACAAAAGAGCACTCATTCTATGTCCTCCGATATAAATCTGATATTTCCTGATAATTCTATTAAAAGCTTTCCACCTAAAACAACAGGGTATAATGTAGCAGAATCAATATCGATTTCTCTAGCAAAAAAAGTGCTTGCTTATACAATTAATGGTAAGGTTTATGATCTTAATGACCCTATCCATGACGGTAAAATTGAATTAATAACACGTGACGATACAAAAGCACTAGAGTTAATTCGTCATAGCTGTGCACACGTTATGGCTGAAGCAATCCAAGAACTTTGGCCAGAAACAAAATTAGCAATTGGACCTGTGATAGACAATGGTTTCTATTATGATTGTGAAAAAAAAGAGCCTTTTACTCCAGAAGATCTTCCCAAGATTGAAAAACAAATGCGCAAGATTATCGAAAGTAACAAGTGCTTTCGTAAAGAAATCTGGTCTCACCAAAAAGTAAAGAATTTTTTCTATGAAAAAGGAGAAATCTATAAATTAGAAATCCTGGAGATGATACCTAAAAATCAAGATATTTCAATCTATTTTCAAAATAATTGGTTGGATCTCTGTCGTGGCCCTCATGTTGCATCAACAGGACAAATTGGTACAGCTTTCAAATTAATGAAGATAGCAGGAGCTTATTGGCGTGGAGATAGCTCTCGTCCAATGCTTACCCGTATTTATGGCACAGCTTGGGCATCTCAAAAAGATCTTAATGAATATTTAACATTTCTTTCAGAAGCTGAAAAACGTGATCATCGTAAAATTGGAAGAGAAATGGATCTATTCCATTTTACTGAAGAAGGACCAGGTGTTATATTCTGGCATAATAAAGGCTGGAAAATGTTTCAAACACTCATGTCTTATATGCGTAGAAGGATTCATGATGATTATGAAGAGATCAGTACACCACAAATTCTAGATAAGTCACTTTGGGAAGAATCAGGTCATTGGGATTGGTATAAAGCTAATATGTTTTCTGTCCATTGTGCTGATGAAAAGGCAGAAGATTTACGTTCTTTTGCCTTGAAGCCTATGAATTGTCCTGGACATATAAAAATTTTCAAATACGGTATTAAATCTTACCGTGAACTTCCTGTTCGTCTTGCTGAATTTGGTTCAGTACATCGCTATGAACCCTCTGGAGCATTACATGGACTGATGCGTGTTCGTGGATTTACTCAAGATGATGCCCATGTTTTTTGTACTGAAGAACAAATGGCTGATGAATGTCTTAAAATTAATGACCTTATTATGTCAGTTTACGAAGACTTTGGTTTTAAAGAAATAACTATAAAACTTTCTACTCGACCTGAAAAATATATTGGTTCAGATATCCTTTGGGATCGTGCTGAAAATATTATGAAAGATGTTTTAAACATTATTGAAAAATCATCAAAAAGACAGATTAAAACAGGTATTTTAGCAGGAGAAGGAGCTTTTTACGGACCAAAATTTGAATACATACTCCGAGATGCCATAGGTCGTGATTGGCAATGCGGAACAATTCAAGTTGATTTTAATCTTCCTGAGCGTTTTAAAGCTTCTTATATTGATCAACATTCACATAAATGCCAACCAGTTATGATACATCGCGCCATATTTGGATCTATGGAACGTTTTTTAGGAATTTTGATTGAAAACTGTTCTGGAAATATGCCTCTTTGGATTTCCCCTATACAAATAATTATTGCAACTATCACTTCCAAAGAGAATGATTATGCTCAAGAAGTTGCACATTTATTGCGTAAAAATCACTTATATGTTGAAACAGATCTTCGTAATGAAAAAATAAATTATAAAATTAGAGAACATTCTACAAAAAAGATTCCTATCATTATGATTTGTGGCAATAAAGAAGTTGAAGAACGTTCTGTTAATATTCGTCGATTTGGTTCACAACAACAAATAAAGCTTAATCTTGATACGGCTATAAAAGAATTAATAATAGAAGCAACACCACCTGATTTAAAACGATTATCAAAGATTGATTAATATTGCCTATAATAAGGAAAGTTATTAACTTTTTATCCAGATTTTTTTATTGATTGTGAATTTGCAAAAAGCTTTTCTAAGCTAAATTGTTTTCCAAACATAAGATCATATTGCAAAAGTTGCCAGCTTGATATTATTGGAGGAATTTTTCTTTTAATCCAACTAGAAGTTTCCTCATTATGAGAAGAAAGTAAAACATTTCGATCAATAACAGAATAGTTGTTCACTATTTTACCTAAAAATTCAGTATAATAAGGATGTTCATATCCCGCTAATTTTAAAATATAATACGATAAAAGTGATGGGCTTAGTGTATTAAGTTGTACAGATCCCCCCCAGGATGACCAGAGAACCAATGGTGTTTCATGTTCTTTTTTCATTATTTCAAATGGAGCTTTTCTTTGTGCAACTGGAGTTTTCATATATCCTGAAACAACATAAACAGAACTTAAAGGTGGTAAATGGTCACCAAATAACACAATTATTGTATCACGCTTGCGTTTTTTAGCCCAGTTAATTAACATCTCAAAGCTTTTATCAGCTTCATATACTCCTTCTATATAACTTGAAAGAATTTCCTTTTCTTTTTCAGGAAGACCAAGAATAGATATTCTTTCATATGGATAACGATGTGGACTATAAGGACCATGACCTTGGAGTGTAACTGCAAAAAAGAAAACAGGTTTATCTGTGCTGTGATCAGCTTCATTCATAATGACCTTGATAAAGGCTTCATCAGATGCGAATACACCGTGCTTTTCCAATGGAGGCAAAATTTCTTTAGATAAAAATTTCTCAAAACCAAAATTTTTATAAACTTCAGAACGATTCCAAAACCATCCTTCGTAAGGATGAAAAGCTTCTACTTTGTAGCCTTGTTTTCGAAAAAAATCTGCTAAAGAAGGTATCGGCGATCTAATATTTTGATAAGGAACATTTCCATATGGAAGAAAAGCATTCGAAAAACTAGTAAGAAATTCAAATTCAACATTAGCTGTCATTCCACCAAATTCAGGAGAAAAAACATATCCTGAAAGATTGGAACGGATAAATTCCATAGGATCTGGAGTAAGAGTAATCCCTGAAAGCCGATTTGGATCCCATAAAGATTCGTTCATTATAGCAATAATATCAGGGGTCCGGTCTGATTGAGAAATCTTTGTTTCTTTTGTAACATCAGAAGATCCATATGCAACTGGTGCAACCATAGAATTCAAAAGCGTAGTTGCAGCAAAAAGAGAAGAATTTAATAAAAATTCACGCCTTTTCATACTATTGCTCCTTTGCAAATATTGTATCAACAATATCATTTATGCTTTGCTTATTATAATTTTTGGGCTGTTTTATATTTGATATCGGTATATTTAAAGCAAATGCAATAATAAAGCCATTTCGACGATAATTCGAAGCCTGATCCCAAACTTCAGGAATTATTCCTAAAGTATCACGCATTCTAACCAATGAAGGTGAATTGTGTTCTAAATCTATGATATAATAGAACATTGTGAATAATGGTATACTAATCGCTACACACAGAATTCTATAAATGAATTGAATTCGTGGTAAAATACGCCAAATTATCTTAATAAAAAAAATGAAAATAATAAAAAAAATAAGAAGACCAGCTCCAAAAATAACAATAGACCATATTTGCTGAAAGAATATACTTTCTACAAGCTTTGAAATCTGAAGTCCAAAAAGAATATCATAAGGAAGTAATGGGTCCGGTAAATAACTCTGCTTTTGTTGTGATAGAAAAGCCAAACCTAATATAAGCGGATACGCAACTATAAATGAAATAAAAGCTATTCCAAAAATGGCATCTATAATTAACATATTTACTAATACAATCAACACTGTTATAATTGCTGGTTTATGTAAAGAAAAAAAGAAATCTCCTAGATTTGAAGAATCAATACGAGCAATTTTTTCAGTTAAAAAAACAAGAGCAAAAGCAAAAAATAAAACCACCAAAAAATATCGAATAAAATACGTTTTAATTGACTTTTTGCAAGGAGGTTTCTTAGTCAAAATTATCTCCATTTTTGTTGAACATATACAAGCGGTTTAACTTTTAACTTATAAAGTCAATTCTTTATTTATTTTATTGACAGTAACCTGTAGCCCCTGCTCTCTTAAATAACAAGAAGAATAAAGGAGGAAATCAATAATTCTTTCCTTGCAACTGGAATTTATTATTTATGCCAATGGGTTAGTCAGCAAGTACGTCTCAACTTATAGAAAGCTATGCTAAAAAATAAAAAGTCTCTAACAAGGAGCTAAAAAAATGAAAATTGAGATTAAAAGATTATAACTTCATTGTAAAAAAATAAAATAAATTCAATTGTTTATAGCAACTATAATATAGTGTACATTATAATTACACGATTATACAATAAGTTTCTTTTATTAAAGAAAAATCAACCTTCATTTTTATATTAATATAAAAATTTAAAAGCATATAAAATAAGTTTTAAATAACTTCTTAATGGTATAAGGAATTCATTATCCTTTAATAACGCAGTTATATTATAGAAAAAGTAAATTATGTTATTAATTTATATTTAAGTCATTTGTCTAATATAGGGGGGATTTCTTTCGAAATTGAGTTTTTTAAAGTGATTCATTAAAAAAGAAATATAGCTGAAGCACTCACGCTATAGGGATGTAGTATAAATAGTACAAGTAATGAAGTGAGTTCCATTTTGCGAGTAAAATGGGATAACTGGTTACGAGGCGTAAAGCTTATGGCTGATAATAAACAGAATGAAGTAATTTATAATAAGGCATTTAAAGCACTCAAAGATGCCTTGAGTTCAGATTCTGATTATCTCCATGCTGATTCCGAACAGAAATATATTACAGCATCTACAAAAAATGATGATTCCAAACCAAGTTCTCAACAGAGTGATGCCAGTAAGTTTTTTTCTTCCGCACTATCCCCTGCTAACGATATTTCTAGTAATAGTATTACTCACATCCTAAAAAACATCGATAAAACTTCAATTAGTACTGCATTGCGTAATTCAACAATAATTTCATTCTTTTGGGTTCTTTTTGGCTTGATTGTAGCAATCAAACTATACCGAGTATCTGAAGCGCAATCTTTTTATGACATAGTAAGTCAGCCAGGATCCATGATGTTGCTTATGGCAATTATCTTTCCTGTTATGTTATTTTTTTCTTTCTCTATCATGATCGCTCGTGCACAAGAGATGCGAAATGCTACACGTTCTATAGCAGAAGTCGCCCTTCGTCTTGTAGAACCAGAAACTGTTGCTTCTGAACGCGTTGTTTCAGTTGGACAAACTGTACGCAGAGAAGTTTCAGCCATGAGTGAAGGAATAGAACGTAGCATTGCGCGTGCAAGTGAGCTGGAAACACTTGTTCACTCTGAAGTTAATGCACTTGAACGTAGCTATGCTGATAACGAAATGCGTATGCGTAACCTTATCGAACAATTAAGCGCAGAACGTGAATCAATATTCAATCACGCAGAGAGAATTCGCTCATCTATTGTTGAAGTTCATAACCAAATTAGAGAAGAATTATCTCTTACACATGAAGATATTTCACTTCGTCTTTCAACTTCAGGTGAAGCATTTGCATCAATGATTGATAGCCGTATATCTTCATTAACAGAAAAAACGTATCTTTCAATAGAATCATTGGTAAATACAATGTCTTCTAAAACTAGCCAATTACTTCAAACATTGAGTTCAACTGGCTCTTCTTTAAACAAAGAATTTGATGAACGTTTGTTATCTTTATCAATTGTTCTTAATGAAAGTGGACGTAATTTTCTTGATCATTTTGGCACACATGCATCAACATTAAATGATAATACAGAAAAATTGAACCTTATATTAGACGAACGAGTCAAACAACTCAATAAAATGTTGGTGGATCGTACAGATGAGATATCTGAAGGCTTTTCCTTGGGTGAAAGTTCAATAAAAAATTCTCTCCATAATGCTTTGAAAAATTTTAATGCTTCTCTAGAAGAACAGCGTATCAATTTTCATAAAAGTCTGCAATTAACTTCAGATGAAGCAATCATGGATATTGATCTCCGGGCTGGTCTGGTTGAAGATAGACTTAAAGCTACTGTTGAAAAGGTTTCTACAGTTTTTGATAATAGTATTGCTGAATTTACGGATGCTTTTGACAATCGGTTTGGAGCTTTAGATACGAAGCTGGTCGAAAGTTTAGCAAGTATAAACGGACAGATATCTAGCTCTTATGGAAATATAGAAAGCCTTGTATTTTCTAATGTTCAAGGTATTAATTCATCACTTCAAGATCATGCTTCAGTTTTATCAGAAGCTTTATCCAGCGGGCAAAAAGGAATTGAAAATGTTATCAACAAAGGTAGCGAAGAAATAGGCAATACTTTAATAAATAATATAAAGGATATTGCGCTTAATTTAGAAGAAAAACGTCAGCAAATTAATTCTGATCTTAATGGACGTTCAGAAGCAATAAGTTCTTCTATTAAAGGAGCTTATCAAGAAATTGATAATATGATAACAGAACATAACACCTCTTTTATTAACTCTTTAATAGAAACCCAATCAAAGTTTGAAAAAGTCCTTTCAGATCGTCCTCAGGTTATTGTCGATAGTCTTTCAAAAGATATTGGGAAATTAACCGAAACATTATATGACAAGACTATGGCATTGGCTATTGCTCTTTCAGAGAGTCAAAAGCTCTTGGAAGATACCCTTGAGAGTCATACAAATAGTATTGTAGAGAAAATTTCTAATGCTGAAAATGAAGTAGCAGAAAACTTTAGTAAAAATTCAGAATCTATATACACTGCTTACGATAATAATCATAAGAAACTACAAGAAACTCTACAAAACCACGCAAAGTCCTTGGCAAATATATTCCATAGCAACGGTGAACAACTTGACCATGTCTTCGGAAGTTCTACTGAAAGAATGGGTTCTCTACTTTCTAATAATTCTTCTCGAATAGAAGAGATTTTAAATGGTGGTAGCTCTGGGATTGACCTGGCACTTTCGACAGCACATAAAAGGTTTAGCCAGACATTAGAGAAAGGCGCAGAATTAATTTCAACAACAATAGAAGAAAAACATCAAAAGATTGATTCAAATATTCTAAAACATTCAGATAGAATTGATACGATCATGTTCGAGCACAGCAATGTTTTTATTCAGGCTTTATCAGAGAATCAATCAAAATTTGAGTCAAGTATTGCAGAGAAACCTCAGTCTATTGTTGATTCTATATCCAAGGATATCGGAAAATTAACTCAAACAGTCTATGAAAAAACTATGGCTTTGGCTGTTGCCCTTTCTGAAAGTCAACAACGTCTCGACACTACATTAGAAACTCATACAAATATTGTTGTAGAAAAAATTTCCACTACTGAAAGTAAAGTTAATAAAAATTTTGGAGAGAGAATAAATTCTATTTGTACAGCATATGCCGACAATCATAAAACTCTAGAAACAAAACTTTCCAGTCATGCAAAATTATTAGAGAACCTCATTACAGGCGGTGGAGGAAAACTAGGAAGTATTATTGAGGTTTCTTCTAATATTGTTAAGGATCTTCTAGATGATAGTTCATCCCGTATGGAAAAATTGTTAACCGGAGGAGTTGACGATGTTAATACAGTTTTATTAAATGCCCATCAAAAATTTAATGAAACCTTAGGAAACAGGGCAGAAACAATTACGGCTGTTTTAGATGAAAAATGTCGTTATCTTGATAGCAATATTTCTGAAAAAGCCTCCTATATTGTAAGCGCTGTTACTGAGAGTACATCTATGATGGAAACTTCTCTGAAAGATCGAGAGCTTTCTATTCGTCAGACTTTTAATGTTTCTGTAGATTCCTTTGAAAAACTCTCCAATAATGTCGAAAGACTATCAGAAAAATTAAATAATGTCGTCAATGATGTATCGCAATCTGCTTATAATATTTCTTCAAGTCTAGAGACATCCATTACTGATATAAGTACAAAAATTTTTGAAACTGATATCCATTTTGAAAAAAATATTTCTACTTTTGAAAGTCGAATATCAGGTGTTGTCGATGAAGTATCTGAAATTATAGATGTTGCAGGTCAAAGTATTAATCAAAAAACAGAGACTATGTCTGATGTATTACGATCTGAAATAGATAACGTCTCTAATGTTCTAGCTAAAAAAGCTATACAAGTGACCAATGATTTATCACAAGTTAGCGAAGGATTCTTTGAAACTTTAGAGAAAGGAACTCTTTCTTTAGCAAATAGACTGGAAGAGCATTCCAACAAAATAGTGTCTCAAGTGAATGACACGCATAATTTTCTTACTGTTGAAGCTGATAATGTTGTAAAGAGCTTTGAAGATGCTGGCATTTCAATTGCAACCAAGGTAGAAGCAGCAAAAGGAATTATGAGTGAAAATATAGAATATTTTTCTGGAAAAATCGATGAAGCAAGTAAAATTTTAGAAGTTCAAGGAGAGAAAATACACTCTGATCTTATTACCTCTAGTAATAGTATTATCAAAACTCTTGAAGAAGCTGATAAAGTAATCTCTTCCCGTTCAGGCACAGTTTGTTCTACGATAGAAAAACAAACTCACAGTATAAATGAAACTTTATTGAATGTTGATCGTACATTAGAAACACACAATATTGCTATCCAAACTAATATCGAAGAACGAACAAAAGAAATAGAATCCAGTATTTTAGAAGTCGATAAGGTTTTAAAAGAGCGAAGCAGTTCAATTAATATAGCTTTTAATGAACGTACTCATGCTTTGGATTCTTTACTTACCAGTCGTTCAGTTGAGTTATCACAGGTTATTGAAGAAAAAACAAACCGTATTATGGAACAATATTCTAACATAGGAGATTCTATCTCTCAGCGTATCACGGCTACTGTATTGACAGGTGTTAAAGTTTTTGGTGAAAAAAATTCTCTAATGCTTGAGGCCATTGATGAAAGGGTTCGCAATTCTGCTAATGCACTTAGTAAAGTAGAAAGTATTCTTGTTCGTAATGTTGATAAGCTGATTTCTCGTATTAAAGAGAGCAATGCAGATATATCTTCTGTTATCAATAATGCCACTAATGATCTTTCAGAAATAGATAATCGTTTACACAAAACAACAGATAATGTTGCAGAAACAGCAAATCAGGTAAAAGGAATGCTTGTTGCTTCATCAAAATTATTTGAAGGAAAGGTTGATGAGCTTTATAAAATTTCAGGGCATACTCTTTCACAAATAAATGATATTGTAAATAAATTTGATGAGCATGCCCGTGTTCTTTCCCAAACTCGTGATTTATTATTAGATGCACAATCAAGTACTGCTTTAACATTGGATGAACGTGCAAAAGCTTTAACTGCGCTAACAGATGGTCTTGAACGAAAATCTACAGAAATTGAAGAATCGATGACACTTCTTACCAAAAATATCAAAGAAGTTTTTGATCAAACTGAATACCAATCAGAGAAGATAATCTCTGGTATACAGAATAATATTGAAACATCTTTCACAGAAATTGGGCATGCGTTATCTAATATTGAAGATCGTGCAGAAAAGTCAACAAATGTAATTAATAACAATCTTATTCATTTTAGTTCAACTTTTGATTCTGTAGAAGAACGTGCACACAGTTTTTCAGATCTTTTACTGAGGGATCTTGCTTCTTCGTTTGCTAAAATTGAGCATATTTTTTCTGAAATAGAACAGAAGTCAGATCAGGCCGTTCGATTACTTCTAGATACATTACAGGAAGCAATTGTTTCTTCTGTAAGTCGTTTTTCTGAAGCAAGTGAAGATATACGTCGTTCTGCAAGTACGATTAGCCAAGAGTTAGAAATAACTCGTAGTGAATTAAGAAATGGTTCAATGGAATTATCTGAAGAAGCAAGAGAAAGTATTAATTTTATGCGCCGTGCTATTGGAGATCAGATGAAAGCCTTACAAGAATTAGCACAAGTTGTTAACTATCAACCAAATCAATTGAATATCTCAGAATCTGAAAAAGATCCCTCTCTGCCTTTACCAATGGCAGCAGGAAGAAATCCAACTTCGATGCTTTCTAATCCATTAAAAAACCTTCGTTCTAATCGTTCTGATAATTATCAGGATAAGTTTGCAAAAAATGATGGTTGGTTAAGTGATCTTTTGCATGCTGCCTCAAGTAATGAAGAAGAAGAACTTATGGAAGCCCCACGAAGTCAAGACAAAAGATTTGAGAAACCAACAGCTAAGTCTAAAAAAGAAATTAATAATTCCATAGATCCTGTTAACTCTCTTGCATCAGATATTGCGAAGTCTGTTGATCATGATGCTTTTATTAATTTATGGAAACGTTATACACGAGGAGAACGAAACATTTTTACTCGGCGTCTTTATACCTTGAAAGGTCAGCAACTATTTGATGAAATTAAACAAAGATATGAAAATGATTATGATTTTCGTGTTGCTGTTGACAGCTACATAGCAGACTTTGAAAAAATATTATCTGATGTTACATATTCAAACTCTGATCCTTCTATAACTCAAAGCTATATTATGTCAGATAGCGGAAAGGTTTATACAATGCTGGCACATGCTTCAGATCATATGATTTAATAAAATGATAAAGTATTTTTATTTTAAAATTAAAAACCTGTTATCTAAGATTTTTTTAGGTTACTTGATAAGTTTTTATAGCAATAGCTCTATTTTCTCTTGTTAAGAAGTTGAGTTAATTTTAATTAAAACCGTCTTTTATATAAAGTATACATCATATGCCATTGACGCAACCATTGAGGAATAATTTGTTGCCTATCAAGGATATCTGCACCATTACTTTTAGCTTTTTTTAAAATAGACTCTGTAATACTAACAGGAATAAAAGCTGATAGTATTGGCATAGAAATATTTTGAATATTTTTTCTTGCTTTTAAAAGATGCTCTAAGCCTAATTCAGAAAAAGCATTAATAGCAATTGATATACGTTGCCGATCTTCTCCTAATAAAAAAGTTTCACGATTAAGTCCAGTAGCTACAAGGATATCCAACGGTAAATATAATTGGCCACGGCTACGATGTAAACCTGCTAATAAAAGTAAGCCACCAATAGATTGAGCAATTCCGGCATGTATTATCGCTTTCATTAAAGAAGGTACTTCTTCTCGATTTAAAATAAACACAGCAAGTTGAATAATGTTAGAGGCAGTTCTGGAAGCATAGAGCTCTAACTGTTGGGAAGTATTCATAGGTGCATCATATAAATCAAAAATTCGAGCTTCTATAATATCTAGAAAACATTGAAAAGGAAGATTATATTTATTAATAGCTTCTAAAACTTCCTTTGAAAAAGATGAGTGTTCTGTTTCTATATCGTTAGAATTTTTCTGAAAAAGATTTTTCCAAAATTGGAAGCGTATTTCACCGGTCAATGGATTAGTTACCATATCTCGTACACGTGCTAATTCAGCATTAAATCTATAAATTGTCGCTAGATTATTACGGACTTCTTTGGGAGAAAGTAAGCAGGCAAGATATCGATCCCGGTCAATATCTCTTAATATTTCAAGAGAAAACCTCTCAATATTAGATTTTTTTTCATTCATCCTTAAATTTTTTTCCTCATATAGAGATCAACATTGTTTCTATTCTTGGATATGAATGAACAGTAAGGATGTTATTCAGGATTTACGGATGCAAAACCTCTTATTTAAAGAATAGACCATATAGATAATTACTTTATAGAGTAATTTCTATTAACCCTATTCTTCTTTCACTGATAGTATCAAAATACTCAATATTTTCTTTTTTATAACAAAAAATAGCTTTTAGAGTAAAGAACACAAAACATTCCTTTCCTCTTCAAGCAATCACTAATCCTGTACTTAACTTAATAAGTGATATGAACAACTTGATATTCTTTATTTTACAGGTTCAGTTTTAGAACGAATGTCAGAGATAAATGATCTAATAACACGTACCCGTATACCTTCAGCTATTTCCACCTCAATTTCAGTATCATCAATAACTTTTGTCACTTTAGCTGCTATACCACCGCCTGTGATAACATAATCACCTCTCCGGATACTTTTAAGCATTTCGGCTCTTTGCTTAATTTGCTGGCGCTGTGGACGAATAAGAAGAAAATACCAGACAAGCATCAAAGGGACAACCAACACGAACATTTCCATAGCCGAACTTAAGCTATTAGAGCCTACCGTGGCTGTTTGCGTGGAAGCCTCGGTAAAAAACATAAAAAAACCCTCCAAAAATTAATAGTTAGACAAGTATATACTGAGTCTATTAAGGAAATACAATAACAGCTTTTATATAGCTATTAAAATTATTACATCTCCATATTATTTAATAATTTAAAAAAATTTTAGAGAGATGCTTTTGCAATATATTTATCTATTATGTTATATTAGCCTTAAATCAGTTAAGGATTATGATTTTTTATATTTTTAATTTTAATTTCGAAAGACAGAAAAATGGTTTCTTCTGACGTCCGTGTACGTGTTGCCCCTTCTCCAACAGGAGAGCCACATGTTGGTACTGTCTATACAGCATTGTTTAATTATCTTTTTGCAAAAAAAATGGGAGGAGAGTTTATTCTAAGAATTGAAGATACAGATTCTGAACGTTCCACAAAAGAATTTGAAGATAATTTAATAAATGCACTTAAATGGTGTGGTTTGAGTTGGATTGAAGGTCCTGACGTAGGGGGACCTTATGGGCCTTACCGCCAATCAGATCGAAAACATATATATAATCCATATGTTCAGACACTGATCAATAAAGGTCATGCTTTTCGCTGTTTTTGTAGTGTGGAAAGACTCAAGGAAATGCGTAAAGAGCAACTTCAAAAAGGAATTTCATCGCGATATGATGGATATTGTCTGAGATTATCTGAAGAAGAGAGCAATCGATATAAAAATTCTGGTAAACCATATACCGTTCGTATGAAAATACCAGAAAGAGGTTCATGCACGTTCAAGGATAGAATCTACGGCAATATCGAAATTCCTTGGAGTGCCATTGATATGCAAGTTTTATTAAAAGAAAATGGTATGCCTACATATCACATGGCAAATGTTGTTGATGATTATCTTATGAAGATTACCCATGTAGCACGTGGAGAAGAATGGCTTCCTTCTGTTCCAAAACATATCCTGATTTATGAATATCTTAATTGGAAAAAGCCTGAATTTATCCATTTGCCATTAATGAGGAATATAGACAAATCGAAGTTATCAAAACGAAAAAATCCAACTTCGATTTCTTATTATTCAGCACTTGGTTATCTTCCAGAAGCGCTTATAAATTTTCTTGGATTACTTTTTATACAAAATGGCACTGATGACGAGTTAATGGATATTGAAGGGTTATCAAAAAAATTTACTCTTGACAATTTTTCAAAATCAGGGGCTATTTTTGATCTTCAAAAACTCGATTGGTTAAATGGTCGTTGGATCAGAGAAAAACTTTCGCAAGAGGAATTTATTAACCGTGTATTTCGATGGTCGATGGAAAAAAATTCTTTAATTGAAGGATTAAAACTATCCCAATCTCGGATTACACATTTTGGTGCATTACCTGATATAGCAAGTTTTTTATTCAAATCAAATATTTGTTTAACTCCGCTATCTTTTTCAGATTTATCTCTTTCTTCACAAGAGATTTTTGAAATCCTAGATAAAGTACAAGAAGATTTAGAGAAATTAAAGGAATGGAAAAAGAAAACAATTGAAGAGCAACTAAGAATTACATCTAAAGAATTAAATAAAAAATTTAAGATTGTTTTAGCTCCTTTATTTATTGCTATATCTGGTTCAAAACGTTCTCTACCACTTTTTGATAGCATAGAAATCCTTGGACGTTCTGTCGTGCGTCAGAGACTTAAAGTAGCAAAAGAACTCGTAATATCAATTTCTACGGATTTATAAATAAGGAATAAAAATGTCCCAAGACAGTTGTTCAGTATCTCTATCGTCTGACGTTACCGAAGTACGAGAACAAAAATTAAATCTTCTTAAGAACTTAATAAAAGAAGTCTATCCTGCTCATTTTCATCGTACCTTTACAAATGCTCAATTAATAGAAAAATATAATTATCTACAACCTGAAGAACAATCAACCGATATTGTTATCTCTGCTGGTCGTATTCATTCTTCACGCAATTCAGGGATGTTCATGGATATTCATGATAGCAGTCATAAAATCCAAGTATTTACACACAAGAATATTACTCTTCAATCCTCCCAAGAATTGTTACCAATGATAGATCTTGGAGATATTATAGGCGTGAAGGGTTATATGCGTCGTACCAAACGAGGCGAATTAACTATCAATGCAGAAGAAATTACGATATTGGTCAAATCTCTTCGTCCAATGCCAGAAAAATATCATGGTCTCTCTGATATAGAACTCCGCTATCGTAAACGTTATCTTGATATTATCAGTAATGAGGAATCCAAATTACGCTTTCAACAACGTAGTCATATTATTTCTTCTATCCGTCAAATGATGCAGGAAGAAGAATTTATGGAAGTAGAAACTCCTATGCTGCAGCCAATTTATGGAGGAGCTACGGCTGATCCTTTTAAAACACATCATAATATACTGAAAACTGATATGTATTTAAGAATTGCACCAGAGTTATATCTTAAGCGCCTTCTTATATCAGGCCTAACAGATAAGATATTTGAGCTTAACCGAAATTTTCGTAACGAAGGTATTTCAACTCGCCATAATCCAGAATTTACCATGATGGAAGCTTATTGGGCCTACACCGATTATCACGATATGATGTGTCTTGTTGAAAAGATATTTTCAACTCTTGCTATTAATATGTATAAAAATACCGAATTTGCTTTTGATGAAAAAATTATTTCTTTTAAAGCCCCTTTCCCACGAAAACCTATGCCTGATTTAGTAAAAAATGCCACAGGAATTGATTTTAGGTGTTTGAAAAATAGTTCAGAAGCTCAATGTGCAGCAAAGGATGCTGGATTTGAAGTTGAAAAAGATGCAAAATGGGGTGAAATTTTAATTTTCTTTTTGAAGAATTGGTTGAAAAAAACCTTATACAACCAACACATGTTACACATTTTCCGAAAGATGTTTCTCCCTTTGCAAAAGAACTCCCTGAAGATAATCGATTTGTAGAACGTTTTGAAACTTATTGTAATGGCTGGGAAATATGCAATGCTTTTTCTGAACTTAATGATCCCAAAGAACAACGTATACGTATGACAGAGCAGCTAATACAAGCGCATCAACGTGGTGAAAAAGAAAAAATATTGGATGAAGATTTTCTTGAGGCAATGGAACATGGAATGCCCCCTGCTAGTGGTCTTGGCTTAGGAATTGATCGGTTAGTAATGCTTTTAACCAATGCACCTTCAATCAGAGATGTTATTCTCTTTCCGGCACAACGAATTAAGATAACTTAATTACAAAGAATATTTTTTATATAAATTCCTTTAAAGAAGGAATTCTTTGCCAACTCTTATCAAGCTGATTTCTAAACCAGGTAATCTGTCTTTTCGCATATTGACGAGTTGCTATAACCCCTCTTTCTAATGTTTGTTCATAACTTATTTCGTTTTTTAACATCAAAATGATATCACGCACACCTATCGCTTTCATAGCAGGTAAATCTGAAGATAATTCAAAATTTACTAATTTCTGAACTTCCTCTACAGCTCCGTTATCCATCATGTATTTAAAACGATGCTTAATATTTTTATTGAGTTCATCACGTTCAGGTAAAATAAGCAACTTAAGTGGAGATAAACTTGACATTGATTGTTCTTTAGATTGTTCCCAAAATTGTGTAATCGATTTTCCAGATGACATAAAGATTTCAAGCGCTCGAGCAATTCTTTGCCCATCACGACTTTTTATCTTTTGAGATGCAGGGAAATCAATAGAAGCCAACTTACTATAAAGTGCCTCTGTACCATATTGATGCAACCATTCACGTACAATTTTACGAATTGAATCCGGAACATCAGGCATTTCAGAAAAATTTCCAGTTAATGCACGAAAATAAAGGCCTGTTCCACCAACTACTACAGGTAAATGTCCTCGTTTTTGTATATCAAAAATCATTTTTTTAGCACAACGCAACCACTCCCCTGTAGAATAAGAATCTCCGGGAAATATATGTCCATAAAGGTGGTGTGGAATACCTCTCATATCTTGTATAGACGGACGAGAAGTTAATATCTGAATGATATCATAAACTTGCATGCTATCAGCATTAATAATCTCGCCATTGTATTTATCTGCCAATTGTAAAGCAAATCCTGACTTGCCGCTTGCTGTTGGTCCCGTTATTAATATAATATTAATATTTTGTGAAAGGATAACCATAATGCCTCTTGTTGCCACGCTTATTACTAATCCTTCAACTCCTCTGCTTAATATTTCGTTGATAAAAAAAGCTTCTAAAGTCGTAAACGGCTCAAATATTAACTGGCTTGCAGAGAATATCGCTTGCGATATAATTCTTCCTATTGAAGCAAATATTGATATTTGTCAAAAAGCACTAAAACTTTTTATTGGTAATGAAAAAATTGATATCGTTATCCAAGAAATTGAAAAGAGACGCAAACATCTCCTCATTGCTGATATGGATTCTACCATGATTCAACAAGAATGTCTTGATGAATTAGCAAAAGAAATAGGATTAAGCGATGAAATTTTAGATATAACAAGGCGTGCCATGAATGGTGAAATAGAATTTAATACTGCACTTCGTCAAAGAATGCATTACCTGAAAGGAATATCAACAAAAATTATCAATACTGTCATAAAAAATCGCATTACATTTACCCCTGGAGGAAGAGAACTTATTTCTACTATGAAAAAAAATGGTGCTTATACCGTACTTGTTTCAGGTGGATTTACTGTCTTTACCAAAATTATTGCTCATGCTCTTGGATTTGATGAGCACTATGGAAATAGTCTTATAGAAAAAGATAATCTTTTTACAGGAGAAATAGTAGAACCCATCTTGGATTCAAAAGAAAAATCAAAAATTCTCTTAAAAACAGCTGATATGCTCAATATATCTCCTCAAGAAATTTTAGCTGTTGGAGATGGAGCAAACGATGTAGAAATGATAAAATTAGCAGGATCAGGAGTAGCTCTGCACGCAAAACCTATCTTGGCAGAGCAAGCAAAAATACGCATTGATTATAGTGACCTTACAGCTCTTTTGTATATTCAAGGATATAAAAAAGATGAATTTATTATGTAAATTAATGTCTACTACACATAATTATCCTATTTGTTTTGTGTATCTATTTATTTTTAATAATAGAAAGTCATAAAGCAATCTACTTATATTAAAAAAACTAAATAATTGAGAATTAAAACATTAATAATTATTACAGGCTCAACAAAAAATTTAAAATCTTACATTTCATTAATCTTTAAACTTAGAAAGTGAAAGAGGTTTTTTACTTTCTGATGGAACATTTAAATATTTAAAAAATTGAGAATTAGGAGAAAGAACAAATGAAGTTTCAGAAGAGGAAAGTGCATTGATATATGCTTTCATCGAACGATAAAAATCAAAAAAAGCAGGATCTCTTCTGAACGCATCAGAAAAGAGTCGGGTACGTTCAGCATCTCCTTGACCTCTATTTATTTCTGAATCACGCTGAGCATCAGCGATGATTTCAATAGCTTCTCGATCTGCTATAGACCGATAACGTTGACT